>JAACFF010000469.1 GCA_009937635.1 Chloroflexota bacterium
TTCATTGACTTCACAGAAGAACAAGGCTTTGATCGCGCCGTGGAGATGTGCAATGGCGCCGGTATTTGTCGCAAGCGCACCACAGGTACCATGTGTCCCAGCTTCATGGCCACTCGGGATGAGAAACACAGCACACGTGGACGCGCCAACGTCCTGCGCGCTGCCTTATCCGGAGAGCTGCCGGCGGAAGAATTGACCGGTTCTCGTGTATATGAGGTCATGGATCTGTGCATTGAGTGTAAGGCCTGCAAGGCCGAATGCCCATCGGCCGTCGACATGGCCAAGATCAAGTTCGAATACCTGGCTCACTATTACAAGGCCAATGGCAAGCCGCTGCGCGCCCGCCTCTTCGGCCATATTGGCTCCTTCAACCGCCTGGGCAGTGGCGCCCTGGCCCCCCTCGCTAACGGGACACTTAACAGCGGCTTAGCCAAAAGCCTGTTGCAATCGACCATGGGCATCAGCAGTAGACGTTCTCTCCCCACCCTGGCCAGGGAATCCTTGCCGGCCTGGTTCAAGAAGCATAATCAAAAAGCAGCAGGCAACGGGCAGCAACCAGGTAGCCCCCCGGTTGCGTTCTTCCATGATCCCTTTACCAATTACAACACGCCCCAGGTAGGTATCGCTGCCATAGAACTATTAAAGGCCGCGGGATTTGAGGTGTTATGGCCGGGACATAAAGATGACGGCCGTCCCTTTATCTCCAAAGGACTGGTGGACGAAGCCCGCGCCGCGGCACGAGATACGCTCACCCACCTGGCCCCCTTGGCCGAACGCGGCATACCCATCGTCGGCCTGGAGCCTAGCAGCCTGCTCACCCTACGCGATGAATATTTCTTTCTTCTGCCGCAAGATGAGCGCGTGCCCTTGGTGGCCGAACATGCTTTTACCTTCGAAGAATTTATCGCCCGGCTGGCCGACGAAGATCAGTTGGACCTCACCTTCACAGACGCGCCTTGCCACATTTTACTGCACGGGCATTGCCACCAAAAGTCGCTCGTGGGCACAGGACCGGCTATCCGCGCTTTAACCTTGCCGGCCAACTACACCGTCACCGAGGTGGATTCAAGCTGCTGCGGCATGGCCGGCTCCTTCGGCTACGAAGCGGAGCATTATGAAATCTCGCTAAAGATGGCCGAGCGCCGCCTGCTGCCCGCCGTACGCGAAGCCGCTTCCGACACCCTTATCGTCGCTGCCGGCACGAGTTGTCGCCAGCAGATCAAGCATGGCGCTGCTCGCCAGGCCCTACACCCCGCTGAAGTCCTGCGTGCGGCCCTGGTTTGAGTTCAGTTTTCCGAAACCCGGTTTTTAGGGTGCTAGAAAATGCTCGTAAAGAACAAACAGAACAAACCCGTGCTGCGCATCGTGACCATAAGGGTAAAAACGACAGTCGTTGATCTGTTTGGCGGATTACGGGTAAAGTCGTGTATCGGGATGATATCAGTTCACCCACAGTAGATGAGTGGAGTGAGACGTAGTTGGACGGGATTAGAACCAACATGAAACCAAGAGTTTATGTGACTCGACACTTGCCTGAAGCTGCCTGGAGCGAATTGACAGAAGTCTGCGACGTTCAGATTTGGAACGAGGAATTCCCCCCACCCTATGATGTGATCGCGCAGCAGATAAAGGATAAAGAGGGCCTTATCTGTCTACTAACCGATCAGATCGACGCCAACCTGATGGATTACGCTCCAAATTTAAAAGTCATCAGCCAGGTAGCCGTCGGCTACGACAATATCGACGTAGCCGCGGCCACCGAGCGTGGCATTGCCATTGGCAATACCCCGGGCGTGCTCACTGACGCCACGGCTGACTTCGCTTTTGCCCTTTTGATGGCTGCCGCGCGCCGCATTGGCGAGGCCATCGACTACGTGCGCGCCGGGAAATGGCAGACTTGGGGCTTAACACTCCTTTTAGGACAGGAAATACAAGGCGCCATATTGGGCATCATTGGCATGGGCCGTATTGGACAAGCCGTGGCTAAAAGAGCCCGTGGCTTTGATATGCAGATTCTTTACCATAACGCTTCCCGCAGGCCAGACCTGGAAGAGGCCCTGGGCGTTGAATATCGCAAATTTGACGAGTTGCTTCAGGAGGCTGATTTCGTTTCACTGCATGTCAATTTGACCGCAGAAACCCGTGGCTTGATCGATGCCCACGCCCTGGAACTGATGAAGCCCACGGCCGTATTGATCAATACCGCCCGTGGCCCCGTCGTCGATCCCGATGCCCTATACTGGGCCTTGCAAAATGGCCAGATCGCCGCCGCCGCCCTTGATGTCACCGATCCGGAACCCTTACCACCCGATCACAAGCTGCTCAATCTCCGCAACTTGATCGTCGTCCCCCACATCGCCAGCGCCACCACAACATCTCGCACCTTAATGGCCCAGATGGCTGTGCGCAATTGTGTTGCAGGCGTCCAGGGGAAACCGCTCCCTTTCCCCGTAAACAGTGTGTAGCAAGAACGCATCTTTTGCCGAATCGAACCAATGCTTGTGAGCTGCCTCTTGCTCCCCAAACCAGTGAACGTCCAGCATCCCAAAGCCGCATGATCGCGCAAATTAATGCCGCGCAGCAAGCGCTACAGGTTCAATAGCCACCGGCCAGTAGTGAATAATTGGTACCTCCTCGTGGCGTGTTTCTTAATTTCTTAGGTTTACTGAGAAATCCTTTCTGAGACATCAATTGAGACACGCTATTATATACGTATCGTTGGGTGTACTCATTGAGACATCGAGAGTAAATCGGAATACAGTGACAGGACGATTGTTTTTCATTCCCTGCTATAATTCTCCCTTAGTGAGAATTATGTCCCGGAACAAATGTATCGTCATTTTATTCATATCATTGTGGTTGTGCCTGTGGGGTGCAACGGCCGTTGCCCAATCACAAAATCCCCTCATTCTAACCAATGATCAGGAGCAGCACCCTTTAGGCCCACATTTAGAGATTCTCGAAGACAAAGAAGGGGCATGGACTATCGAAGATGTCACTTCCCCAGAAATTGCCGCTCAGTTTGTCCCCAATCAAGAAGAATCTCCTGGTTTTGGTTTCACCGATTCGGCCTATTGGGTGCGTATTCAGGCAACAAATGAAGCAGATGCCGCCTCAAACTGGCTGATCGTCCTTGACACAGATGTTTATACAATCGACTATTATTATCCAATTGAAAATGGTGTAGGATATGATTCCGTTCATACTGGGACGGCACGCCCCTTTGCCACCCGTGATGTTTCTTCTACGGACTACGTTTTTCGTTTACCGCTTCCTCCCCAACAAACAGAAACCATCTACATGCGCTTTGAATCTGAAGACACGCTAATTCTGACCCTATCTCTTTGGTCTGAGTCTGCTTATTTTCAATATGCCAAGGCAAAATTAGCGAGACTGAGTTTTTTTTACGGCATCCTTTTCATTCTCGCAGGTTATAACTTAGTTTTCTTTTTCTATATTCGTGACAATAGCTATCTATTTTATGCTCTATTTTTCGGTACGATCTTATTGGGCATCATTGGCATAGATGGGTTCGGCGATCAATATTTGTGGCCTAATTGGCCTGGACTGGCGGCCACAGCCGATCGATTTTTCGTGGTCCTATCTTTTTCATTTGCATTGTTGTTCGCTACATCGTTTCTGCGCACCAAAGAGTTTACACCTAGGCTGCACAAGATCATGTTAGGGTTAGCGACTACCATCCTGATTTTGCTAGCGCTGCAATTTATCTGGTTCAGGCAAACGGCCGTTATTCACATCTTCTTACTGCTGGCCAGTTGTGTAACTATAATTGTGGCAGGATTGTTAGTATGGCGTAAGGGCTATTCGCCTGCCCGCTACTTCTTGTTGGGTTGGCTGCCGTTGCTGATTGGTTTTGCTATTTTTGTCTTGACGCTGATTGATGTATTGCCCTGGGTTGATATGACTGATTCGCTTTTGAGGTTAGGCCTGGTGATCTTAGCTTTTGTCCTGTCCATTGGCCTGGCTGACCGTATTAATCGTTACCGGCGTGAAAAGGTTGCAGCTCAACTTGCAGTCGCAGCGCAGCGTTCACGTATCGCTCAGGATTTGCATGATTCGGTCACGCAGTCTCTTTACAGTACCAATCTATTTGCCGAAGCTGGTCGGGAAACTGTGCAGGCTGGTGACACAGAAGGCGCAAGCCATTACTTCACCAGAATCGGAGCGGTATCCCAACAAGCCTTGAAAGAAATGCGCCTATTTTTGTACGAGTTACGTCCGCCGGATGTCGTCGATGTTGGTCTGGTTGATGCC
>JAACFF010000470.1 GCA_009937635.1 Chloroflexota bacterium
CAGGGCATGACCATGGATACCACGGTCATCGTCTACGGCCACGCTCCTTCGCGTGGCAACGGCAACGAACCGCCTATGACCTGGAGCTACGCCGACGATGAGCTGGGCGTGCTTTACTCCACCCTCGTCGATCCCTGGCTCAATTACCCGGTGACCATGATCAGGCAAGGCCCCGCCTATGCCCTTAACTGGCGTCGTTGGGGCCGGGCATTCGGCGTCATGATCAAGCTCAAAGACGAAATCAGCGGCGGCGTGTCCGACGGCTCCCGCATCCACAAGGGACTCACCACCGCCGACCGGCAGCGCCTGGCCCGCGCCACGGCCGTTGCCACCCAAATCCTGCACAAAGCAGGCTGCGATCCTGACACCATCTATCCCTCGCCCTTGCGCGGCACCCACCCCTCCGGCACCGTGCGCATCGGCTCCATGCTCACCACCGACCTGGAAACAGAAGTCAAAAACCTCTACGTCTGCGACGCCAGCGTCTTCCCCCAGGCCCTGGCCCGCCCCACCGTCCTCACCATCATCACCCTCGCCAAACGCCTGGCCCAACACCTTTTGGCCCTATGATCCGCTCCAGCAATGGTAGGGGCGAGACGGTTGGCCACTGCCACACAAGGCAACAAACTAATTCCCATCCAACCGTTTCGCCCCCGCTCGCAGACCTTTAGGGCCAATAGGGCATTTTGTCTCTTTTTCTGTCACTTTTCTGATGGTATTGGGGCAAGCGGCTAAACCTCTCTCGTGTCAACGTTGATGCTTGCCAATCTCCCAGCCGCGCTGGCCCAGCATCTCATTCGCGCAAACAGCGGGCGCATCCTCCAGCGGCGTCGCCATCGAATCGTTCCAGCGATTCAGAAACCCAAACAATGCAATTACGCCATTATTTCTACCCCCTACCCCCCATCCCCAATTCCCTTGACCCTGCCCATCATATGCTATAAAATAACAAAACAAACCCACCACCCAGGAGACCCTCGCATGTCCGTACAAATCTCCCAACCCGATTTCCTCAAACTGGTCGGCATCGTCGCCAAGATACCCGAATTTCGCACCGTCAGAGATCGCGTTGACCTCCTGGTCATGACCCTGCGCGGCGTGCCGCGCGACGACGACATCCTGGCCCAGCTTGACCTGGATGGTTCCCCTCGCATAGTCGCCGTTCGCGTCGTCGAGCGGCTCATCACCTTCGGCCGTGTTTCCCCCGACAAAGAAGCTCTGGGCGTCTTCGTCAATATGATCATTGATTCCGGCGGCGCCAGCGAGGAAAACGACTTCCTGCGCGAGCTGCTGCAAACATACGCTTTGGATCGGCCGGTCGTCAAGAGCCCCGCCATCGAAGATTGGCGCGGGCGCGATTCCTCTGCCTCCGTCCAGGAAAAGATATTCGGCGAGAACACCTTGCGTGACATCAGCATGCTGCAACTGGCCCTGAAGGCGTCACAAGCAGTCGTGCGCATTGTCTTGCCCAACGGCACCGGCTCCGGATTCATCGTCGGCGACAACTTCGCCATGACCAATCACCACGTTATTGGCGACCAGGAGACCGCCAACGGCAGCGAATTTGAATTTGGCTACCAAATCGGCCCCGACGGCAATCCCCAGATGCCCCAGGTCGTGCAGGCCAAGACCGGCGGTTTGTTCTATACCAATGCCGATCTAGACTACACCGTCGTTGAGCTCGAAGCCATCCCCGAAGACATCGGGCCCCTGGCGCTCAAACCCGAACGAGCGCAAAGAGATGGCCGCGTAACCATCATCCAACATCCGGGCGGCGCTTACAAGATGATCTCCATGCAAAACAACTTCGTCGCCTTCGCCAACGCCAAAGTCCTGCAATACACAACCAGCACCATGAGAGGATCTTCCGGCTCGCCCGTCTTCAATGACGACTACGACGTGATCGCCATCCATCACAGCGGCGGCTTGTTGCAAGAGCCTGGCTCAGATCAGAAATACCTGCGCAACGCAGGCACAAGCATGATCGCCGTACTTGACGACCTGCGCCAAAATGCCGCGGATATTCACGCTCGCGTCAAGCCTGGTTGATTATTCCGTAGCCGCGAATTCACCGTCGCGCCCTTCCCGCGGGGTTGTGAAAAGGTGTGGTTCATCTCAGCTATGACCGGACGCTGACGAGCACGGACGAGAGCTGATTTTGCCACATGTATCTCCGTGTTCATCCGTCTTGTCCGCGTTTCATTTCGTTTATCGAGATCTCGCTCCAACTCAATTGGAACACACCCTTTGCCAAATCGAGCTACGGATGATGAACCAAGAAGAGCTTCGCCGACAACTACAACAGCTCCCCCGGCTTCCCTATTACCTGGCGCCCTCACCTTTATATCCCTTACCCAGGCTCAACAAGGTTCTTACCAGAGCCGCGCCTGAAATATGGATCAAGCGTGATGATGAACTCGGCCCCGCTTTCGGCGGCAACAAAGGGCGAAAACTGGCCTATATCATGGCTGATGTCCTGATTCAGGGCAAACGCAAAGTGATCACCTACGGCGGGCTGCAATCAAATCACGCGCGCATGACGGCCGCTGCCTGTGCCGCTCTCGGCCTCGAAGCCCATCTTTTCTTCTTCGCCCGCAAGCCGCCCCAATTGACCGGCAATCTCCTGTTGAACCAACTTTTGGGAGCCAGGATGCACTTCATACCCTTTGGCGGAGGCGGTGACGCCTTCCTGACACTTGAAGCAACCAACCGGCTCGTGCAATTAGTCGCCAGGCCACGTACCGGCCGCTCTGCCTATTTCATGCCCGTTGGCGGCCATAATGTGACCGGCTGTCTGGGATACGTGGAAGCCGCTTGCGAGATTCACGAACAGGTACAATCGCAGAATTTGCCGCCGGAAAAGATCACCATCCTCACCGCCGCCGGCACCGGAGGGACGCTCGCCGGATTGATGGCCGGTTTTGCGCTGCTCAATTCACCGATCCGCGTCCTGGGCATCGACATAGGGAAACTGTGGAAAAGATTCCCGCAAAGTATCGCCCGTCTGGCCAACGAGCTAATAAAGACCCTGCACGGTAAAAAGCGTTTTGCGATCGACGATGTGCCCTTGATCGAAAGAACCTATGCCGGGCCCGCCTACGCCCAACCACACCCCCCGGCCATAGAAGCGATCCGCCTCCTGGCGCGGCAGGAAGGCATACTCCTCGATCCCGTCTACACCGGCAAAGCCTTCGCCGGATTGATTAATTTGGTCGCCCACGGCCGTTTTACCGCCGGCGACATCCTGATCTTCCTGCACACTGGCGGCTTTCCCAGCCTTTGGGCTTATGCTGACTCACTGCTGTAATCAGCTCGCATCTTCTCCATCAACGCCACGCTGTCGGCAAATCCACCAGGGCGATTGCGAGCCTGCCAAAGGGCTCCATATTCCCTGATCAGCCGCGCCGCCTCATGCCCCAGCATTGTTCGTTCGCCATCTTGCTCCTGCCCCGCTTCCAGGCGCAGCATCCATATACCCCGCCGGCAGCCATGACGCATCATTTCAGCCGTCCATACAAACTCCCTCCTGATCCTTTCATGAACTGCGTCTTCTAGCTGCGAAAGTTGCTCCAGAAGCTCGTCAATTCGCTTTTCTGCACGCCGCAGCCCTTCTATGATCAATGCGCCCGAGAGCAACTGCGCCTGAACTTGGTAAAGTTCCTGCGGGGAAATCTGGAGAAGGTAAAAGAACAGCGCGCCGTTAAACGATTGGCCGCCTGCATCCAGATAGACGTTCCCTAAATCATAGGCAATCGAACCCATTTGCTTGCTTATATCCCCAAAAACAAGCCAGCTTGCAGCACCCTCTAAATCGATATCTTCATTCGCTTCCAGCGCCCAGCTCAAAGCCGCGCCATACGCAAAGCCCAGATAACTGACCGGCAGCATCTGCCAATGCCCGTTGTCACCCCAATCCGTATTCAAGTAACCCGCTGCGCCATGCTTCAATCCATTGCCAGCGGCATTGAGCAGGTTCCCAAAGGCGTTCTGCGTACGGCCGCCTAGCGTATTCCACGAGGAAGTCCCGGGACAAACGTAAAAAGGAATACCTGAACGAGCGTATAAAGCCCCGCGTTCATCAAAAGGATGGTCTGCCTCGTACCCCCATTCCAGGGCCACCACATCCCTGGGCAGCTCCGCCACCAACTCAGGGTGATTGACGATGATATCCCCCCAGAACTGCATCGTCCGCCCGCGGGCCTTCACTTCGGCATAAACCTTTTTCAGAAAGTCAAAATAGACCTGCCCTGCGCCGCGTTC
>JAACFF010000106.1 GCA_009937635.1 Chloroflexota bacterium
AATTGGAGGTGCGGAACAAGATTTCATGCACAACGCATATTCAAATGAATGATCCAGATGGGCTATTTCAATCTAAGAGAGCACGCTTGCTTGGCCTGGTAGGCGTAGCCATTCTTGCCATTTTGGCGCTGGTATCTCTAGGGCGGTCGGTTCAATTTGCCTTCTTGACACCCTATGGCGGGATTGATTTCCATTCATACTGGTATAGTGGGCTCTTTGTGCGGCAACAAACTGACCCCTTTGCGGCCTATCTGTCTGGCAAAGAGCCTGATTCGCCGGTCACGTTCATCGGTGGTCAAGGAGCCGCGCCACCTCGGAGCGGCCCGCTTGCTACAACCCCGGCAAATACAACACCGATCGTCCTGTTGCTCACGCCATTTTCTTGGTTGCCCTGGCCGGTGGCTAACGCTATCTGGTATATCTTCAATCTAATGCTTGTTTTGATCTTACCCTGGTTGGCAATTCGCTGGCTGCCGCCAATGAAAAACCTGGGTATCATCACAACAGCCTTATTTTTTTTGGCCTTTTATGCGTTGAAGGGCACCCGTGCGGCACTGGGTACGGGACAGACGACACTTGTCGTTCTCACGCTGATGTTGCTCAGCATGCTTATCTGGAACCGATCCTGGCTAGTATCCGGACTGTTTTTGGGCGTGGCGCTTTCCAAGTATTCGATCGCGCTGCCGTTGTTTCTTTACGCCCTGTACAAACGTAAATTTAAGGTTGTCGTGGTAGCTGTACTGGTTCAACTTTTAAGTCTATTTTTACTGTCTACGTGGACCGGCAGCGATCCACTTTCAATTTTGCAGAGCAATTATCAGATCATGAAGAGGCACAGCAATATGCCGGGGATCTACCTGGCCGAGTTGTTTGATCCTGGATCGGGCCTGCGCCTTGCTGCACCAGTTGTGCTGACCGTGCTTTTTCTGGCTTACCTGATCTGGTACAGTTACCGGCGACCGCGCCCTGCTCGATCTACTTCTGCGCGATCGTTTTTTGACCGGCATTTGATGGCTGCCCCTGCCCTGTGGACTTTGCTCGTCGCATATCACCGGCCGTATGACGGTGTGCTGATAATCTTCTTCATGGCGGTTGTCTACTTTGGCTTCAGCGAGATAGGTGCCTGGCAACTTACGCCCCGGCAAAGAGGCGGCCTGAGTTTGTTTGTTGTATTCGCTTTGGCCATGCTCATTGTCCCTTACGAGCAAATTAATGATTTTCTTCCGGTGTCGTTTAGCGAAACGCTTTTAGATTTTACTGCTGAGCTTGTTGTGCTAACCTTGGGTGGTATGCTGGCCGTTACTTTATGGTTGATGGGCCGGGTTGGTACGAAAGGGTGATGATTTCGAAATCAAAGCATTCAGGCTGATTTTAGTGATGACGCATAGGGAAGTATGGACGAAATCCTAACACAGTGTAAACCTGTCGTCAGCAAAAGCTGGCTGCACTTTACGGCTGGGCTGATGTGGTCGGCCGTGGGCATTATGCTGTTGAGCCTGGCTTCTGGCTGGTTGAAGCCCCTGGGCATTGTTGCGGCTTTGCCCTTCGCCCTGGTGGGCGGCTTATTGGCGCTGGCGTTTTTACGCTTCAGCTTTTCCGGACTCGCTTGCAAGAATGTCGGCCGTATTGAACAGATTGACGGCGACCGGACGTGCCTCTTTGCCTTTCAAGCGTGGAAGAGCTATCCCTTAATCGCCTTTATGATCGCTTTGGGCATCACCTTGCGCCACTACACGCCAATACCCAAACCTTATTTGGCTATCGTGTATATCGGCGTCGGCGGTGGTTTATTCCTGTCAAGTTTGCGTTACTATCGACATATCTGGAACGGCCGTATTACAGACAAGGACAGGTAATGGGAGTCCAGGACGACGTCGAGGCGCTTGATGCTACGCTTCCGCGCGGGCAATCGCGTTGGATAACCACGCTGATATTGCTGGTTTACGTTTTGCTGGCGCTGGTCATGACGTGGCCGGTAATCAGCAAACTGGGCACGGAGCTGGCCGGCAGCCACTCCGATCTCTGGATTCACCAATGGACCTTCTGGTGGATCAAAGAGGCGATACTCAACGGTCAGAGTCCATTTTACACAACCCTACTCTACTACCCATCCGGCGTCTCGCTCACATCACACAATATCGCCTGGTTTAATATCGCGCTATGGCTGCCGCTGCAAGCGATTGCCGGCAGTATAGCTGCTTACAACCTGATCTTCATCTCGGTTTATGCGTTAAATGGGTTCACCTTCTACTTATTTGCCGATGAATTAAGCGCGTCGCGAGCGGCATCATTCATCGGCGGCCTGGTATTTGGATTTTGGCCTTATACCCTATCGCATAACGATCATCCGAATATGGTTGTGCTTTTCTGGGTACCGCTGACGATGTTTTTCCTGCACCGGGCTTACCGACAGCAGAAGCTGCGCTATGCGCTACTTGCCGGTGTATCGCTGGCGATGATCGCCATCACGCGCTGGCAACTGCTCGTCATGAGCAGCCCGATTCTGCTGGCCTACGTCTTGTATCTCTTTGTGAGCGAAAAAGACGGCCGTACCCGGCGCA
The DNA here is from genome assembly GCA_009937635.1 of Chloroflexota bacterium. Lineage (GTDB taxonomy): Bacteria > Chloroflexota > Anaerolineae > Promineifilales > Promineifilaceae > JAACFF01. The sequence goes on from JAACFF010000106.1 coordinate 2,562, forward strand.
CCATTGGTCTATTTCTGTTGGCAGGCGTTCTGGCCCTTTGCTTGATGGCGCCTTTGGCCGCTCCCGTGGTCAAGGATCAACTATCGCGAAGCGACACGGTTGGCGTCACGGTGTACGAAAAGGAGGGGGTCACCGATCTGCTCGCTTATGTTGTGCCCCCGGCGATTTACAATCAATTTTGGCGAGATGAGCCATTTCCGGTATGGTTCCTTGAGCCTTATGAAAACATTGCCGCCAGCGTCCATTACATCCCGTTCATAGGCTATTTGACGATTGTTCTGGCCCTCTATGGGGCAATCATCGCGTGGCGCAAGAGCTGGTTCTGGTCGCTGCTGGCATTGGCAGCAATGTTGATGGCCATGGGCTCGACATTAACTATTGACGGCCAGCCGTTTGTGCAGCTGCCCATGCCCTATCGTCTGCTGGGTGATTCCTTGATCGCCACACTCATCCGCAGACCGCACCGGCTCAATCTATTTCTCAGCTTGCCTGTAGCTATGCTGGTCACCTGGGCCGTGGATGACATTCTGCGCAGAATCGACCGGCGCGCCTGGCGGCACGGAAAGTTCGTGGCGGCACTGACCGTGATCGCAATCGGCCTGATCATTCTCTGGGAAAACCCTGTCGCTCCACCCTTCCCGACCACATCCACGGAGATTCCGCAGTGGTACCAGCAATTGGCTGATGATCCCGACGTATTCGGAATCCTGGAACTCCCGACTTATGAGCGCGGCTTCGACAAACTGTACATGTTCTACCAGATTCAGCACGGCAAACCGATCAGCGGAGGTCACGTCTCCCGTCTGCCAGTGGGCGCCGATGCCTTTCGCGAGAGCGTGCCTTTTTTGCAGCCCTTGCTCAGGCAGGATTCCTGGCTGGTGCAGCCTGAGGATTGGGTGGATTTCGCCAATGTGGATGTAACGCGGCAGTTCCGGCAGCTTGCGGCCGCAAATGTGCGCTACGTCGTCGTGAACAAGACTTTGCTGAACGAGGGTATCCTGGGAAGGTGGTTGGATTGGGTGACTCTTGAGCCTATTTATGAAGATGAGATCTTGCTGGTCTACTCAACGGATCCCCAAGAGGGGCGCGAGTTTGCAGTTGATAAGTTGTTAACTGTTGATATTGGCGTGTCAAGTACAATGGTTAGCCCACAAGAGGCAAACCAGGCCGGTACATTGTTTGTTGATTTACGTTGGGGCACGGTGGCGGCGCCAGATAAATCCTACCAGGCTTGTTTTTCATTGCGTGATGCGCAAGATGAAAGCACCCCATTGCAATGTGCGCAACCTGCACCCGGCTGGCCAACTTCCCAATGGCAAGCCAACGAGATGGTACGCGGATCCTATACATTGCCTATCGCCGCCGATCTCACACCAGGAGATTATTCGTTGGAATTGTTCCTGGTCGAAGATGGGCAACAAGCATCCGCAGGAGAAACGGCCGTTCTGGGCGACATCCACATCCATCCCTTCCAAGCTGAGAACCGTACCCCAGCCTGCTGGGAGAATCAGATTTGCCTCGTTGGCTATGATATGGAGCAAACAGCGGATACGGTGGAATTGACCCACTTCTGGCAGGCGCCTGACCCTTTGGATACATCCTATAAACTTTTTGTTCATTTGGTCGACGCTGAAAACGAAGACGTCGTAGCTCAGAGCGACGCTGTGCCGCGTGGTTGGACCTATCCCACGGATATTTGGCAGCCGGGTGAAATTGTCCGCGACACGATATCGCTGCCGATTAAGCAGATAGCCCCTGGTGAATACCAGATTTGGTTGGGCTGGTATGAAGCTGACAGCGGCGAGCGCCTTACAGTCTGCCCCATGGGCGGCTGCGACGGGCAAACGGCCGAAACGTTCAAGCTAGATACCATTCAGGTAACTGCGGAGGAAAGCTGATCCTCTAATCGCCAGCGGCAGGAATTGCTTGAGAAAGGTCTCTAGATCGCGTTGCCCCACACGATAGGGAAGTACGGAGATTCGCCGAATTCGCGTTTGACAGCCCCTTAAAAATTGCCTATATTTGACCCACCTTTGCTAGAACAAATTTTCAGTTCCTCTCCACTGTTTCCTGCGGGACTTCGTGGAGGAGAGGCGCTCACGGGCTACAAGAAACATGGAAGTAGGATTAGTCAGAAAAGTAAACATCGATCACGAGATGCGCGATTCGTACCTCAGTTATGCGATGAGCGTCATCGTTTCACGAGCGCTGCCCGACGTACGCGATGGACTCAAGCCGGTGCAGCGCCGCATTCTTTATGCTATGTACGATATGGGCTTACGGCCGAATACCTCATACAAAAAATCGGCCCGTGTCGTGGGTGAAGTGCTGGGTAAATACCATCCCCATGGGGACCAGTCCGTCTATGATGCCATGGTGCGCATGGCTCAGGATTTCTCCATGCGCTATCTCCTGGTGGATGGACAGGGCAACTTCGGCTCTATTGACGGCGATCCCGCCGCGGCCATGCGCTACACGGAAGTTCGTATGGCGCAAATGGGTCACGACATGCTGGCCGATATCGGCAAGGACACGGTGGACTTCTCTACCAATTTCGACGACTCTCTGCAAGAACCGACTGTCCTACCCTCGATCATCCCCAATTTGCTGGTTAACGGTTCATCGGGCATTGCCGTGGGTATGGCTACCAGTATTCCGCCGCATAACCTGGGAGAAGTGGTAGACGCCCTAATCTATATGCTCGACAAATGGCGCTGGATAGACAATATCAACGTCACGGATTTGATGCAATTTATCCAGGGCCCTGATTTCCCAACGGGCGGGCTGGTTTTTCGCAATAAGGTGATCAAGGATAAAGAGATCGACGCCATTGCCAGCGCCTACGCTACTGGACGTGGTCGCGTCACGGTGCGGGCTAAAGCGCATGTGGAGCAGATGGGCAGAAATAAATCGCGCATTGTGATCACGGAATTGCCTTACCAGGTCAATAAGACCAACCTGCTCGGCCGTATCGCCGATCTGCATCGTGACGGCAAAATCGAAGGTTTGACCGACCTGCGCGACGAATCGGACCGTAATGGGATGCGCATCATCTTGGAAACGACGCGTAATGTCCAGCCAGAAAAGGTACTGGCCGAGTTGTTCCGCCTGACCCCCATGCAAAACACGTTCAGCATCTCGCTTCTAGCCCTGGTTAATGGCGAACCGCGTGTGCTGACGCTTAAGCAAGCGTTACGCCTGTTCATCGATCACAGGCTGGAAGTGATCCTACGGCGTAGTGAACACGATCTGGCCCAAGCGCGCCAACGGGCCCACATATTGAAAGGCTTGCTGGTAGCTCTCGATCATTTGGATGAAGTTATCGATCTTATCCGCCGCTCGCGTACAGCGGAGACAGCCCGTGCCAATCTGATCAAACGCTTTAAACTGAGCGAAGCACAGGCCCAGGCTATCCTGGATATGCAGCTGCGCCGCCTGGCAGGGCTGGAGAGGCGCAAGATCCAGGAGGAATACAAAGAGAAGCAGAAGCTTATCCAATACCTGGAGCGACTCATCTCGCGACCGGAATTGATGCGCAAGGCGGTGAAAGAAGAACTGCTCGAGGTGCGCGAAAAATATGCGGACAGCAGGCGCACACAGATCGTTCATGGCGAACAAAAGAAGATGATCACCGCCTCCGACTTGCTGCCTGACGAAAAGGTGTGGGTTATGGTCGGCGAAAAAGGGACCATTGCCCGTTCGACGAGCCCCGATTTGGTACAGGTGCCGCGCAAACCTGTGGAACAGCCGGTGGCTTTATTGGAAGCGCATACGCAAGATGTGCTTTACCTTTTTGCAGCCAATGGCCAGGCGATCAGCATGCCCGTGTACCAGCTGCCACAGTCGCGTGAAATGGGTGTCGGGACCCATTGGGCTGACTTAACACCCTTTTCGCGGCGCGATCATTTGGCCACAGCGTTGGTAAAACCGAAGGCATCAGAGAATGGATTCCTTTTCCTGACCACGATTGGCGGTGTTGTCAAAAGGGTTGGCCTTGAGGACTTGCCGGGTATTAGCAGCGAAACTTTTACGGTGATTAACGTCTCTGACGAGGATTCATTGGGCTGGGGCGCCTTGACCAGTGGCAATGAGGAAGTTTTGCTGGCCACCGCTTCCGGGCAGGTTATTCGCTTTAAGGAGGAATCAGTGCGGCCGATGGGCCTGCCTGCCGCTGGCGTTATGGGAATCAAGATGGCGGATGACGCCGATGGCGTCGTGGCCATGGATATAGTGCGGCCAGGTACATATGTGTGGAGTATCACCGATAATGGGCTGGCCAAGGCTACGGCGATAGATCAATATCCGACGCAAGGTCGTTACGGGCAAGGCGTAATTAACATGCGCTTGCCCAAAGAGGCGTCAGAAGTGGCTGCAACTGTTGTCGGAGATGAAAATTCGCTTATTATTATAACGACTGCATTCGGCACCACGAAAAAACAACGTTTAAAGGAGACGTATACAGGAAGCCGGTCGATTAAGCCTCGTAGTGTACTATCAGTAGGTGTGCGAAACCGGGTGATCGGCGCCGTCAAAGGCACATCCCGTCCGGAGATGGCGGAGGAAGAAGAAACAGCCAGTGCGCAACAGCTTTCGTTGCTCGACAGTGCAACAAAGAAGAAACGTAAGGGTCGTTCCCAGACCAAAAAGAGAACTAAACGCTAATGGAGAGCAAGACTATGAATTTTAGGGATCGATATGAGACTGATGAAGAGGGCAACCAGTTCCTGTTCACGGTTGAAATGCAACGCCGTTTGAGTGAGGCTGGTTTGCCGGTTGAGGTTGCTTACCTGGATCAAGTTCAGCAAGCGCCGCCACCGCCGAAACCGAAGCCAAGCCCCGCACCAAGCCAGGAGAAGAAGCGCAGTGAAGAGGATGTGACGGAACCCGTTTCTATCCAGATTGACCCGATGACCGGCAAATACATCGGCCGTATCAAATGGTATAACGCTCGCAAAGGGTATGGTTTTATTTTACGTGGCGCGGGGGAAGAGATCTTCTTCCATCGTTCAGCCGCTGGGGATGATGCCGAGGCTATGGCTGAAGGCTTGTGGATTCTCTATGATGTTGAGGAGACCAATAAAGGCCCAGAGGCCACGGACATCGAACCTTACCAGGGCGACGAATCAGAATAAACGTACTTCTACCAGGTCACCCGCCAGCAAACCACCCTTGTTTAACGGGACTTTGATCAAACCGTCGGCGTTGACCAGGGTGTAGATTAGATTGCTTTTACCAAAAACCGGCGTGGCTGAAAGGCCGCCGGGTGTCTCTTCCAGTCGCGCCGGAACATAATCTTCTCGTCCGCTTTGACTGGCAATATTCTGGCTCACTCTGGCCCACACGAGACCTCGCCTGGGGCGCGTTTTCAATCCTTGCAGCCTGTAAATCGAAGGCACGCCAAACATATCAAATTGAACCATGGCTGATACGGGATTGCCGGGCAGCCCCAAGACGGGTTTGCCGGACACGACGCCGACGATGGTTGGTTTGCCTGGCCGGGTGGCAACGCCGTGGAAAAGCACGCCCGGTTCTCCCAATTGTTCGATAACTTGTACGGTCATGTCGCGCACACTAACGGACGAACCGGCGGACATGACCAGCATATCCGCTTCGGCCAGGGCATCCATGGCCGCGTTGTTTAAAGCGTGCAGATCGTCGGAAACAATTCCTGCCAAAATAGGGATGCCGCCCGCCTCGCTCACCTGCCCAGCTACGGTGTAACTGTTGATATCCCGAATCTCGCCAGGTCCCGCCTCCTGCTGCGGAGGCACAACTTCATCTCCTGTGGCCAGGATGGCCACGTGCGGGCGGCGGGTCACAACGAGGGACATGATTCCCAAGGCCAGCAATCCCCCCAGGTCTTGAGGGCGAAGCAGGTGACCCTGGGGCAGTATTTGCGCTCCAGGCTGGACATCCTCTCCCACTTGTAGCACATTCTCGCCGGATGCGACCGCTTTGAAAACCTCAATCTCAAATGGAGGCTGGGCATCAGGATCAGCGCCGATGATCTGGGTTAGCTCGACTTGCACAACCGCATCGGCCGTTTGCGGGATCATGCCCCCGGTGTGCACCACTACTGCCTGTCCTGGACCCAGTTCCACCCCGGCCTTGCGACCCATGGGCACTTCACCGGTCACCGATAGAAATGCGGGTAAGCTGCCGCTGGCCCCATAGGTATCGGCCGCGCGTACGGCGTAGCCGTCCATCGTGCTACGCCGGAAAGCGGGCAAGGGATGAGGCGCCAATAAAGAGGTTCCAGTCACCCGGCCCAGCGCTGATTCCGTGGGGATCGTTTCGCCGGGAAGAACGGCCGTAAGGTGTTGCATTAACAGTGCGCGGGCTTCATCTGGAGGCAGAACGTTAAAAAATTCAGGCATGGGATTCTGATTTCCTATAGCTACGACAGATATCGATTTATAGGGAATTTTACCCGCATTTGTCGATCCCAAAAACAAGAGGCGCTCTAGAACGAGCGCAATCCTACATCTGTTGGCCGTGGAAAGCCGGCGCCGATGGCTGTACCCAGCATTCATACGGCCGTTCGCGGCTGGCCGGCAAGAACCAGAGCCGCGGCTGAACCATCATGGAATAGGGTGACGTCAAGGGACTGACCGGTTGCTTCACTGATGGCAGCGCCCAGGTAATGATGGATATCCCTTACCTAATCGACGCCAGAGTGGGCCAGGGCTTGCAGCGCTGCCTCGTCCAAGATTTGAACGCCGAGAGATTGGGCTTTGCTTAGCTTGCTTCCCGCTTTTTCGCCGGCTAGCAAGTAGTCTGTTTTCTTGCTGACCGACCCAGTGACCCGCCCGCCATGTTCCTCGATAAAACCTTTCGCCTCGGTACGGCTCATCGTGGGTAACGTTCCAGTGATGACGAAAGTGAGCCCGGCCAGCGTCTCGGCCTGATCTGCTTGCTGCTGTGCAGAGAAGTTTAGGCCAGCGGAACGCAATTTCTGCAGGATAACCGGGTTTTTCTCACGGCCGAACCAGCCGGCAACGGATATAGCGGTCTGCGGTCCAATGCCCTCAACTTGTTGTAATCGCTCCTCGCCCGCGGCTGCGATCTGATCGATGCCGCCCAGCTCATGGACGAGAAGCGCTGCGACGACACTGCCCACAAAGCGGATTCCCAGAGCAGTCAGAACCCGGTCAGCCGCCTGCGCTTTGCTGGCTTCAATACCGGCAAGCAGATTGTCAACTTTCTTGTCTTTAAACCCTTCCAGATCGAGCAGATCCTCCTTACGCAGGCTGTAAATATCGCCTACATCATGAAGCAACTCCTTTTCGACGAGCAAGACGGCCGTCTGTGAGCCGAACCCGTCGATGTCCATCGCCCCGCGACTGACAAAATACTCTACGCGGCGCGTCAGTTGTTCCGGGCAGGCGGGATTGTCACAAGTGATCGCCACTTCACCCGCTATTTGGACCGCAGGTTCGCCGCATACTGGGCAACGGGTTGGACGTTCTATCTTCCTTTCCGAGCCATCACGCAGGTCGACGACCGGGCCGATGATATAAGGAATCACATCGCCGGCCCGCTTTACCAATACAGTATCGCCGATGCGAATGTCCTTGCGCTCGATCTCGTCGTAATTATGCAGCGTGGCGTTGCGCACGATGACGCCGCCGATCTCCACTGCTTCCAGCACAGCTGCCGGGGCCAGGATGCCCGTACGACCGACGTTTACCTGCACGTCCAGTAGTTTGGTCGTTTTCTCCTGCGCCGGGAACTTCATGGCGATGGAACCACGCGGATCCTTGCCCACGAATCCAAGCGTATCGGCCAAGGGGCGGTCGTTGATCTTGACTACGACGCCATCTACTTCATAGTTGATTTCGTTCCGTTTTTCGATCCAGCGTTGGTAAACTTGACCAACGGTGCTCAAATTCTCGCAGTAAACATTGTCGGGCGAGACAGGGAATCCAAAATTGCGCAATAGTTCCAGACGATCCCACTGCCTGTCAGGTAACTCGATGCCTTGCCAGGCGATAAAATCATAGCAGTAGAGCGTGAGCGGTCTTGCGGCCGTCTTGGCGGGATCGAGTTGGCGCAGCGAACCGGCGGCCGTGTTGCGTGGATTCATGTAAAGGGGCTCGCCTGCTGCGGCGCGTGCTTCATTGAGCGCCTCGAATTTGTCCAAGGGAAAGAATACCTCGCCCCGAACCACGATGGTGGCTGGCGCAGATAAGTCGCTTCGCGGATCGACAGGGATGCGACGGGGCAGGGAGATTACTGTGCGCAGATTCTGGGTGATGTCTTCGCCAACTTCTCCATTGCCACGTGTAGCTCCTTGTACAAAGGCGCCGTCCTGGTAAGTTAGCACAACAGTCAATCCGTCCAGTTTCGGTTCGGCTACATAGTCGAGGTGCATATCCGTTTGCGGCAGCAAACGGCCGATACGTTTTCGCCAGGCGTGCAAATCTTCTTCGCTAAAGGCATTGGCCAAGCTCAAGATGGGAGCAGGATGGGTCACCTTCTCAAAAGCATCCAGGGGTTCGGCTCCCGCCCGTTGCGTAGGCGAATCCGGCGTTACCAGCCCCGGGTGGCGTTCTTCCAGAGCCAACAATTCTCGGTAGATCTCATCATATTGCGCATCGCTGATGACGGGGGAGTCAAGGACATGGTATCTATAAAGATGATAGTTAATCTCGCTGCGTAACTGGTTGATACGTTCTTCAGGTGTCATGAGAGTTTTCTGCCTTGTTGATGGATGTGTATTAATTGAGTTGGAATTACCTGGAAGAAAATTGATGAATTGGTGAATTGGTGATTTTTTGACCGGTTAATCGAGATATTTCGTCTCATTTGTGCCTGCCCAACTTCATTACCTAAGGAGCGGCTGCTGGTTCCAGAAAATTAGCTGCTGCCCATCCTTCAGTTCCATCAGCCAACTGGATCTGCCACCACTCAAAGCCATCACCCGCTTCAGGGCCACCAAGGACCATGACCAATGCGCCCTCTTCGGCCACCAGCAGGGCTACGTTGCGTGTGCTGGGACCGCCGCGAACTGTCACACCCAGGCCATCTGTATTCGCTACAGCGGCGTAAAAGCCTATCGTTACCTGTGGTGGCGCTATGGCCGCATCCGGTGTGGGAATGGGCGTAAAGGTTGGGATAGAAGTTGGCGGTAGGGCCGAACCGGTTGGATCTGTTGTTGGGCTGGGGGGAGCGGTGAGCACGACAATCGTCGCCGGGCGTGGTCCGGCCGTTTGTTCGGATGGCAGGGCTAGAAAGGCGCGCAGCAAAAAGAGGACCGCGATGCAGCCCAGGACAGCAAGCACCAAGCCCATGCCCAGCCATTTCCAGGGAACGGGTTCACGATCCCCTCTTTCGCTAGCATCTTCTTTCATCGGTCACCGCTTACCCTTTGTCGGTTCCCTCTACTTCCATAACCAGCAAGGTCAGGTCGTCAAAGGCAGAAGCTCCTTGAGACCAGTCGGCTACGCTGTTCACAATGGCCTGGGCCAAATCATTGGCCGGCAGGTGCGCAGCACGATTGAGTGCCTGCACCAGCCGCCTGTTTCCGTAAGGTTCATCCCGCTGGTTTATGGCATCGGGCACACCGTCGCTGAATAAGAGCAGGCGATCATTTGGCCGCAGGCGGACGGTGTATTCCGCCAGCTTGAGTTCCGGCAACATACCCAGGAAACGTCCATCCCCCGGCAATTGCGTTGCCGGATGGCCCTGACGCACGAGTAACGGCCGTTCCTGAGCAGCGCGCACATAGGTCAGTTTTCCGCTGGGACGGTGCAAAACACCATAGAAAGCAGTGACGAAACTGTCATGATCGGGAGCGATATCTAGCATGCCGTGGTGAACGGCCAGCGCTACTTGAGAGGGAGATAACGATTGCTTTGCCTCGCGGCGGAAAAGGGTTCTTGTTACGGCCATGATGAGTGCCGCATGCAGACCTTTGTCTGCGACGTCAGCCAGCAGCAGCCCCACATGCTCATTGTCCAGGTCGATGATGTCGTAAAAATCACCGCCGACCAGGCGCGCCGGCGTCTGGTAAGCGGCAAAGTGGTAAGAAGTGTGCTGCGGCAATTGCCTGGGCAGCAAGTTTTGTTGCGCCGTGGCTGCCAGTTCCAGCTCATGTTCCAGGCGTTCTTTTTCAATCAATTCTGCCTGGGCTGCTTTCAACTCGGCATAGGCGCGTTCTAATTCCACATTCTTCTCGTGCAAATCCTGAATGGCGGTCAAATCTTGCTGGCGCATGTCACCCATGACCCGCCTCAGAAAGGCATTGGCAACCGCCGGACTGTTCATCAGCAGTCGATCGAATACCTCGTGGTCGAATTCTAATAAGGTGGCCGGCGTCGCTGCGCTAACGGTGGCCATGCGTGGTGCATCATCAATCAGCGCCATCTCTCCGAAGTAATTTCCTGGATGTAAGATACTGAGTAAGCGTTCTTCACCCTCTTCTGTGCGGCGCGTGGCCGCCAAATGACCTTCCACGATGATGTAGAAGGTGTCCCCCCTTTCGCCCTCGCGGCAAAAAACAGTGCCGCTGGGGTAAGTGCGATGATGGGCCGCCATGCGCAAGGTGTCCAGCGTACTCTCTTCCAATTTTTCGCCAAACGCCCGGCGCAATATGCTTGTAGAACCTCGGTGCATAACAAAATCCCTTTTACTTTCCACCGCTGCCGCGCAAGGTGTCTAACAGTCTGCCAACAGGCCATGTATTCACGATCTGCTCCGTCTCTGCCCATCCGCGCTGGGCAGTCGCCACGCCATAATGAAGGAAATCAAAGTGGTCACTGTGATGCGCATCGGTATTGATGGCGATTTTGACGCCCAACTTAATGGCCCTGCGCACGTGGACATCACGCAAATCTAATCTGCTGGGATTGGCGTTAACCTCAAGGATCGTGCCTGTCGCAGCGGACGATTCTAAGATCATATCCATATCCAGATCGGCGCCAGGCCTGTCAGGGAAAAGTCTGCCGGTAGGGTGGGCAATCATATCGACATGCGGGTTCCAAATGGCGTTCAGCATTCTGTCCGTGACGCGCTCGCGCGGCTGGCTCAGACTGGTATGTAGGCCGGCGATGACAAAATCCAGCTCGCTTAACACGTCATCAGGGTAGTCCAACGTGCCGTCCGCTTTGATCTCCATTTCTGTGCCGTGCAGCACGCGAAAATCCGGCCCCATTATTCTATCCGCTTCCCGCACATCTATCGCCTGTGCTTGCAGCCGTTCGATGGAGAGGCCGTTGCCGATGCCCAGGCTGCGCGAATGATCGCTGATGACGATGTGCGTTAAACCACGTGCCTGAGCCGCCTGGGCCATCTCTAAGATGGTCATACGGCCGTCTGACCAGGTACTGTGCACGTGCAAGTCGCCCAGGATAGATTCGACCTGTACCAGATCGGGCAGCTCGCCAGCGATAGCCGCCTCAATTTCACCCCGGTTCTCTCGCAAAGTCGGCGGAATGAAGGGCAGCCCTAAGGTGCCGTACACTTCCTCTTCGGTGGCACAAAGGATTTCCGGTTCTCCACTCTCAGGCGTGAAAGCATGTTCATTGAGACTCAGCCCCTGTTTGAGAGCCAGCTCGCGCAGGCGCACGTTGTGGTCCTTGCTGCCGCTGAAATAAGAGAGCAGCGTGCCCCAACGATCGGATGGCAGCACACGCAGATCGACCCCTAACCCACTCAGTAGCACGACGCGAGATTTCGTAGGACCACGAGCAGCTACGGACTCAATATTGTCCAATGTGCAAAAGTGCTCCATTACCGGCTCAGGATCGTCCGCTGCGACCAATAGATCGACGTCACCGATCGTCTCCTTCATGCGCCGTAGGGAACCGGCTACGGCCGTTTTCCTAACGCCGGGAATTTCGCGCAGCGCGGCCAACAGCGCTTGGGCCACGGGCCACGCCTCGCCGATCGGTGTGCGCTCGTCTCCATGCCGCTGCAGCGCCTCGATGGCACGCAGCAAGCGATCCTCTGTTTTTTTGCCCATGCGCGGCAACTTGCTCAGCTCGCCTTCCCGTGCTGCGGCGGATAGTTCCTCCAGCGTTGTGACGCCCAGAGTCTCATAAATCTGCTTGACGCGTTTTGGGCCCAGCCCTTCCACACGCAGCAGTTCCAAAAGCGCAACGGGGATTTCCTGGCTTAATCGCTCATGAAATTCGAGCCGCCCAGTGGACAACATCTCCTCGATCTTGGCTGCCAGGGTCTTGCCAATACCCGGCACCTCAGTGAGACTTCCTTCGGCGGCGACCTGGTTTATGTCACGGCCCAGGGCGGCGATACTTTCCGCGGCGCGACGGTAGGCCAAAACGCGGTGGATCTGATCGCCGCGAATGGCCAACATATCGGCCACTTGATCAAATATTTCTACGATGTCGCGATTGTTCATAGTTTATCTACAATAGGCCATTCAATTGTCCCGTTCTGAGGAAATTTCAAGCGCTCTGGAACGCACCAGCCTTTGAACGCATTGCCCTGAACCAAACACAGAAAACGACTCTATTCATGCTATCTGTGTAATCCGCGCGATTTTTTGATTATCTTGCGGATTATTCAGCAAAACCCATTATACACAAAAACTGAATCCCTGTTGGTGACCCTAAAATGACCCTAAAATGACTCTTTGCTAAACTATCTCTTGTCCTGGCAGTTGAACCATGCTACCATTGCCCGCAAAGCCGAAACCGGATTCGGCTCGTTGTTGTATTATCTCACTAAAGGAGAAGAGATATGAATAAGCAAAGATGGTTTGTGGTCTTGGCCCTTCTCACGGTTCTGTTCCTGGTGTTGGCAGCCTGCCAGCCTCAGGCGTCTGAGCCTGCCGAAGAGGAAGCGCCTGCAGCAGAGGCTCCGGCCGAGGAAGCACCGGCAGAAGAACCTGCTGAAGAGCCGGCTGAAGAACCGGCTGAAGAACCGGCCGAAGAACCGGCTGAAGAACCGGCCGAAGAACCGGCTGAAGAGCCAACAGAAGAACCGGCTGAAGAGCCAACAGAAGAGCCGGCTGAAGAAGAGATGATGTTTGAAGGTCTCTCTGTGGCGGCGGAGAACTGCGACTACGGTGGCAAGATTTCCTCCATTTCCGCTGTAGACGAGCTTACGGTACAGTTTGAGCTGTGCAAGACTGATCCGGCCTTTATGGCTAAGATCGCCTTCATTCCCTTTGGCGTCCAATCGCAGGAGTGGTTGGAGTCCACAGGTGGCACGGGCGAATTGCTGGAAAAACCGGTAGGTACCGGCCCTTACATGGTTGACGAATGGATCCGCGGTGATTCGGTTGTCTATAAGCGCTTTGATGATTATTGGGGCGAAGCGGGCGCGGCCGAGACGGCCGTCTTGCGCTGGAACCAGGAAGGTGCTGCCCGT
>JAACFF010000471.1 GCA_009937635.1 Chloroflexota bacterium
CCCCGGCTGACGGGCTCGACTGTTCGACAGGGGCCGGAAACCCTTCTTCAGGTGAGGGGGTTGGCTGCTGTTCCTGCTCAACCTGGCCCTCTGCCGGAATGACCACAAAGTTGTCACTGCCTGCCGGCGTGGGCTCTTCTTGCATGGAGGGCCCAGCCGTCGCGGAATAAGTCCAATACAATGCCAGTGCATTGGATAGAAGTAGTGCGGCAAGCAAATATCGCCAGAGAAGGTTGTTCTTATCCAAAATAGCTCAATCCCAATAGTTGTTTCAAAATTAAGCCTTCGCGGGGGCGCCCGTATCTGTTGACACCCAGCTCAGATGCTGCATGCCTACACTCAAGGCGGAGCGCAGTGTTGACGGGTCGGAAATCAACATCTTCAGATACGTTTTCATTGGGCCTGGGCGCAGCGCCCATTCTCTGAACGCCCGTTTCTGCCAGTAGAGCAGCTGTTCGGCGGACAATCCCGGATAATCCAACACCGTGCCCTTGTCCATGTCGACTTGCTCCCACCGCGTCCCCGCTCGGAACCAACCTTTTTCCACCACTTCGAAGAAAAACGGTGTGCCCGGATAGGGCGCGGCCACATGAAAAAGGGCGATGTCCAATGGCAAATCCCGGGCAAGCCGATGATGAAGTAACCCCAGTTTTTTATCCCCGCGTCTCGCGCCCACTGTAGAGACTGCTGCGCTTTTTCCGGATAGGCGCCCTTGCGCGCGTGGCGCAGGATCTTTTCGCTGCCGCTCTCAATGCCCCAGGAAATGAGCCAGTTTCCCGCTTTGGCCATCATTTGCAGCATCTCTTTGTCCACGTAGTCCACACGGCTGTTGCAGGTCCATTTAATGTCAATCTTTTCCTTGATCATCAACTCGCATAGGCCCATGACCTGTTCCCTGTTCACCGTAAACAGATCGGCATACATATGGATATTGTTCATGCCCAGCTTCTTCAATATCCACAGCTCTTCCATAATATCTTCTGGCCGGCGTACGCGTGTGCTGTACTGGTAGCTAACATGCTTGATGCAGTAGGTACAGCCGGCGGGGCAGCCACGGCTGCTGACAATGAAGGTGAATGGGCCGCGGATCATGGGCATGCGATACTTATCGAGCGGGAGCAGATGGTGCATCGGCAGCGGCATGTCACTGAGATTGGGGATAAACGGCCTTGTGAGATTGATGGCGATCTCACTGCCGTTTCGCCAGACCAAGCCCTTAATCGCGCTCATGTCGACTTGCCCATCAGGCGTGATCGCTGGTTGGTAAAGCGGATCATGATCGGCAAAGAGTTTTCGAATATTATCTGGCCGCTGATCGATCTTATCCTCCAGGTGATCAAGCAGGTCGCGAATAGTCAGATCGGGTTCGCCCAACAAGATATAGTCTAACGCTGGATAGGGACGCATCGTCTGCCCTGGGATTGGCGTCACGTGCGTGCCAAAGGCGATGGTTTGTGCTCCTCTCGCTTTGGCCAGAAAACAACCATACATGTCATTTTCGAGCGTCGGCGCCGTTACCTGCGTGAGATAATAACGGGGGACGAGACGGTCCAGCTCCCGCGCAAACTCCGGCCAGCCCATTTGCTCGGCATTGGCGTCGATGACAGCGACCTTATACTGTGGATGAAGCATGGCCGCTAGCTGGGCGAGGGAAACTTGCGGCCAGACCATGTTTTCTCTGGTACGGCGCCCTACCCGGTGTTGGGTACGTATCCATAATCCACCGTCAGGTGTAGGAGGATTGACCAAAAGGATGTCCACGGCCTCTGCCGGTCGCGCCGCTTGCAATAATTCCTCACGCACGATCTCATCGGCGTCAGGGAAATTGGCCATGCGTAGCTTCGGAATTCGCCTGCTTCCCAGATTCACCCACGCCCCTGTTTGCTTTCGTTTACTCATACCGGCACCTTCTCTTGATTCTGCAGTTCTTGCCCAATGAGATCATCACGAGCGCTTAACTCTTCCAGGACGCGCATCTGGATCCAATAGATGATCAATTGAATACCCGTTATTATGAGCATCGCGCTTCCCAGTAGATAAAACCACAGTCGTGTTAATTCCCAGACCCGCGTGCCGTTACTTAGGGCAAACAGACCTAATGAGAGACCGAGCAGGATGGCCAGACCGCCCGCCCACCAAAAATGCCGGTCAAGGGGCACGGACAACAGCTGCCGCCCGAATAATCCCTGGCGGATAGGTTTTTTGTAAAACAGGGAAACAAGATAGTTAAAGGAAATGCCCAGCGTAAATATGCTGAAGCCCGCGAAACCGGCGACAGCAGCTGTGAAAAGGGCGACGACCCCCCAGGGACCGAGTGATGTCACGCCTTGCAAGCGCAACATCGCGATCCCCAACAGAATGAAAATGGAGAGCGCCATACCTGCCAGGCCAATCAGCCCCAAAATGCGCACGGGATTGTAGGTAAGCCCTGTCCAAAGCATGGACTGTAAGAATAAGGATCCATCGCGCACGACGCTGAGTTTGGAACGGCCGACGCGTTCACTGTAGGGAATGGGGACCTCAGCCACCTGCACCCCTTCGTGAACCGCTCTCGTACTCATGACGGGTGTCAAATTGAGTCCATCCGGCAACGGGTAGATCCGATCCAAAATATCTTTGTTAAAAACACGCATCCCACTCGCACTATCGGTCACCCGTTGTCGCCCAAGGAGCGAAAGTAAATTGGCGAAAAAAAGGTTGCCAACTCTGCGTACAACGGGCATATCACTTTCCTGTCCGGCCATACGGGAGCCCACGACCAAATCAGCGCCATTTAATGCCGCTTCGCACAAAGCAGGAAAGTATTCAGGAGGGTACGTGCCATCGGCATCAAGGAAGCCCACTAATTCGCCGCGCGCCTGGCAGAAGCCGGTCTTTAGGGCAGCTCCATAACCACGATTATTAACATGGGATACAAGTTCGACGTTAGCCTCGTGTTCAATGATATCGTTAACGATTTGAGCAGTATCGTCAGAGGATCCATCATCAACCACTAACAATTCCAGATCCTGAACATTCACACTGATCAGGCCTTCCTGAATGTCTAAGACACGTTGGACAATATCAGCAATACCACTTTCCTCATTATATGCAGGAATTACAACGGATAATGTTGTCATGGACTCCAAACCTCCTCCCTAATGCTTATGATATACAACCTTACCGGCCAACGATGTCTTTTTCCCATCAATTTTGCTGATTTCACTTGCTGGAACGCCAGCCACCACTGTATATGGTTGAACATCTTTGGTCACGACGGCACCGGCAGCAACAACCGCTCCCATACCAATACGAACGCCATCGGTGACAATAGCCCCTGCACCAATCCAAACGTCGTCTTCAATGACGATACCTTCGGCTGTAATACCTTGGTCGACGAACGATTTCTGCGGATCATCAAATACGTGATTGACGGCGATGATCTGCGAGAATGGTGATGTATAAACACGATCGCCTATTGTGACGCCTCCTTGCCCACGAATAACATTGTATTCACCGATCAAGCAATCTTCACCAATCTTGATAAAAGCATTTGGCAAACCGCGAAAGTTATAGACATGAAGCACTGAGCCATGCATAATAAAAGTATTCGGTCCAGTTTCTATGCCATAAGGACAAGCGTGCAAATACACGTTCTCATCCAGGTAAGATCCGTGGCCTAATCTGATATGATCTGCAAATCTTAATCGAACGTTCTTTTCAATTGCAACCCAACCGTCCATGTCCATTAGCACGCGATAAACGATGCCACGAATACCAATACCCAATAAAGTAGGAATCCAGCCAACCAGAAAATAGAGGATCTGTTCTGCAACATATCTGCCTGGCCTGGAGGCCTGTCGGCTTATGTATAACAAGGCACCGGGGATCATTTTTTGTCTTATCTGATTATGGGATCTCTCGGAGGGCAAGCCATTAACTAAGCAGGAGACTGACAAACTCACGTTCTACGGGCATGCTCCGCCGTTTCTGACACTTCGCGTTAGCGCATCAGGCCTTTCCAATACAACACCCGGCAATTACTGCAAATGCCGAACTGAATCTCAAGCGGTTGAGAATTTTATGGATATCTTTGAGCAAGCACTATGTTTTACCGACAGCGAAAACACGGACGTATTCAAATCTGGACGCGATAATAGAGACATAAGCTTACGGTTTTCCTTACGATGGTGAACGTTCCGCGAAAATGGAAGAGCCCCCTAAGAACATCAACTGGTCGAAAACTTAGTACCGACTGGTAAGCGCTAAGTTCAGCTTACGGATTAGATTCGACAGCTAGACCGCAACAGCTTGTGACCTCCTCACGAGTCCACTCTGATCGCCCCAGCATTCTTCGTCCCTAAACATCAAGTATTGCATCAGTATGTTATGCACGCACTACAAAAAATTAAAAATTTCGTTTTCTTGTTCTTAATACTGCATCAACCCAAACTGATGGCAGACAAGGTCGTTAATTGACTATATTTGTTTGGATACGGTAACTATTGGAGTAGGCACGCTCCGCCCATTTGAACATGATTTCAGGGCAATCGATGTTCCGTAAACGCGCTATTTGGATGAATCTTGCTACTATCAGCGAGGATGGCAGCAATCGTGTTGGCTACTGCGAGTTCGAATGAAGATATTTATCAATGAAAGATGTGATTTCTTCCGTGTCGCGAAAGAAGATACGTTTTCTACTCTGGACATGTTCAATCCAGCCGCG
>JAACFF010000472.1 GCA_009937635.1 Chloroflexota bacterium
CGTAACGCAAGCTTTCCAGCTTGCAGACACAAAACCGTAACGCAAGCTTTCTAGCTTGCAGACACAAAACCGTAACGCAAGCTTTCTAGCTCGCAGACACAAACTGGAAAGTTTGTGTTACGGTCCAAAATAATTAGGAGACGGGTATGGCGGATAGGAAGTTTTTCGGCAAACGAATTAAGCGTAACGAGGATCCGCGTCTGCTGACAGGGCAGGCGCTGTTTGTGGACGATGTCAATATGCCGGAGATGGTCGAGGTGGCCTTTGTGCGCAGCCCCTATGCCCATGCGCGCATCTTGAGCATTGATACCTCGGCGGCAGAGGAAAAAGAGGGGGTGGTCGCCGTCTATACGGCCGAATCCTTGGGCGACTTTTGGGGACCCGGCCCCTTGGAGGTTTCCCCGCCGCCTATCGAGGATATTGTCTTCAACACGCGCACCCAGGTGCCTCTGGCCAAAGAGAAGGTGCGCTACGCCGGGGAACCGGTGGCCATGATTGTGGCCGAGAACCGCTATATCGCCGAAGATGCCGTAGACGATGTGTGGGTGGATTACGATCCGCTGCCGGCCGCGGTGGATATGGAAGCGGCGATTGGCGAAGATGCGCCCCTGGTCCATGAGAATGTAGATTTTGTTCCCGGCGTGGGCAACAATGTCAATTCCCACGTGGTCCAGGTCAAAGGGGCGGGCAGGCGTTTTGACGCCATCGCCAAGAAGGCGCACCTGGTGGTCAAGCGGCGCTTCTATTACGATCACGGGACCGCGGCGGCCATGGAGAACCGCGGATATGTGGCCAGTTGGGATTATCGTGCGCAGCACCTGACGCTGTGGGCCACGACGCAGGCCCCGGTATTTGTGCGCAATGCCATGGCCGCTACTTTTGGCCTGTCGGAGAGCCAGGTGCGTGTGATCGCCCCTTTCATCGGCGGCGGATTTGGACCCAAGATCCTGGTCTTTTATCCTGAAAAGTTAATGGTCATCTGGGCTACCTTGCAGCTGCACCGGCCCGTTAAGTGGATCGAAGACCGCAGCGAAAATTTCGTAGCCACGACACAGGAACGGGATCAGATTCATTGGGCTGAGATGGCCATGGATGAAGACGGCCGTATCTTGGCCGTGCGTGACAAGTTCCTGCATGATACAGGTGCTTATGCGCCATATGGATTGACGACGACGCTTAACAGCCAATGTACGCTGCTCAATTGCTACGATACCCCCGCCTATTACAGCGAGTTCACTTCTATCTTCACCAATAAAACGATCGTCACGCCTTACCGGGGAGCGGGGCGGCAGCATGGCGTCTTCGTCATGGAACGGCTGATGGATATCGCGGCCAAAGAGTTGGGCCTGGATCGCACGGAAATTCGCCGCCGCAATTTCATTCAACCCGATCAATTCCCTTACGACAATGAGATTATCTTCCAGGATTTCGGGCCTTTGACATATGACAGCGGCAACTACGAACCGGCGCTGGACAAGGCGATGGAGCTGATTGGCTATGAGGAGTTTTTTACTAAGACGCAGCCTGCAGCGCGCCAAGAGGGGCGCTTGTTGGGTTTGGGTATCGTCTGCTATGTGGAAGGAACAGGCATCGGGCCCTATGAAGGAGCGCGCGTGCAGGTGCAGAGCAACGGCCGTGTGAGTGTGGCCACAGGCATCGGCACACAGGGGCAAGGACATTTCACCTCCTTCGCCCAGATCGCTGCCGACCAGTTGGGCGTGGACGTGAAAGATGTGGATATGATCACCGGCGATACGGATCATTTTCATTGGGGAGCGGGAACGTTTGCCAGCCGGGGGGCGGTGGTGGCGGGCAACGCCATCAACGCCGCTTCGGGCAATGTGCGCAAGAAGATTCTGAAACTGGCCAGCGCGCAGTTGGACAACGTGCCTGAGGATTCGCTGGAGTTAGTGGATGGACATGTTCAGATCAAGGATGTGCCAGAAAGCGCGATTCCTTTAAGCGAGTTGGCGCAGATGGCCAACCCGGTGCGTGGCGCGGTGGAACCGGGCAGCGAACCAGGTCTGGAGTCAAGCGATTATTTTGGGCCAAAGTACGGGGCCACGGCCAGTGGCACCCATGCGGTGATCGTGGACATTGATCCAGAGACGATGGATTTGAAGATCCTAAAGTATGTGATTGTGCACGATTGTGGGGAGGTGATTAACCCGCTGATCCTGGACGGGCAGATTCACGGCGGGGTGACACAGGGCATCGGGGATGCGTTTTACGAGAAGTTGAGTTACAGCGCCGATGGGCAGTTGCTCAGTGGATCGTTTATGGATTATTTGCTGCCGACGTCGATGGAGACGCCCCGTTTTGAGGTGGCACACGTGACGACGCCGTCTCCCTTGAATCCATTGGGCATCAAAGGCGCGGGGGAAGCGGGAGCTATTCCCGTGGGTCCGCTGTTCGCACAGGCGGTCGAGGATGCATTGGGGGAGAAGGGCATTGAGATTCTGGAGATTCCCTTGAGTCCCAGCCAGCTATGGCATATGGTGCAAGAAGGCTGACAGCTACAGCCGCCAGCCAACAGCACTGATCGCGTTACTTTCGGAGCATGACAATGCAAAATAACCAAATCAATCTGATCGACAAGATGTTTGAATATAATCTCTGGGCGAATACGCAGTTGATTGAGATATGCAGTGACCTGTATGATGAGCAGCTGCAAACCGAAATCGAGGGTGTATATGGACGAATTCATCCTACGTTAGTTCATCTCATCCGTGCAGAAGGTGGGTACCTCAATCGCATAACGGGCTCACGCCCCTGGGCAGATGACCTCGAATGGAACCATATGCCCATGAGCGATTTGCTGGAAAAAGCACAAATGTCTGGCAATCAACTTGTTGCCATTGCCGGCAAAGC
The DNA here is from genome assembly GCA_009937635.1 of Chloroflexota bacterium. Lineage (GTDB taxonomy): Bacteria > Chloroflexota > Anaerolineae > Promineifilales > Promineifilaceae > JAACFF01. Next base: position 2,872 of record JAACFF010000472.1, read on the forward strand.
CGATCCAGCGACACGTCACGACGCCGAATGGCAAGGCAATCCGTTTCACTTTTATAATTGGACAGTCTTGTTACAAGCACTTTATCATGGTATTGAACACCGCACGCAGATCAAGTTTTTGCTCACGCAGCTTGGTGTTGCGCATCCTGAGCTAGCTGCCTGGGACTATATGGAGTCGCTATTATCAGAATAATCGATTGTTTTGCACAAATAAAACAACTATCGATTCTTCCCTTCTGCTCATAGCAGGGATACCCAATTTTTCATGGTTTCACTAATTATTGCACAATCGTCAGGATGAATTAATGAATGGCTAACGATCATGGCGGGAGTGCCCGTGAAGAATCAAGAACAGGAAAAGACGGGTTGCTGGAGGTTGCAGTTTGTGGTGGACTGGACACTGTTGACGGCCGTGGCTTGGGTTCTGTTTTCGCCTTTGGTCGTCGTTGGTGGGGATCTTGGCGGTGATGACTTGTGGACGCCGCCCGAGGGGGTGGGCAGGCAGCTTCTATTGTATGGCGCTATCGCCTTGATTATTGGCGGCTTTCAATCGGTTGGTTTGCGGGGGGTTCTTGAACGTGCGCGCTGGTGGGTAATTGCCACTGTGGGTGGCACAGTGCTAGGGGTGGTGGCGGCTTTTTTGTGGGGACGTGAGAGTTGGCCGGAAATTATGATTTGGATTGGAGTGCCGGTGGCGCTGTTGCAAGGATTGGTTTTGCGACCGCTTGTGGGCTCGGAGTGGTTGGGGTGGTTGTTGAAGCCGCTCTTGCTGTTGCTTGCCGCCATTCCAGGTTTCGTGCTCGGTTTTCTGGTTAGTGTATTGGCGACGGATGCGCTTGGCAACACGTCTCTCGTCGGTAGTATGGTGGGCTTTATGCTTTTGTTTATGCCAACCGGGTTGTTTTTTGGTTTGTTGACGGGGCTGTTGTTGGTTTATTTGTTGGATCGGGGGGCGACATCAGGGAAAGTGGGACGGCCGTGAACGGGTGTTGGGATGCGGTGATGGCCTGCTCATATGGGTGTCGTGGTGCGGGCGAGACGTGGTGCGGGCGAGACGGCTGGTGACGAGGCTCTGGATAAAAGACGAGTTAAATCCCAGCCGTTTCGCCCCTACCATTGCACCAGGTATCTGGAGACTTGCTTGCAGTATATGGAATGCTTCTCAATAAAGGAGTAAACTTTACATAATGAGATCGTCGATGCCGTTTGATGCCGTTTTTTTTATTCCGGAAACGGCATCGATTCTTTGCGAGAGGTCAGGGATCAGGGGTCAGGGATCAGGCTCCTCCTGACCCCTGATAGCCTGATAGCTGATGGCTTGTCGTTTGTTAGTTCTTGCATGGATGGGGCGGCGGTTTAGCGGTTACAGACGCAGCCACGGCCGTTTGTTCAATCTGGTCCTATTCTACAATAGAACGCATGTTCTTGTCAAATATACCTGTGAATTCGGGTGTGCGTCATACTTGTGGCCGATGATGGCGTAGAGGGCTGTCCAGAGTAGGGCGTAGAGGGACGGCCGTTGCAGAGAGACGCCAATAACCAGCAGGTAGCCGCCCAGGATTTGTGGATTTCTGCTATAACGATAAGGGCCGCTGCAGATTAAGCCGTTGCTTTTGAAGCCAAATGCCCGGCGCAGGCCGAACCAGAACATGGTGCCGAAGGCGACCGCAAAGCCAAGGATGATCAATAAGAAGGCCACAACAGTAATTGCAAAATCTGCTTAATCTGCGTAATCTTTGATAACTTTGAATCTCTAGAGGAAACCAACTATGAAAGAAATGCTTATCAACGGCCGTTTCACCAGCGGCCATGCAAAAGAGGCAATCCAGGTCATCAATCCGGCCAACGAGGAAATCCTGGATGAGGTTCCGCGGGGTACGGTGGAGGATGTGGATACGGCCGTTGCCGCCGCCAAAGCCGCCTTCGACAACTGGCGGCGCATGCCGGCCTGGGAACGAGCCGGCTTGCTGCACGAGGCGGCCAATAAGATGCAGGCCCATGAGGAGGAACTGGCGCGTCTGCTCACGGAAGAAGAGGGCAAACCATTTGTCGAGAACGAGGAAGAACTGTTCTGGACTTACGATACCTTCCACTACTACGCCGAGTTGGCTCGCCATGAACGAGGCCGTTTCTTGCCTCCTGGGGATCCCGATCAGATTAATTTTGTGATCAAGGAGCCGTTTGGCGTGGTGGGCTGCATAGTGCCCTGGAATTACCCGCTCTTGCTGCTTTCGTGGAAGCTGGCTGCCGCTCTGGCCGCGGGCAATACCGTGGTGGTCAAACCGTCGGAATTGACACCGCTGGCCACACTGCGACTGGTGGAGGTGGCTTTTGATCACCTGCCGCCAGGCGTGGTGAATGTCGTTACCGGCTACGGGCCGGAGGCGGGCGAAGCACTGGTCGAACATCCTGACGTGCCCATGATCGCTTTCACCGGCTCGGTAGAAACGGGGCAGCGCATCGTCCGCATCGCCGGACCGATGATGAAGAAGTTACACCTGGAGTTGGGCGGCAAGGACCCCATGGTCGTCGCGCCGGATGTGGATTTGGACACGGCCGTTGCTGGCGTTGCTTACGCGGGACTGATTAATGCGGGGCAGGTCTGCACCAGTTCAGAACGAATTTATGTGCATGAATCGCTGTACGGCCAGTTCAGCGAAGGCTTGGCTGATTTTGTAGGTAGCTTACGTCTAGGCAATGGACTTGATCCTCAGATCGACATGGGCCCGATGATTGGCAACCGCTTCCGTGAGAAGGTGGAGGGCCAGATGGCCGCCGCTGTGCAAGCAGGGGCTCAGGTGCTGGTGGGCGGGAAACGGCCGTCCGCTTTGCCGCAGGGTTATTTTCTGGAACCGGCCGTACTGGTCAATGTCAACCACGATATGGCCATCATGCGCGACGAGACTTTCGGACCCGTGCTGCCCATTATGCCTTACAAAACCTTTGACGAGGCGATCCAGTTGGCCAATGACACCGTCTTTGGCCTGGGGGCCAGCCTGATGACGCAAGATGCGCGACTAGTCAAACGTTTTTTTGATGACGTGAAAGCGGGCACGATCTGGATCAATGATCCGCTGACCGATAATTTCGCCGGGCCTTTTGGAGGCATGAAAATGACCGGCGGCGGACGCGAATTAGGGCAAGAAGGGCTGGACGAGTTTTATGAAGTGAAACATGTGCATTGGGATGTGGAAGGCAAGCGCAAGGAGTATTGGTATCCGTATGGTGGCACTGAGGGATGATGTAGTATGGCGAATATTTATGGTGTGCCAGGAATTGATGTGCAGCAGTTGGCGCAGATGCGCTCCAACGGCGACCAGTTTGTGCTCATGGATGTCCGCGAGGTTCAAGAATTGAACTTGGCCAATTTGGGGGACGGGGTAAAAGTGGTGCCCTTGAGCTATATTGCCCAACGGTATGAGCAGGCGCTGCCGGAGGAGATCCGCGATAATAAAGCGGGCAAGATTGTTGTGATGTGTCATACCGGCGTCCGCAGCGCGCAAGTGACGCAGTGGATGCGCAGTAACG
>JAACFF010000473.1 GCA_009937635.1 Chloroflexota bacterium
TTAAGTACTTTGTAGAGGGTCAGGAAAGGTAATGCAAGTAGTGGAAGAGGGTCGGGGAATAGCCAGATTTATGCCGATTTTGGGCTGGCTGCCGCGGTACCAATCGAGTTGGCTGAAGCTGGATATTGTGGCTGGTTTGACGGCTTCGGCAGTGGTGATTCCACAGGCGATGGCTTACGCTTCGATCGCGGGGCTGCCGGTGGAGGTGGGATTATACACGGCGTTGGTGCCGATGATCGTCTATGCCTTGTTTGGCACGTCACGGCCGTTATCGGTGAGCACGACTTCCACCATTGCCATGATCACAGCCACGGTGTTGGGCAGCGCTATAGATAGCAACGATCCGTATGATTATGTTGTGCCGGCGGCGACCCTGGCCTTTTTGGTGGGCGTTTTCCTGTTACTGGCCGGATTTCTACGGCTGGGTTTTATTTCTAACTTTATCTCCGAGCCGGTGCTGGCGGGCTTCAAGGCGGGTATTGGCGTCGTCATTTTCGTAGGCCAGTTAGGTAAAGTGCTGGGTCTGGAATTGCCAGATGACTCGATATTGGAGACGATCGTTGCCCTATTGCAGAACCTGGAAAGCATTAATTGGCCGACGGCTATTATCTCGACAATTACCATTGGAATCCTCATTCTGCTGCCTATGTTTTCTAAGCGGATTCCGGCTTCATTGGTAGCGGTGGCCGTAGGCATCATTATCTCCTTGCTGATTGATCTGGAAGCATTCGGGGTCAACCTCGTGGGGACGATTCCTCCGGGGTTGCCATCATTATCCCTGCCCGACCTTTCGCTAATACGGCAGTTGTGGGTTGGTGCATTGGGCATCGCTCTGATGTCGTTTGTAGAGTCCATTGCTGCCGGTCGCTCATTCGTGGCACGGGAAGATCCCGTTCTCAACGCCAATCAGGAAATGGTCGCCCTGGGACTGTCCAACATTGGAGGCGGCCTGACACAATCGATGCCCGCCGGTGGCGGCACTTCGCAGTCGGCGGTGAACGATCAATCTGGGGCTAAATCTCAAATAGCGGCGTTGGCCACAGCCGGTGTTGTGGCCATCACGCTGCTTTTCTTGGCCCCCTTGATCAGTCTGATGCCCGAAGCCACTTTGGGCGCCCTGGTCATGGTGGCCGCCGCCAGCTTGATAAAGCCCCACGAATTTCAAGCCATTCGAGCAGTCGGCAAAGCTGAGTTTGTATGGGCAGTTGTGGCTTTCTTTGGGGTCATGATCTTAGGCACGTTGGAGGGGATTCTTGTGGCGGTGCTCGTATCCATGGGCATCTTACTCTATTTCACCGGGCACCCGGCCGTTTATGTTGTGGGGCGTAAGAAGGGGACGGATGTTTTCCGCCCCCTTGAAGATCACCCCCAAGACGAGATATTTGACGATCTGCTGTTGCTGCGCATTGAAGGGGCGATGTATTTTGCCAGCGTCGGTTCGGCGATCGACCAGGCGGCGGCTTTGGTCCGCCAATATGATCCCAAATTATTGGTCCTAGACCTGAGCGCGGTCCCCATTTTTGAATACACAGCACTGAAGCGCTTTAGGGAATTTGATCGAAAACTAGCGGCAGGAGGGGTCACGATGTGGATTTCTGCCTTAAACCGGGACACATTAACGGCCGTGCAGCGTGCTCCTTTAGGCAAGAAACTGCGCAGCGAACGCATGTTTTTTAATTTGGAACAAGCGGTAGAGGCATATTTGGATGAACATTAGTGATAGGCAGATAATCTTGACGGGCCTGACGAATGAAGAAGTCCTGGAGCGCCGCAAAGAGGGGCTGGGCAATGATGTTAAGCTGAAAACGAGCCGCACCTACCGTAGTATCGTTTTGACCAATGTATTCTATTCGGTCAATGTGGTCCTTTATGTCATCGGATTTGGCATGCTGCTGGTGGGCGACGTGCGCAGCGCGGTGACCGTGGTGGGGTTGGTTATATTTAATGCGGTCGTGGGCATCGTCCAGGAGATTCGCTCAAAACGAAAGCTGGACGAAATCGCTCTGTTGGCCAGAGCCAAGGTGAATGTGCTGCGTGATAGCCAGGAGCAAGAGATCGATCCTGGTGAGCTGGTACTTGGCGATATCTTGGTGGTCAATACAGGCGACCAGATCCAGGTGGATGGTGTTCTGGTGGGCGATGGCAAGCTGGAGGTGGATGAATCAGCGCTGACCGGCGAGTCGGATCTGATTCCGAAATCAGAAGGGGATGAGGTTCTTTCCGGCAGTTTCTGTATTACAGGGAAAACCCTGGTGCAAAGCACGGGCGTCGGCGAGCAAAGTTTCGCCAACAAGCTGACGAAAGATGCGCGAGAATTTAAGAGTGAACCGACACCGTTGCAGCGCGATGTAAACCGGCTGCTGCGCGTCCTGTTATTGATCGTTATATTCTTCTCTATCTTGATGGGTCTAGGACTCTTGCTGTTGGATCTTCCACTGGATTCCTGGTTACAGGTGATGGCGGTGATCACGGGATCGATCTCCGCCGGTCTGCTGACGCTAATCACGCTTAATTACTCCTGGGGAGCGGTGCGCATCGGTCAGAAAGGAGGTCTGGTGCAACAGATCAACGCCATTGAATCGTTGAGCAATGTGACAGTCCTCTGTACGGACAAGACGGGCACCCTGACAGCTAATAAGATTCGATTCAACGACGTTCAGGCCGAAGGCATCGAGCGGCAAGCGTTGGAACAACTGCTGGGTGACTTCAGCGCCAGCGCCTCGGCCTTGAATAAGACGAGCCAGGCGATCATGGATAAGCTGCCGGGGGTTGTCCATCCTTTTGTGGATGAAGTGCCTTTTTCATCAACTCGCAAATGGTCTGCCTTGGCTTTCGACGATCCCGGATCAGAAGAACGGCCGCCTTTGAAGGGCTGCTATGTTCTAGGTGCTTTGGAGATGTTGGAGAGTTATTTCTCCATTAACGAGGGGGCCCGCGCTACTGTGGAGGCGTGGTCGGCGCAAGGGCTGCGCGTGCTGGTGTTCGCCGGGAATCGGGAGGTGACCTGGCTGCACGATGAGAATGAAGCGCCACTGTTGCCGGAACTGGAATTACTGGGGGTTGTGTCTTTTAGCGATGAATTACGGCCGCACTTGCAAGAAACCCTGAGCGCTTTTACGGACAATGGGGTGCGCTTAAAGGTTATTTCGGGCGATAATCCGCAAACGGTAGCCGCTTTAGCGCGCCAGGCAGGATTGCCCGGCGATTTGCAGGCGGTATCAGGGACGGAGCTGGCGGAGATGGGTCCTGGCGAATTTGCCCAGACTGCACAAGACGCGACTGTGTTCGGCCGTATCAGCCCACAGCAGAAAGAGGGCTTGGTTCAGGTCTTACGCGATCAGGAAGAATATGTGGCTATGATTGGCGATGGCGTCAACGACGTTCTCTCACTAAAAAAGTCGAACCTGGGTATCGCGATGGAGAGTGGGAGCACTGCTACGCGCGCCGTAGCGGCGATGGTGCTTTTGGGTGACTCTTTCGAAGCAATGCCTGATGCCCTGGTAGAAGGGCAACGTATCGTAGGCAGTATCCAGAATATTTTGAAGTTGTTCATGGTGACAGTATTCGCACTGCTAATGCTCATCGTTGGCATCACCATGTTGAGACTGGGTTTCCCATTCACGGCGCTGCAAAATACCCTGCTGTCCTTTTTTGCCCGCGGCGCTCCTCCCTTCATTCTGGCTATCTCTGCGACAGCCGTGGCGCGACGCAGCAGTCTCAGCCAGGGCATTCTCCATTTCACCTTGCCGGCTAGTTTTACGATCTTCCTTTTTGGCTTGCTGATCTACATAGGCGCCTTTTTTCTCATTCAAGATGGCTTGGCGCAGCTAACTATCACTCCCGAAATGGTATCCACTTTGGAGCGAACGGCCGCAGTCGAGCCCGGCTCCATGACTACTCAATCGTTCTATGAACTGGCTACTTTGTATACGGCGCAAACGGCTTTGGTGACCTTTTTTGTGCTAACAGGTGTCATGGTCATGGTTTTCGCCGAACCGCCGCTGCCCTGGTTTGCTGGCGGCGCACCCTATCATGGACGCAATTGGCTGCCGTTGGTCGCGGCCGTTGTCTTGATCGCCGGTTACCTGGTGATTATGGCGGTACCGGGTCTGCGATCGTTTTTCCAGTTAGTCGCTTTGCCGCCACTGTTTTGGATGGCGATTCTGGCAATGACGTTCATTTGGGCCTTTGTCCAGCGTGTCGTCTGGCGAACAAG
>JAACFF010000474.1 GCA_009937635.1 Chloroflexota bacterium
CTGTGTATATGCTGTCCATCGGTTCGCTCTGGACCAGGACGAAGGTCGTGCCCCGCTGGCTGACAATCGTCACCTACATTGTAGCCATACCGTTCTTGATATTCGCCGGTGCACTTAGGTGGGCCCGCTTCCTTTTTCCTGCCTGGGTGCTGCTGGTAAGCATCTTCATTCTGATCTTGAACTACCGCTACAACCGGGAACACGAAGGCGATGAAGAACTAACCTTGGAAGCCTAGCGGCCCACAAGTTAAGAAAAGCGGGTCGCGGATCCAAAGACACTGACGCTGAAAACTAGTTCGTCCAGACAAGTCTACGAAGGAGTTGAGATTCATGCTTAGGGCGATCTTCAAAATTCATTTCATGGCCTTGCTGGCCATCATTGGTTCTTTACTCGGTTCCTTGTTGCTATTTTTAATTGGCGCCTACGAGGTGTATGAGGCCTTTCTGCTCTTCTTTGGCTTAGGTCATCCATCCGTACCCGGTCAAGAAATAACGGAAGCCACGGCCACTATCTTATCTTCTCTCGACAGCTTCTTACTGGGTTTTGTCCTTCTTTATTTTGCTTACAACCTTTTCTTTCTACTCACTTTTCCCGAACAGCGAGAGGATCGTTTCGGTCCGATCAAAATGCCTCCAGCCCTACATGTTGAGTCGCTAGACAAGATGAAGAAGACCATCCTGGTTATCATAGTCGTTTCTCTATCAGTGTTTCTGTTGAAGGAAAACATGATTAATGAGGATGGGTATGTGTGGACAGATCTCTTTGTGCCCTTAAGCATTGTAGCCATAGCCTTGGCCATCAAATTGATCGCCTTTGATGATTAGCGGTTAAGAAATTCGAATGTTTTGCCGCTACAAAGTTACGCTTGCACCATGAATAGCTTTGAATATAAGGAATAGGATGATGCCCCCATTTATCGAACTCATAAATTCAGTCTTTGCCGCTGATGGTTATGTCTTCTTACATAGCGCTATCTTGTCTCTAGTCATCCCATTAGGCGGCTGGATCATTTATCAAGTATTAAAACGCCTAATCAAGAGGCAGATTGCGGATGTGACCTACAGGCACTCCCTACGTGCATTGATGCGCAATATTATCTTCGTCACAGTAATCATTATGATCACTCTGGTTTGGCTGAGGCCACAGCAAAATCTGGCGGTCATTATTGGTTTGGCAGTAGCGGGTATCATTTTGGCATCGCAGTCAGCTATCGGCTCTTTCAGCGGTTATCTGTTGATTGTTTCTAGCAATATCTATGGCATAGGCGATCGGATTTCTATTAACAACGTCACCGGTGATGTCATGGACATCGGCTTCATGCGCACGACCATCATGGAAATTGGTCAATGGGTGAAGGCTGACCAATACACTGGGCGCATTGTGACCATTTCCAACAAGGCACTATATGACAATCCCGTGTTCAACTACACTCGGAACTGGGGTTACTTATGGGATGAAATCATGATTCCGGTGACCTACACCAGTGACTGGCGACGAGCGTCCGATATCATGTTAGATCTGGGGAACAAACACACCGGTCAGGTGCAAGAAGATGCTGAAGCAAAACTGGCCAAACTAATCGATCGCTTTCCGTTAAAACAAACCACGGTTGAACCATCGATCTATTTCGTCATGACAGATAATTGGATTGAAATCACGTTGCGCTTCGTCGTGGACGCCCAGGAACGACGGAAGGTCAAGGCTCAACTTAATCGAGAACTGCTGCAACAGTTTGACGAAGAAGCAAATGTCACCATTGCTTCAGCTACCTTTGATATTGTCGGCTTTCCGGCGCTGCAGGGTGCCCCGAATCAAGGTTGAACAATTCGCTTGAAGGATCTGTTGTCACAATCAAAGTCCAGTTATCCCACAAAGAGATGAGTTTTCGTAAGAGATTGACACCAGATTCTGTGGCTTCTGTGGCTATAGAGTAGCAACGAGGTACATTAATTTAGGCCGAGGAGGCTGATTTGCAATAACGCTGCAAATTAGACCTCTCGGTTCTTAACATAACAGCTAATTGTTAAAGGATTCTACATTGGGTAGAATGACATTACGGACGTGATTCCGGTTCTAAGGATTCACATCCGTGAAGTCAGCGGTTCGAGTCCGTTCGCGCCCACTTTTTCGATGCCCTGGTCTAGGAACTAGGGTTTTTTGTTCATTTAGACTCAACGGTTTGGCAGGCCCCCACTCTCTCGGTCTTCGCCTTGTAGACTCTGATCAATCTCTGTGACTGATCGTGGCATAGATCCTAGAAGCTCGGCGCGGATGCCAATGCCCATGTGTGCATGATTTAGCCATCAAGGCAAAGCTGCCTGGCAAACCCTTCTGCCTGCATTTTATAAACTCAATTGACTACTATACAATCGAAAGCGATTTCATTCGACGCTTTACTGTGCTAGCCCACTGACGTTTAACTGACAGCAGTGCACGCATAGGACATGCACGAACTAGGCTTTCCAATTTGACAAAAGTATTTCACCACTATGTTGATATTATTGGTGGCTTGATGCCAGTTTTCAAATCGTCAATTGGATATAGAGTTCGTCAATAGCAGGCAGGAGAAAATTAAATGGCAACACTAACCGTATGGAAATTTGATGATCCAACCGGTGCAGGCGAAGCGCTGGCCAAGTTGGAGAGCCTACAGAAACAACAATTGCTTGAAATTGAAGATGCGGCTGTTGTGGAATGGCAACCAGGACAAAAGAAACCTAAAACCCGGCAAGCGGTGAGCCTGACTGGGGCCGGGGCACTCGGCGGCGCTTTTTGGGGCATGCTCTTTGGCCTGCTCTTTTTTATACCCTTCGTTGGCCTGGCGGTAGGAGCGGTCTTGGGTGGCTTAGCAGGTCGTTTTAGCGACTACGGCATTGATGACGACTTCATCGAATCAGTTCGCGATCAGGTGACTGAAGGAACCTCAGCCCTATTCTTGCTTACCGTTACCGGTAGTGCTGCCGTAGATAAGTTGCAAGATGAACTTAAAGGCGAAATGGGCAGCCTGATCAAGTCTAATCTGACCAACGTACAGGAAGCTCAACTGCGTCAAGCCTTTGGCGAGGAGCAAACTGCCTGGCAGATCGGCCCCAGAACCTTGCCGCCACCGACGGGTGGCAGCGATGAATTGCGTAATGCGATCGCCAACCTCCCCCAGCCTGATCCGGCAACGATGCAAATGGATCCGCAGAGCGAGGCAGAGTGGCTCGCAGTCATCGCAAAGCTCGACGCGGGCAAAGCTGAGACGAATCAAGCTTTTGCAGAACAATTGGGGGTTTCCATTGCGCAAGAGGAGATTGAGGGGATCAATGTTTACCATGTGACGCCCTCCGAAGTCGATCCGCAACACGGGGAGCATTTGTTTGTCTATCTGCATGGCGGCGCATATGTGCTCAACGGTGGCGAAGCGGGTTTGGCAGAATCCATCATCATCGCTCACCGGCTCAAGATGCGGGTGCTGCATATTGACTACAGCATGCCGCCCCAGCATCCTGCCCCAGCCGGAAGGGACGATGTAATCACTGTGTATCAGTACCTGCTGAAAGAAAGATCGGCAAAGTCCATGGCGATGGGCGGCACCTCAGGCGGCGGTAATTTGACCATGGCGGTGGTTCAGCGCTTGATGGATCTGAGTCTGGACGTGCCCGGCGCGCTGTATCTGGGCACGCCTGGGACGGATATGTCCAATACAGGTGACTCCTGGATTCTCAATGAGGGCATTGACCATATTTTGATCACACGCAAAGGCTTTCTCGAAGCTTGTATGGCTGTGTATGCGCCGGGACGTGATCCGAAAGATCCCTTGCTCTCCCCTCACTATGGAGATGTCAGTGGCTTTCCACCCACTTTGCTGATAACAGGGACGCGGGATATGCTTTTGAGCCCCACTGTTCGCACGCATATCAAGCTCCGTCAAGCAGGAGTTGTAGCGGATCTCCTGGTCTACGATGGTGTTGCCCATGGGGATTACATTGCCGTGATGAATTCGCCGGAGTCAGCGCACGCCTATGCTGAACTCAACGAGTTTCTACTGCAACATCTACAATAGATTCTCAATTCCAAGATCAGGTAGTCACCGACATCTCTGGCGAACTGATTGAGGATGATGAGGCCAAGGTGCGCATAATGATGGCACGGCAGTAAACTTGGGCGCCAGCTCACTGGTGCCCAAAATATTGGCGCATCAGGAGCAGAGTATAAAACTGTGGTGGCGTTGGAAAATTGATCTGCGCCACCACAATCCGAAAGGAATAGAAATTCATGGCAAAGAAATACAAAATGAGTACGGATATTCCGGCAGACATCACAACCCCAGATAAAGTTGAAACCCGTCTGGGAACCTTGAATTTTATCGACGGGTTACCGGACGAGGCCACCGTGGAGAAAGTGTATGACAATCTTGACTTCATGCGTGGCGTCGAGGTGTTTCTCAATACCATGTCCGCAGCCTCTACCTTGGCCAATATTGAGGGGCTGCGGAGTGTTGGCGCGGATAATCAGACCGTTGTCATCCATGAAGATCGCGTGGATGCCAAGACCTTGCTTTTAACGCCAAATACCCAGACGGCAACCCTTTGGGCCTGCATGTATTTAACGGACGGCCCGCTGGTTGTTGAAATACCGCCTGGTGTCCTTGGTCTTGCGATGGATGCCTGGATGAATTATATCGTTGACATGGGACTGGCCGGGCCGGATAAAGGCCAGGGCGGTAAATATCTCTTCCTCCCTCCCGGTTACGAGGGCGCTGTGCCGGACGGTTATTGGGTAAACAGGCCACAAACCTATAACGTTTGGTATGGTCTACGTGGCTTCACCGTTAATGGCTACACAGGCCCAGCCGTGGCTGCTTTCAAGGAACACTTCCGAGTCTACCCGCTGGCGCAAGCAGCCAAACCGCCGGAAACCAAGTTCATCAATGGCTCTGGTCTATATTTCAACACTATCCACTCGGTCACCTTCGAATTCTACAAGGAAATCAACACCGTCATTCAGGCAGAGCCGGCTGAATCGGCCGACACTGAGATATTGGGATTACTGGCTTCCATTGGCATTGTGAAAGGCCAGCCCTTTAACCCCGACGAGCGGATGAAGAAGATTCTGACGGAGGCCGCAGCCGTGGGCATCGCCACAGCGCGTGCAATCAGCTTCCGCGCCCGGGATGACGATTTTTACTTCTACCCCGGTGAGTCGGCCTGGTTCACCGCCTTTGTGGGCGGCAGTCACGAGTTCATCCAGAACAATGTCCGTCTGCTTGATGCACGTACCTGCTTCTTCTACATGGCAACCGGCATCACCCCGGCCATGTCCGCAAAAATGGTTGGCGCCGGATCGCAATATGCGGCCGCTACGGTGGATGCTAACGGCGACTACTTGGATGGGTCGAAGACCTACCAGTTGCACTTGCCTCCAGACATACCTGTGAAAACATTCTGGTCACTCATTCCCTACGATACCCAGACCCGATCGGTCTTGCAGACTGATCAGCGCGACACAGCCCTCAGCAGCGAGACGGGCACCGTGCAAACCAATCCCGATGGCTCGGTAGACGTTTACTTTGGACCACAGGCTCCTGTAGGCAAGGAAAGCAATTGGATCCAGACGGTGCCGGGCAAAGGATGGTTCACGATACTCCGTCTCTACAGCCCCCTTGAACCGTGGTTTGATAAGACTTGGCGACCCGGGGAAATAACCAGGATGGACTAGTGCAAGGTTTGGGACATCGCTACTGGAGAAGCAACCGTTGAAGGAAGTGTGGAAACACTGAGCGCTGTTTTCAATTCTTTTGCATGGGTAAGAATTGATTGGCGCCCAAAAGGATTTGCAAGCTGCAGAAAGCTGTGGGGGTGTCGAAAGTTTGCCGATGCCACCGAAACGTTTTATGAACCAAAATTGGATGGTCCGATTCACCTTGAATCACGCCCGTTCGAGTAGGCGTTATTTCGGCTGGTTACAATTCTCTAGAAGTCGAATACTTCATAGTTGACACTGGTTTCGATGATTGTAGAATATCGAGAAGTCATACCAATTTAGACAGCGTAGGCTCATTTACAATAACGCTGCAAATGAGACCCCACGGTTCTTAACATAACCGCTCATTGTTAAAGGACTCTACCACGAGTAGAATGACATCACGATTGCGATCCTCGTCAACGGGGTTCACATCCGTGAGGTCGTTGGTTCGAGTCCAATCGCGCCCACTTTTTCCCCTTTTGATTGCACACTAGCCTCAATGTTAAATATTCTCA
>JAACFF010000010.1 GCA_009937635.1 Chloroflexota bacterium
CCGTTACATCGTAGGAGATAGTAACCAGATCGAACATTGGCAAAACGGCATCTAGGCAAACCATAAAGCCGTCACTAAATACGCCCTCAGCACTACCTTGGTTCACTAAAGCTGTAGCAACGTCTCCTAAACTATTCTCAATACCAATGGTGAGAGGACCAGCCAATGATCCCTGCAAATTATCGTACGCGAATACGATTTCATAAGCGCCCGGTGCACCATCCACAGTGCGATTTACAATAATTTCAAAATCGTAAGTTTCGTTCGGTTTACCAACGATCTGAACATCGTCATACTCGACGATGATGGTCTCAAGGTCCTTGGTATGTGCGACGGTCACACCGCGGTTAGCAACCGCATTATAAACAATCTCCATATCTTGCCAAAGCATTGCCGCCACATTGGTCGGTTTACTTGCTTGCGGGATGAGCTGCGCCTGCCCGGCTGGGAATGCATAGCTGCTGTCGAAATCAAAGATTACAAATCCGTCATCTGTAAACGTTAGTTCCGGATACTCTTGGCCATAGAAATTAACGGGCTGGCCCACAGAGTATGTGTAAGCGACGTCGTTACCCTTTACATCCTCCTCCGTTTTGAAACCCTCATCTTCAAGGTTTATATATCCACCACCCAGGCGAGCAGGAGTATGACACATCTCATCTTCGGTGCTGGTAGACAAATTATATATCGCCCTTGGCGAGTTGGGGTTGGCTAAAGTCCCTCTCCAAAACACGCTGTTGTTCCTGACACTTACGGATCCGCTTGATGCCTGCCCAGAACCCTCCACGTAAGTCATACCATCAGGGATCTTATCGACTATCTCGTAATCCACATCTTCATCTAGGACATTAGATTTCACTTCAATCGCGTACGACACTGTATTGCCCGGCGCAGCAGTTGACGTATCGGCCGTCTTTACAACATCATCTCCTAACCGATACAGGTCAATATTAACTCTGCCAACATCACCATGGCTACTCGGAGTAGTCCCCACCGAGAAGGCCCCATACCAAGCTTGGCCCTCATATGTGTTAATGAGGTCATATTTGACTCGTACATCGACGTTGTCCAACGCTAGTTCAGAAATAGAAGAGTCAATCGTCATGTTTCCAGCGTCGTCCAAGGACACAAATGCCGTAGACAACCTTATGTTATCCGTAACACCCCATCCCGACGCCTCTCGATTCTGGACAAGGACCCACCAGCCGCCCGTATGCGGCATGTCAATATTGCAGTACTCATTCCACGAGGAATCTGAACTACCACAAATCTCCTCCTCGCGATCCGGTCTCCCATTCCCGTTACCGTCAAACGCTACAAAAAGGCCCGCGTCCAACGCCGTCGATTCAAGTATCTCATTTACAAATCGGATACTATTGGACGGCATATCGATTAACTTCCACCAAACTTGATCCAAATCTTCGTACGGATTGCCTGAGGGCAAATACTGCTTCAAAGAGATTTGCGAATCCCCGCCTGCTACGAACCCATGTGGATCAAAGATCAGATCGGAAGCCGGCGGCAAATTCAAGTCTTCCATCAAGTATGAACCTGCGTCACGCCGCGTATCGATAGTCACATGGTTCCCTTTCACAGCAATTGGCAGATGCGTGGAAGGCATTGAATCTATGGTGTTATTGCTGCCTTGCGGAACAAGGTCCACTTGTCCATAAGCCCATTCTTTTTCCGGCAAACTGATGGCATCTACAGCAACTGTGAGTTCCTGTGCTGTTCCTGGGTCCAAAGTAAATTGTGCTGGCGACACCGTTCCGCTAAGACCTGACACAGAAGCTTTCCAGGTCATTGCCTGATTGGTGGCATTTCGGACATTTCGTATCCAAGCGCACCTAACCAGACAATTGCTGTTGCCCATGCTGGCAATATTCAGGGTCTTGGGATCGCCGCTCACAGCAGGGCTGGCCGCGCGATATTTATCAACTGTTTCATGTAAAACTAGGGGTGCCTTAGCCGCAACAAGTAGATCTATCCGCCCACCGCCCATATCGAAAGGATCGGCTTTGGTCAATCCGTTTTCTTTAACGTGGTCTGTGTCCGCCGTTGTCATCAGCGCTGACTCGATTTCTGATGGAGACCAATTGGGATGCACAGCCCTTATCAACGCTCCAGCACCGGCCACATGTGGGCTGGACATGGAAGTTCCTTGGATCGACTGAAAAAGTTCGCCTTGCGCACCCTCCCCATCATGTTCCGGGCTCGCTCCAGCCAGAATCTGTACGCCAGGAGCCGTCACGTTTGGTTTAATAATATCCAGTACGGCCGTGTTTGGACCCCGCGAACTAAACGAGGCCATCATATCGGCAGTGACGCGAGGATCATTATCCATCGTCTTCTGACCCTGTGTGAAGCTAGTTGTTACGTCGCCAGGGTATCGTTGGATATAATCCGTGATAATCTGACCGGTATCATTCTCAACGTGCACTGCTGGGATAACAAAATTGTCAGTCGCCAGGCCTTGCTGGTCGGGATTATAGAGAATGACACCGCCACCTCCCCCGGCCAAAACGAAGTCACCGCGAGCCACGCGAGCAACTTCGCCACGCTGGCAGAGAACAACATCATGCGCATCAAATGTACCAGAATTGAATGGGTTCAGACACTTGCCGCTGGCGTCTCCTTTACTATCGCCAATGCCTCTTGCATCCACGAGGTTGAAATTAGTGACGCCCTTAGTCACGGACGCACCGTAAAGTCCAGTTGGCGGCGTCCCAGGTCCTGACAAAGTAATATCACTAATAAAATGCCGGTTGCTGCTGCTCGCGCCGACCGTGGTGATCCATGGCGCGTTACCTGGCGAGCCAATAGTCTCGACGTAAGGTCCTGAATTACCGGCCGACGTTGCCACGAACACGCCTGCATCTCGGGCAGCTAAAAAGGCCAGGGCGTCGGGATCAGACCACGGATTTCCAGGATTGGTGCTCCCAATAGAGTAATTGATGACGTCCACGCCATCTCCAACAGCCTCATCTATGGCCGCCACCAGGTCAGACGTCACTCCCCCGCGTGGTCCTAACGCTTTATACGCGGCCACATGCGCTCGTGGCGCGATACCAGATAGGGTGCCTCGATTTATGTTTAATAAGTTTACGCTCACCGCTTCATTGCCTGCAGCCGTTGAAGCTGTGTGCGTACCATGCCCATCATCATCACGCGCTGAATCAAAAAGGCCATCATATCCATAAGATACGATTTTGTATCCGGTCAGGAAGTGCTTGGCACCGATCATTTTGTTGTTACAACCATAAGCCTGTGAGCCATCATCTGGCAGGGAACAACCGCCATGCCAGTCCTTCGGGACCGGAAAGTTTCCATTATCCGCAAATGAGGGGTGTTCAGGCCATATACCAGTATCCACGATGCCAACAACAACGCCGTCTCCTTTTGTCCCGGCGCCATCAACTCCACCACCATCCCAAATGCTAGTTGCGCCAACAAATGAGGGCGTCACATCCGTATGTTTCTGACGCCACTGATCGCGTTGTACACTTGTCACACCAGGTTGCTTGGCCACCATCGCCGCTTCGGCTTCCGTCATCGTTATTGCTACACCATTGTAGGTGATGTCGTACTGGTAGATCGGCTCCACTTCACGCTGTAGGTTTTTCTCTGCAGTGGCAAGAAATTGACTTTGCTTTGCTGCCAAATAATCACGATACGCCACGCTTGCGGCGCTACTGATATCTAGCTTTCTACTGGCTAGCGCAGCGGGGCTTGTCGCCTCAAGTCTGGGAATCTCACCACGATAACTACCTAGAGGAACGTCTTGCAAGCGTACAATATAAACGGCTTCACTGGAAATCCCATCAACTGCTAGCAACTTTCCTGATCCTGGTTCAGCCAGGATTTGCCCAGCCACGAACGCGGGGGCAGATCCTTCTGCCGACGTGCCATAGGAAACTACAATGAACAACAATATGGCGACAAATAAAAAATACATGAACGCCTTGTTCTTCATAGACTTTTTCCTCGGCAACAATGAGTGCTGAATGACAATACTGAATTTAGCTCATTTCGACACGGCGTCAACGAAATGCGTACTTGGTTAATCCCAACCACATAGCTTGAGCACAAGCCTTAAGCTATACTCACTCACATGGAATTCTTGCTTGAACCAACGCTGGTTACCGTATTCCTCGCTGCCTCTCCGATTTTGATGGTACTCTACCTGATGATAGGTCGCCACTGGGGCGGAAGCAAAGCTGGACCAGCGGGTTGGTTGACGGCCGTGCTTGTCAGTCTGCTCTTCTTCGGAGTTGAGTTTTCTACATTGCTCGTAGCCTGGACTAAGGCAATTCTGCTCGCCTTCTTCGTTCTATACATCATCTGGATGGCCTTACTACTCTATAATACTGTCAACGAGGCGGGAGTCATTTCCGCAATTGGCCAGGAAATGCCGGGCATTGCCTGGGACAAACCAGCACAGGCACTGCTTCTAGCCTGGATTTTCGGCGCTTTTTTGCAGGGTGCAACAGGATTTGGCGTTCCAGCTGCAGTTGTTGCACCGTTACTGGTAGGAATGGGTTTTGCGGCCGGCGCAGCGGTGGTTATTGCCCTGCTCGGTCATGCATGGGCCGTAACATTTGGGTCGCTTGGCTCATCATTTGTGTCGCTCATAGCAAGTACAGGAATGTCTGGGAACGAATTGGCAAGCCCCACGGCCGTACTCCTCGCCATCACTTGTCTGGGGTGTGGTCTTGGCGTCCTGTGGTTGCAGGATCGAGGAACAGCCATACGCAAACGCGGCCTATTTGTAATCTTACTCACAGTAGTCATGGGCGGCACGCAGTGGGCCATCGCCCTTTCAGGACTGTGGACCTTAGCCGCCTTGGGAGCCGGGCTGGCTGGCTTGCTAGTCGCGATTCCCTTGTTGAGCTTCGAAACCAACCGTATGGCACGGGTTCAACCTTCCGTACCCGAATCAATGACTGAGAACAACCAATCCCGAACAAAACGCTTGTTGGTCGCCTTTTTCCCATACATGCTCCTGATTATAGTCGTCCTCTTGGGGCAATTATTGTTTCGAGATGTACTAAACACCGTTAAGATCGATCCCGTTTTCCCGGCAGTATGTACGAGCAAAGGGTGGTGCATTCCCGAAGGGGCAGGCCGTTCAATTAGCATATTCGGTCATGGGGGAGCGCTGCTGCTCTATGCCAGTCTTTTAGCCTACCTCTGGTACCGTTGGCGAGGGCCGTTGCCTACAGCCTACTCCCCCAACTATAGCGGGCGAGTCATTGGGCATAAAACCCTTAAGGGTATGGTCAAACCAACTATCGGAGTCTACTCGTTGGTGGCCATGGCCTTAACCATGGAACACGCTGGAATGACCCAGTTATTAGCTCAGGTTCTTAGTCAAACTGGCCTGCTTTTCCCGTTTCTTAGCCCCTTGATCGGAGCCTTAGGAGCCTTTATGACCGGAAGCAACACCAATAGCAACGTCGTCTTCGGTCAACTACAAGGGCAAACGGCGTCCGTATTGGCGCTATCCATACCGCTGATCTTGGCCGCACAGACAACTGGCGGAGCCATTGGCAGTCTTTTTGCCCCCGCTAAGGTGATCGTCGGCTGCAGTACAGTTTCTGGCGCTGATGAGGGTCACGTCCTCAAACTCGCCAGTATAACTGGACTGGTGATCATCGCGGTCATTGGTTTCTTGGTATGGGTACTAGCCGCTTTCATCTCACCCAGCTAAATAACAATTGGCTCCTGGCCGACGCGGCAGCGAGCGGCATCAATAATACTCAAGATCAGATCGACTGCCTTCTCTTGCTCATTCTCCGCATTTTCCACACAGTAGTCAAACTCCTTCATTCGCTTCATTTCTTGACGTGCTGTGGCGATTCGCAAGTTGACGCCCTCGTCCGAATCCGATTCGCGTTCTCGCAAGCGCCTTACCAAGTCCTCTTCCGTTTGCGTACGCAAAAACACAGTAATTGCGTTGGGAATTAGGTTGCGCACCGTAGCTGTTCCTTGCACATCCAGGCGCATAATCACATTCTTGCCGCTGGCCAGGGCATCTCTAACCTGCTGTTTTGGGATACCCTTGTATTGCCGGTAAACAACGGCATACTCCAGCAGATCATCCTCTTCGATCATGCGTGCGAACTCGTCGTTGCTTACAAAGAAGTAATCGCGCCCATGAAGTTCGCTGTCCCGTGCATCACGCGTCGTCGCCGTCACCACAAAATAGAAATCTTCCGGACGGCGTTTGATTAATCTGCGAGCAACAGTATCTTTGCCTACACCAGATGGTCCTGAAATTATTACTAGAATTGGATATGATTGGCATTGAAACAAATCTTCTGTTTTGGTCTGCTCACTCTTTTCGTTCAATCTTTTCTCCATCGCTCACCGCTTGCTTTGCTTGATCGATACATAGCAACGTATAATGATTGTATCAACAATCGATGGCTGAAAACAGTAAAGAAATCAATCGTCGGTTACAGGTTATAAATTGTTTGCCTAGATTATCCGTCCGTTGTTTTTACTGTTTAAGTGAGCAAGATATCAAATGCCCTACTACGATTTCAAATGTGGCGACTGTAAGAAGCCAGTTCGCCTCTTCTTAACCTACGCGGAATACGATGATTCACTTCCAGTTTGCCCATTTTGTCAAGGTGCTCATTTAAAGCGACGCATTAGTCGAGTCGCCTTAGCAAAGTCAGAAGATGCGCGAATGGACGCCATGATGGATGACAGCGCATTGGCCGGCCTTGACGAAGAAGACCCTAAAGCGCTCGGCCGTTTTATGCGTAAAATGAGCAGAGAAATGGGAGAAGATATGGGAGAAGAATTCGAAGAAGTAGTTGACCGCCTTGAAAAAGGGGAATCACCAGATTCCATCGAGCAGTCTATGCCTGATCTCGGTGGGGATCTAAACGATGGCTTGTAAGCCAGCTCCAAGTTCTCAGCAAGGAGTCAAGCTCTGACCTTCTCCATGATGATCTTTCGTAAGTCAGCTTGCACGATATCTTCTGGCCGGTCAGCATCGATGATACGCCAGCGGAGCATATCGCGCTTAGCCAACTGGTGATAACCTTCACGCACACGCTGGTGAAAAGCAATCGCTTCCAGATCGAGCCGGTTCATTTCTGATTGGCCGGCTGCGCGGCGCGCCAGCCCACGTTCCACATCGATATCCAGAAGCAACGTCAGATCAGGAACTAGGCCCCCCGTCGCAAACCGCGTGATGGCCACCAAGTCTGATAAATCCAGGCTACGGCCGTATCCTTGGTAAGCAATCGTACTATCTGCGTAGCGATCGCACAAGACCGTATGCCCGTTCGCCAACGCCGGGCGTATAAACTCTCGCACCAATTGTGCCCTCGAAGCTGAATACAACAGAAATTCAGTGGTCGCTCGCATTTCCGTATTCGCCACATCGTGCAAGCATTTACGAATCTGGTCGCCAATATCTGTACCGCCAGGCTCGCGAGTGACCAAGACAGGAATACGCTTCTCTTTCAGGAATAATGCCAGTCGCTGGATTTGGCTTGACTTCCCGCTTCCTTCTGGTCCTTCAAATGTAATAAACACGGACTCACCCTGGAAAACTAAGTTGCACGAGATTAAATTAAGATTCCTAAGCCGAAAATCTATTGATTACGGCGCGTACTGAAAATGCGTACATGGCGCCTGGGTTCTTTGCCGTAACTATGGGAAACCAAATTGGCATGGCGTGCCATCTGATGTTGGTATCGGCGTATGGCTGCGCCAACCGGACTCAGATCCGCACTCGGCTGCCCAGCTTCAATAAGATTGATAGCTCTGGTAGTTTCCGCAATGGCCTGTTCAAAAGGGTCAGACTGGACCACCTCCAAGTCCATCGCTTCAGCCAGGAAACGTTCCATTTGATTTACCGTATTGGCCCGCAGCACGTATACCGGGGTGCGCTGTTGCTCGGCATTACTGATCAAACGTCGCCTCTTACGATAGTAACTCTTTAGTGTAACCAGAACGTCAGCATCTTCCAGGTTGTCCACCATCACAATCTTTACATGCAGGCGTTTGGCGGCGTCATGCAAGCGATTTCGTGCCACACCATAGGCGAATACCTTAAGCGATTGTTCCTGTCGGCCATTGCCTTCTACACTTTCTACTCCGCTGAATACCGTCTGGCCATCGCCATCAGCTGCCTTGCGGCGTCCATTCTGCCGGCTTCGGCGCGTACTAGCTGATTGCCGGTCATGGCGCTCCCCGACTCTCTCGTTACTATCGCGAAGGCCACGCCCCCCACGTCGCCCAGTGACGGCTGGAGAGGAAAGAACCATGGTCTGACGCTCTGATTGGATTTCACCTGCATCATTCCTGTAGCGCATTTCCAATGGCAACGGCTCACCACGCAGCATCCTGTCCACTGAGTCTGTGACATCCCGGTGAACCAACAGTCTTTGCCGTTCCTGAATCTCAATTAGCACATCAAACGTCGGAGGCGCGCGCCGTTCCAACACTGTCTTTTGTGTTCCACGTCTACGCGCTTCTTCATCCGATAACGTCACACTCTCGATGCCACCTACCAAATCAGACAGCGTGGGATTAAGCAATAAATTCTCTAGCGTATTGCCATGCGCGGTTCCAATAAGCTGCACACCACGTTCGTTGATAGTGCGTGCAGCTTCCGCTTCTTGTTGCCGGCCAATCTCATCAATAACAATAACCTCAGGGCTATGGTTTTCCACGGCCTCAATCATTGTTTCATGCTGGCGGGACGGCCGAGGTACTTGCATCCGCCTCGCCTTCCCAATGGCAGGGTGCGCAATGTCGCCATCTCCACCGATTTCGTTACTGGTATCGACAATGACTACTCGCCGCTTTTCAGCCAATACGCGAGCGATCTCACGCAACATAGTTGTTTTTCCCACACCAGGGCGGCCCAAGAGAAGTATACTATGGCCATCATTCACAATCTCTTGAATAATATCGATAGTGCCGTAAACTGCTCGTCCAACCCGGCAAGTCAATCCCACCACTTGGCCCCGCCGGTTGCGTATACCAGAAATCCGGTGCAAAGTACGTGCAATTCCAGCCCTGTTGTCGTCGTCAAAATCCCCGATGCCTTCAACCACCTGGTCAATCTCCGCCCGCGTTACCTCGTCGACCCGAATAACAACATCTCCACTGACATATCGCGCTGTCGGAGCACGGCCGAGATCCATAACAACTTCCAATAATTCATCTTCCCGGCCTAATTCTTCCAAATGTGCCCGTATACTTTGGGGTAATATCCATAGCAAAGTTTTTAGATCTTCTCTAGCTTGAACGTGTACCATCTTGAACGTGTACCATCTAATTTACACTAACAGGCGAACGCCTTCGTTCTGGAGACATTCCTATGTCTTCATTCTGCGAGGCGGATTCGCTTCCATTATTAGTCCGGATAGGGTAGCGCCTGATATAAGGCGTCGTAGCCGGCATGCCTGTATTTTCTAGGTTCACGGCCATTTTAGGTGCCGCACTTTTTGTGTGGTGCACAGTATGCTTCACCAAAACTGCCTGGCTGCCCCAAATCCGGAAACCGGCCATTTCCAGCGCAGCGGGCAACCATCCTTCATATCGTCTAACACAGCAATAAACCGATCTCTTGCCGCGCATTTTCTCAGTTTGAAACGCCGCTTTGACAATCTCACCGGCATCGGCCTCCGCATTCGGGTGGATGAAAAATCGCAGCCAGGTAGCCATAGAGCCTTCATGAACATGAACAAATGCCGAAAGTTCATCTCGCTCATCGCGTAAGACCCAGGCGTCACCCGTCATCGCTGGGGGCACAGGTTCAACCAACTGCACCAGACGAGGAACGGTATTAGCATAGAGTAACTGAATATCCCAATCGTCCCTCTTAAGATACGGCCGCAGGCGCAACGAAGGCTCTTTTGTTTCTAACGAATTGTCATGTGCAACATCTGAAACCCAAATATCTTGTCTAGTATACACTGCAAAACCCGCGTGGCGCAGTACTGGCAATTCCGGTCCTGTTTCGTCAACCTCAGCCACCAGACTTTGCACGCCGTGCTGGCCTACTTCTGTCACCGCCTGGTCAAGAAGGGAAAGCCACGCATCTCCATTTTTATCTGGCTTTGTACCATATGCCGTCCCATCGACCGCATTCTCAGAAAGTTCCACTGCGGGGCTTAGATACAGAATATGGGCGTGATGCCGATCTTCTTCCAATAGCAACTGAATAAAGCCCGTTCCGGATCGATCCTCTGATTTCCAAACAAATGTTGGGAAATTTCCCCCGACTACCATGCTCAACAGTGCCCCTCGCAATGGATGCAGGTTGTCAATAAGCGCAGACTCAGAGTGCAAGGGCACCCCTTGCTCGCTCAACCGCCGCACGAGGGCAAAATCACGAAGTGTAAACGGCCGTATCATTTCTCGTAGTTTATCAGTCGTACTTTACCATGGCAAGATCGCAGGACGTATTTGCTACAAACGCTAACTTCTTTTCACATTTATCGATTTTTCATGAACATGTTATAATTTCTTTGTGATTTTATGCACGAAGAGAATTTGGCGACACTCGCCACAAATGACAACCCGCATGGAATACACACTCACTTTGTCAATCAATAAATCTGCGCTATCTGTTGATTATATATGTAATCGCGTAGTAGTTGCACAACCTGTTGATTACTTCGAAGGAGGGTACTTATGGCTTCTCTTGCACTGACAGTCCGGGAGGCGTTTCGTTATCGTGGCCGTAGTGGTCAGGTAAGCTGGATCGCCCACCGCCTAGCTGGTTTGGCAATCCTGGGCTTTGTCGTCATCCATATCTGGGATACCGCTAACGCATTCTTCGCGCCACATATATATGCATGGTCGTTGGCCTTATTCAAACACCCGCTATTTGCATTAGGCGAGATAGGTGTGATGGGTGCGGTTCTCTATCATGCCTTTAACGGAATTCGTATAACATTGCTGGACTATAAGCCAGAGTGGTGGATACATCAAAATAGAAGCGCCACAATCGTGTGGATTCTCTTCTTGGTCATATTTCTTCCTATCAGCCTCTTCATGTTCTTTGGTTTTATAGGCCACTGTAGCGAACTTGCTGCAGAGGGAATGAGTTGCTGGACCATCCCCTCGTTAAGTGATTTCCCGCCAGGCATGTTTGACTAGCAAGGAGAAAAACAAGTGGCTGCTATAACTGAAAAAACTGGCATCACCCGCCGCAAGGTTCAAATTCAAAGCAATTTCGAACGTAGGGCGTTTTTGTTTATGCGCCTTTCCGGCATCGCATTGCTGATACTGGCTGTCGGACATATGTTAATCCAGCATGTTCTCAATAGCTCAACCAATCTGACGATCATGTTTGTAGCCGAACAATGGAACTCGTGGGGCTGGAAACTGTTCGATTTTCTGCTCCTGGTTTTCACCGTTCCCCACGGCATAAACGGTCTGCGTAATATACTTGAGGATTACATTCACAATGAATCACTCATGAAGGGGATCAACATATTGCTCCTCATTTTTGTTGTGGCAACATTGCTGTGGGCAGGATATGCGATCATCAATTTCGACTCAACGCCATTCATGAACTAACTGAGGAAGAGACCAAATGGCAGATGTAAAGATTCACACGTATGACGCAGTCATCATTGGCGCAGGCGGGGCAGGACTCATGGCCGCGCTTTACGCAAGTCGCAAAGCGAATGTGGCTGTGATCTCTAAGCTTTATCCTACTCGTTCTCATACGGGTGCGGCGCAGGGCGGTATTGGTGCCGCACTCGGCAATATGGAGGAAGATCATTGGCGTTGGCATGCCTATGATACGATGAAAGGCTCCGATTTCTTGGCCGACGCAGATGCCATTCATAAACTCTGCCAAGAAGCGATCCCTACGGTTATCGAACTGGAGTACATGGGATTACCCTTCGATCGTTTCCCTAATGGCACAATTTCGCAGCGCCGTTTTGGCGGCCATACCAATAATGATACAGGTAAACCGGTAATGCGTGCCTGTCACGCTGCCGACCGCACTGGGCACATGATTTTACAGACCCTGTATCAACAGTGCATTAAGAACAATGTGAATTTTCTCGACGAGTTTCACGTAGTGGATCTGATACGCGTCGACGACACGGTCCGCGGTGTCGTGGCCATCGAAATCGCTACCGGTGAATTTCACATCTTTCATAGCAAAGCAGTTCTTTTTGCCACCGGCGGTTGGGGCCGTTGTTGGGAAGTAACCTCCAACGCCCATTCACTCACTGGAGACGGAACTGCCATCTGCTTGCGACGCAATATCCCATTACAGGATATGGAATTCTTCCAGTTCCACCCCACAGGCATTTTTAAGCTAGGTATCCTTATCACCGAAGGCGTACGTGGGGAAGGCGGTGTTCTTATCAATAAAGATGGAGAACGCTTCATGGAAAGGTATGCACCTAACATTAAGGACTTGGCAAGCCGTGATGTCGTTAGCCGCGCAATCTATCTTGAAGTCCAGGCCGGTCGCGGTATCAACGGTCAAAATTACGTCCACTTGGATATTACACCCGACACCGTAAACCATTATCTTGAGCAAGATGGCGAAGATAGACGCATTGATCGCGAATATATTGAGACCAAGCTGCCTGATATCGCTGACTTTACCCGTACATATCTAGGCGTTGACCCAGCCCTGGAACCAATGCCCGTTCAGCCCACAGCTCACTACGGCATGGGAGGTATTCCCACTGATCTTGACGGCCGTGTGCTGCTTGACGCGCAAAAATCGGTACTACCAGGCCTTTACGCTGCCGGTGAGGTGGCCTGTGTTTCGGTTCATGGTGGAAATCGCTTGGGTACCAATTCACTCACCGACCTCGTTGTCTTTGGCAAGCTTTCTGGTTCACATATGGCCGATTATTGTCAGTCGGCCGAACTGCTGCCGCTACCGGACGATGCCGCAGGCGAAATCATGGCCGAATTTGAGCGCTTGCGTAACAGCAATGGTCAGGTGAAACCACATCTAGTGCGGCAGAAAATGCAGGCTACCATGACCAAGAACGTGAGCGTTTTCCGTACTCATGACACCATGAGTGAGGCGATATCTGATTTGGAGGAACTGCGTGATGCATACCTGAACATCCAGGTCGAAGACAAAGGCAAACAGTTTAACACAGATCTGCTGGAGACGTGGGAATTGGGCTGCCTATTGGAGCTCTCCGAAGTGACCGCCGTTTCTGCCCAGGCTAGAGAAGAAAGCCGCGGCGCTCATGCCCGCGACGACTATCCTGAAAGAGATGATGAACGCTGGTTAAAACATACGCTCTGCTACAAAGAAACAGAGGGCTACAGGCTTGATTATAAAGACGTAGTACTTAAGGATGATCAGCTTGACATCGAATACATTCCCAAACCACGTGTTTACTAAATAAGTCAATACGAGCTAGCGCAAACCAACATGAATGAAAAAGGGACTTTGAGCTGCATGATCCAATCCGCGTTCGTCGGCGTTAACCCGCGTCCCATTTTACGAGGAGAATCTGATGCAAGCAGAATTACGCATCCGCCGTTTCAATCCTGAGAAAGATTCCAAACCATGGTGGGGCGAATACACCCTGGAAAACGTCAATGACACCGATTCCGTGTTAGATCTTCTACACCGCTTGAAGTGGGAAGTAGACGGCACGCTTACCCTACGGCGATCTTGTGCTCACGGCGTATGCGGTTCCGATGCCATGCGTATCAACGGTGCCAATGCTTTGGCCTGCAAGATGCTGGTGCAGCGCCTGAAAAGTAGCGGCGACATGGTTAAGATTCAGGTTGAACCGATTCTTGGCCTACCCGTGCTTAAGGACTTGATTGTGGACATGGAACCGTTCTTCGATCATTACCGCTCAGTACAGCCATATTTCATCAACAACACACCTGCTCCTGAGGATGGCCGTGAAAGACGCCAGTCACAGGCTGACCGGGCCCGTTTTGACGATACGACAAAGTGTATACTTTGTGCCGCCTGTACCACTTCTTGCCCAAGCTTCTGGGCAAATGACAAATACGTTGGACCTGCTGCCATTGTCCAGGCGCATCGGTTTATCTTCGACAGCCGTGATTATGGTGCTGAAGAACGCCTAGAGGTCGTCGGTGATAACTTTGGCGTATGGCGCTGCCGCACAGTGTTTAATTGTACAAACGCTTGCCCACGAGAAATCGAGGTGACAAAGGCTATTGCCGAAGTCAAAACAGTCCTGGCGACCGGTAGCATCTAAATAAAATACACAACAAGTATTATAGCGCTGGTCTAGGCTTAACAGGACCAGCACTATTTTTGTTTCCTAAAATTTGTAGCAACTTGACGTAAAGTGGTATACTAGCCACAGTTTCATCTGTAGTAAGGGTAAAAAGATACAATCGCTCCTTTTTGGAGCACAACAGGAGCAGGCATGAGCAGTTTTCGCATACTCTCCATTGATGGTGGCGGTATCCGCGGCATCTATACGGCCGCTCTCATCGACCGCATCGCCAAGGAGGTACCTGACCTCCTTGAGCAAACCGTATTCTTTGCAGGCACATCTACCGGAGCCATGCTGGCCATGGGATTGGCCTATGGTATCCCACCAGTCGAGACCATCGAATTATTTCGAGCTTTTGGCAAAGAAGTCCTCGAAGGTTCTCTTGTGATCAAAGTCGGCCAAGTTCTGGGTGCCAAGTACGACATATTAAACCTACGCAAAATATTGACCCCATACTTTGGCGCCGCTACCCTAAATGACTACCTGACCGATCGCGGCAAGTTTGTCCTGGCACCAACCTTCGATCTTGACGGCGTAATAGACGATGTGCGCACATGGAAACCAAAGTTCTTCCATAATTTCCCGGGAACTGATTCAGATGCCGGTGAAATGGTCGTCAATGTGATTTTGCGCTCAAGTGCTATCCCCGTTTACTTCCCCTCTTTTCAGGGGTACGTTGGTGGCAGTGTGGTTGCCCGCAATCCTGCTATGGCTGCCCTTGCCCAGGCGCTTAACCAGGAATCCGGCAAGCAGCAACTTGAAGATATTCGTCTACTCTCCTTTGGTACTGGCTACTATCCACGCTATGTGGGCAGTCGTGAACAAGATTGGGGATTGGGCCGCTGGTCCTGGCCGTTTATTTCGCTGATGCTAGACGGTGAGATGGGCGTAAACCACTACCAGTGCATGCAGATCCTAGGCCCTGAACGTTATCATCGTCTGGCCCCAATTCTAGGTGAACCAATTGGTCTTGACGACGCCGACGCAATCCCGGACCTTATCCAGTTCGCGGAAGAGGTCGACATTGAACCCACAGTAGAGTGGATAAACCAATTCTTTCTGAATTCAGATTCGGGCCAGAATTCAACTTCGGATTCGGGTCAGGAAGCGCCTGAAAGCATTGGCATCAAGATACATGCCAGCGAATTTGTGAGGCCACTTAACGACTGAAAAACCATTTTTCGTTTTGACCTAAACGTCTTACAATTCCCCCATGACTGGGTGGAACAAACTTGTCGGTCACGACTGGGCCGTCCAATTATTGGCCGGCGCGATTGCCAATGGGCGCGTCGGTCACGCCTATTTGATAACCGGAGCAGAGCAAATCGGCAAGACGACGCTGGCACGAACCTTTGCTCAGGCGCTGAATTGTGAAGCACCCTCCAAAGAACGGCCGTGTAATCAATGTCGCACCTGCCGTCTTATCGCTTCTGATCATCACCCGGACGTACGCTTCCTCCAGCCCCAGATAAGTGGGCGTGGAAAACACGTTATCAAGATCGACCAGATACGTTTGTTGCAGCAGGAACTAAATCTTTCTCCCTATGAGGGACGTACCCGCGTAGCGATTCTCAAACGGTTCGACACTGCCAATACCAACGCAGCAAATGCCTTTCTAAAAACCCTTGAAGAACCTCCAAGCAAAGTCGTTTTGTTACTCACCGCCAACGACGCCGATTCTTTGCTTCCCACGATAGCATCCCGCTGCCGCACGGTTGGACTGCGTCCAGTCAGCTCAGCACTCATAGAAGAGAGCCTGATGATTCGCTGGGGCATAGGAGCTGACGAAGCCCTGCTTTTGTCCCACCTGGCTGAAGGTCGCTTAGGTTGGGCGGTACAAGCCAGTCAAGACAACACAATTCTGGCGGAACGGCAACACCAACTATCTCTCTTGAGGAACGCCCTGGAAAGTCAACGCGTTCGTCGTTTCAGCCTCGCAGGAAACCTAGCCCGCAAACCGGAATCATTGCCTGCTTTACTCAAGACCTGGCTCAGTTGGTGGCATGATCTGACCCTACTTGCGTATCACAAAGACAGTTTCGTCCCGGCTCTGCCGATAAGTAACATTGACCAGCAACATCAACTTACCCAATATGCTCACGAATGGAACCGGGAATGGATCATGTCTGGGTTCAAACAGACAGACTTGGCGATCTGGCAACTTGAACGAAATGGCAACAGCCGGCTCGTTTTAGAGAATCTTTTTCTTAGCTACCCATTGCCGCACAAGATACACTGAGCCAATAGGTTGGGGAGAAATGAAGATAATGAAACGTCCGCTCAAATTGGTTGAACCTCTTGGTTTAGAAGTTAAAGCTAGACCATCGGCTCTGCTCAGCTTATTTGCTATTTGGACTGTGCTGAGCTTTCTGGCTGCAAAATTACTAAAATGGAAACCTGAAATGGCCATACTCAGCGGTTTCTCGGCTTCGCTAATCCATTTTGCGTCAGAGTTTTGGCATCAATTGGGGCACGCTCAAGCTGCAGAGCAAACGGGTTATCCAATGAGCGGCATGGAATATAGAGGACCCATTGCCATTTCTCAATACCCTGACAATGAAGGGATGTTGTCGGCGGATGTCCATATTCAGCGTGCCTTAGGTGGTCCAATTTTCAGCCTCTTGTTGACGATAGTCTCCGGTGCAATTGCGTTACTTTTGCGTCCCAAAGGGGGACCAGCTTTGATCCTCGTTCTCTTCACATTTGTCGATAATTTACTGGTCTTTACCGTAGGCGCGTTGCTTCCGTTGGGCTTCACCGATGGCAGCACCTTGCTGCACTGGTGGGGACATCTTCAAGGGGGCAAACGCGTCGCCATTCAACAGGATCGCTAGTCTCAGCCGATCCAATATTGCGCAATTTACAGATGCGACACTGGTTTGTAACGCTTGATGGTACAAGAATTCGGCGATCCAATATTATGTAATTCGCGTCCTCAGATGCGACCGGGCTAGGCAAGTGGTATCTAAGGATACCACACTACACGCTGATATTTTGAATATACTGAATTTCAAGCATATACGCACAGAGTTAAAAAATCTCCCCAGGTCGCCCATGGGCACAAGTAAAAGATTTTTTTCTAAAAAGATGGATTAAGGGACAGAATGTGACACAAGACTCACCAGGAAGAAATACGCTATTGGAATTTGCCTTGGATGCGGTTTGGCAGGCTGGCCACATTACACTGGGCTATTTCCAAACAGCACTGGATGCGCATCGCAAGACAGACAATACCCCAGTCACTATCGCCGACCAGAAAGCTGAGCAGAAATTGCGGCAAATGATCGCCGAATATTGGCCCGGTCACGGTATTCTAGGCGAGGAATTCGGTCAATCTCCTAGCAACTCACCTTACACCTGGATTATCGATCCAATTGATGGCACCAAATCGTTTATTAGCGGAGTGCCGCTTTATAGCAACCTATTAGCCTTGACCGACGGTGAAAGAACCTTGATCGGCGTTGCCCATTTCCCTGCGCTTGGCGAGACTATCTATGCCATGCGCGGGCAAGGCTGTTATTGGAACGGCCGTCGCGCCCACGTTTCGGCAGTAGATAGCCTCGCAGATGCCGTATTGTTAACGTCCGGACTGAATTACTTCGGCAAAAAAGCGCCTGCCTGGCAGCGTCTCGTAGACAGCACTTACACGCAGCGTACCTGGGGAGATGCCTTCGGCTATTTTCTAGTAGCCACTGGCCGTGCTGAGGTTATGGTCGATCCCGCCATGTACATCTGGGATTCCGCTCCATTTCAGGTTATCTTAGAAGAAGCAGGTGGTACGTTTACCGATTGGCGTGGAACATCTACCATTCACGCCTACGAAAGCGTGGCCACCAACAAAATACTATTTGATCAGGTCATGTCCGTCATCAATGAAACTTAATATCGGATGAGGCTCATTTAGTTAAGATTCTCATAGGGAACAAGTATAAGAGCTGCTATGAGTACCGTTGCGCGAATCGAGCTGTACCACTTCAGAATAGAATCGGGCCGAATTCTGTATCAACTGTAAGCGTTGAGGCCAACCCAGCTTATGATCGACAATAGCACAATCAGTAGCAACCAGACCTCACTGCGCTATTATCTGGCAGCCCATTGGCGCAGAGATCTCTTGGCATTGCTGATTTTGCTGTTGGCAACCTTACTATTCTTTTGGCCCGTAGTGGCCGGTAGAGCGTGGATTCCCCGCGGTGGCGGAGATTCTGTCTCCTTCATCTACCCCATGTATCGCTTTGCCGCGCAGAACTTCTGGTCTGGCACGATCCCTCTTTGGAACCCATACCAGTACGCTGGAACATCCTTCATCGGCGACAACCAGAGCGGCATCTTTTATCCCTTCAATTTGTTGTTATTCTTGTTAAATCCCAACTTCTCCTACAAAGCGATTGAAGGTCTCGTAATGTGGCACTTCTTCTTCGCCGGTGGGGCCATGTACGCCTGTTTGCGTCTTCTTTGTCCCTCGAAACCCCTTTGGCGCCCGGCCGCCCTGGTCGGCGGTCTGGCCTTTATGTTTTCAGGAGTGTTTATCGCCCACATAGGCAATCTCAATCTGATAGCCGTAGCGGCCTGGCTCCCGCTGACGTTTCTATCTTTTCACCGTGCAATTATCGCCCACAACCCTCAAACTAGAGTGGCCTGGGCCATGGCAGGCGGAGTAGTCCTGGGGCTAAGCGCTCTGGCTGGACATGGTCAGATGACCTTTTTGCTTGCATCTTTTATTGGACTGTATGCGCTGTTCCGCAGCCTGTCTGACCGGCAGTTGTGGCCGCTACTGCTACTTGGCATCCTGGGCATAACAGCCGTTGCCATCGCGGCGATTAATCTTTTCCCCTCACTGGAAGCCGTAAAATACACGGTCCGCGCTGGTTTTGATGCCCAACGAGCTGCCAACTATGCCCTGCCTTGGCGCGGGCTTTTTGGCCTTTTGGCGCCAGATTTCTTCGGCCGGGGTGAGGTAAATTTCTGGGGCGATTGGGCTCGCGTTGAATACGGCTACGTAGGCGTATTGACGCTTTTTCTTACCGGTCTGGCCATTGTATATAGTCGCTCCCGTCTCACTCTGTTTTTCGCCTTGTCCGCGCTATTATTTCTCCTGCTGGCGTTAGGTTCCAATACCCCCTTTTTCCCGTTACTTCTGCGTTGGCTTCCTTTTTTCCCATTTCAAGTGCCAGCGCGTTTTGTTCTCCTGGTGGATTTTGCGCTTGCGGCGTTAGCTGCCATCGGCATGACTCGTCTCGCTCGCCGACCCGCAAGTTTTCGTCCTTATATGATCGGCTCAGCCCTGGTTGCCTGCGTCGTGCTTGCCCTATTGCTCCGCCAATACATTGCCAATGTCAACCTGGTTCCACACCACCAACGGCAGATGGAGCAAGCAATTGTTGTGTTTGTCGTGTTCGCCATCGCAAGTTGGTTGCTCATATTGGCCAGAGGGCGGAACTGGATTTCGTTGAATTTATTTGGTGTGCTGGCCGTCCTCGTACTGGCCATTGACCTGATTTCCTTAGGCCGTTTTGTGGAGATTGAATGGAACAGTCCTATGCCCGGTTTTGCATCAGGTAGCCAGGCCTTAGAGTTCATTAAATCAGATCCCGGTCTGCAGCGTATTGATATAGCGACTGGCGCCTGGCAGCCGAACCTGCCCCAAATCGAACAACTTTACTCGATTCGTGGTGTATATAACCCCTTGGAATTAGCCAACTATGCCGTATACATTGGCTCAGTCGGCTATCGCGGTTCACCACTTTATAACCTACTTGGCACCAAATATGTCATTGGCGGCAAGAATACTCCGCCTGCGGATACGACCTTCATAGTGCCTGTATTTGATGACGATCCTGAAGTCACAGTTTACCTTAACACACTTGCACTGCCGCGTGCCAATGTCGTTTTCAATGCATCCGTCGTGGCCGATCATGATTCGGCTTTTGACGCAATTCACGCCGCAAGCTTTGATCCCCTTCAGACTGTCATCTTGGAAAACGGTAGGCCGCTGCAACAAGAGAACGGCCGATCCGCTATTACCGTCCTTCGCTACGATCCCAATCACATCGCCTTTGAGGTCAGCACGGATCGACCTGCCTACTTCTTGCTCAGCGATATCTTTCACCCGCACTGGCAAGCAGCCGTTGATGGCATAAGCACACCCATCCTCCTCGCAGACTACGCCTTGCGTGCTATTGCGCTTGAACCCGGCACTCATATCGTCGAAATGTGGTATGCGCCCCCTGGTTGGACCTTAGGTCTATTTGTTTCCCTTTCGGCCTGCATCTTTGTGTTGATCATTCTAATTGCCTGGATCTGGCGGCGCCGAAAGCTCGATCCCGATCGATGAGGAAAACCATCAGCAAAGCTGTCACCCACATCACCTATGGGCGACAGTTGCTCGTCTTCCGCCACCCCCATCATCCACAGGCCGGTTATCTGGGTTCCTGCAGGAAACATAGAAGCTGGCCAATGAGCTCTATTAGAGCAACTCGATCATCATGGCTAAGGATTATGAGCATCGGTACAATTGAGTAACTATACCGGTCACTTTAACTCAGTAGAATCGATATTGTGTAGTTCGCATCCTCAGGTGCGAGCGGATTAGAATAGTGGCATCTAAATGAACTTATCAAGTTAGTTAGGTAATCCATCTACGGCCACCAACATGTTTTCTACTCTGGCGGCAGAATTCATTCTGCACGGGCGGTGATCAAACACTATTACCTATTTGTTAAATCAAATTTCACAAAATGCCTAACTACACGGCAAGATTTTTATACTACTGAGATTGGTTTTCAGTTTGCACATTTGAGGAAGGGTACATCCATGCGTCTGATCCGCTTATTTCACTTTCTGCTCGGTCTGAGCTTGGTCGCGACTTTATTGGTGGCCTGCGGTGGACAAGGCAACGAGTCGTACAATGAAACCTTTGATCAAGACGGCGATTGGAGCAGTGGCGACGATACTCATACGGAAGGCCAGATCATAGATGGCGTTTATGACCTGCTTATCAAAGGTGACGATGTCAGCCGTTGGGCCTCGGCTGGCAAGAATTTCGGTGACGGTGTATATACGGTCGAGGCCACTCAAATTGAAGGTCCCTTAGACAACGGTTACGGCATGTTGCTGCGTGCCGACACTGAGCGTGGGGATTTTTACTTGTTCAAGATTAGCGGTGACGGTTATGCCTGGATTGGCCGCTATCGCGATGAAGCAGAGGAACAATCGATTATTGGTGATCACTGGTTTGAATCAGCGGCCGTAAAACAAGGACTCAACCAAACCAACCAATTGCGTGTTGAAGCCGAAAGCGGCAACATGATTTTCTATGTCAATGGCCAGGAAGTCGGCCGTGTGACCGATAAGACATTCCAAAGTGGTGACATTGGCCTCTTTGCCCAGTCATTGGGCTTCGGAGGAGTTCATATTCAATTTGACAATTACGCTGTCACCCCTTTAGATAGATAAGCGTGCGTAAAGGAAATACAAGGAGCGTTGTTTTGCTTACTTTTTATTGATCAAGTTGACTCAATAATATGGGAACTACCATGCTCGATGTAGAGAAACACGAAGCGGATAAACAAGATTCAACTAGCGACGATACAGCAGAACAGCTGCTCTTGAGCAGAGCGGAAGTATTACGCGATTACAACCTCGCTGTACAAAGTCGGGCGGCCAGCCTCATTGGGCGCCGCGAAGTATTAGGCGGCAAAGCCAAATTCGGCATCTTTGGTGATGGTAAGGAATTGGCTCAAATTGCCATGGCCAAAGCATTCCGCAAGGGTGACTTCCGATCCGGATACTATCGCGACCAAACATTTATGTTTGCCCTTGGACTGTCTGACATTCAGCAGTTCTTTGCCCAACTGTACGCCCATACAGATGTAGCCGCCGATCCCCATTCTGCTGGACGCCAGATGAATGCCCATTACGCAACACGCCTGCTCAATGACGACGGCACCTGGCGCGATCAGACAAAAACCTACAATACGTCGGCCGATCTTTCGCCAACCGGGGCGCAAATGCCGCGTCTGGTCGGCTTGGGCTACGCCTCTCGCCTCTATCGGGAGCTGGATGAGCTACAACACCTGGCTCAATTCTCTCACAACGGAGACGAAATCGCTTTTGGTACCATCGGCAACGCCTCCTGCGCCGAAGGTCTCTTCTGGGAATCTCTCAATGCCATTGGAGTTCTTCGTGCACCGGTAATCATCTCCATCTGGGATGACGGGTACGGCATTTCCGTGACCAATGAATTACAGATCACAAAACAGAACTTATCGATACTGCTAAAAGGCTTTCAACGAGAAAAAGACTCGTCAGAGGGTTTCGATCTATACACCGTACGCGGCTGGGACTATCCAGCGCTTATCGAAACCTATGCCAAGGCGGCCCGCAAAACACGCCGCGATCACATCCCAGCCATCGTCCACGTAATCGAAATGACTCAACCCCAAGGGCATTCGACGTCCGGTAGTCACGAGCGTTACAAGCCGCAGGAGCGCCTCCAATGGGAAGCTGAATTCGACTGTATCAATAAGTTCCGCGAATGGATCATAAGACAACGTATCGCAGAACCTGGCGAACTTGACCAGGCTGATCGTAATGCCAGCAAGATTGCTGAGAACGTACGCCTGAAAGCGTGGAAAGCCTTCTCCCTACCAATCTTCCGTGAAAGACAAGAGGTAGCCGATCTCATTCAAGAGCTGGAAATCAGCACCCATAACCGGCAACAGTTGGAGGCAATTCGCCAGCAATTGATGCGCAAAGCAACGCCATATCGCAAGGATATCATGGCTGCCATACATCGCGCTCTACTGGTTGTTAAAGATGAGCCAGGCCAGGTTAGGCAGAAATTATTGTCCTGGAAGCAAGAACAGACTGCCATCAACCACATTCGCGTTGGTTCTCATCTTTACAGCGAATCTGAATTGTCAGCGTTGAACATAGAGGAAATCAAACCCAGGTATTCCGATGACTCGCCTAAGATTCCCGGCTTTCAGCTGCTGGCCGCCGCTTTTGATGCTATGTTGCAACGTGACCCGCGAGTAATTGCCTTTGGTGAGGACGTTGGGCAACTAGGGGGTGTCAATCAGACTTACGCGGGCTTACAAAAAAAATACGGGCCGCTGCGTGTCTCCGACACGGGCATTCGCGAAGCGACCATCCTCGGCCAGGCCATCGGTCTGGCCCTGCGCGGCCTGCGTCCAATCGCTGAGATACAATACCTAGATTACCTCCTGTACGCCTTGCAAATTATGTCAGATGACCTGGCCACCCTTCATTGGCGTACCGCCGGGGGGCAAAAAGCACCTGTCATCGTTAGTACGAGAGGCCACCGCCTGGAAGGCGTCTGGCACGCTGGATCGCCAATGTCAGGCATCCTAAATCTGGTGCGCGGCATGCACGTTTTGGTGCCCCGTGATATGACTCGGGCCGCCGGATTCTACAATACGTTGCTAGAAGGGGATGAACCAGGCCTTGTCGTAGAGGTGCTAAACGGCTATCGGCTAAAGGAGACACTGCCCGATAATCTCGCAGAAATACGGGTGCCTTTAGGTGTACCAGAATTGATACGTGAGGGACAGGATGTGACCCTCGTCACCTACGGGGCCTCCTGTCAAATTGCATCCGCAGCGGCAGACCTTCTAGCACAGGCTAAAATTGACCTCGAAATCTTAGACGTGCAATCCTTAGTACCCTTCGACCGTTACGACCGAATCTTAGAATCACTCCAGAAAACCAGCCGTATTCTCTTTCTGGATGAAGATGTACCCGGAGGCGCAACCGCCTATATGATGCAGCAAGTGATCGAAAAGCAAGGCGGTTATCATTGGCTAGATTCCGAGCCGCGTACCCTATCCGCTAAAGCTCACCGCCCCGCGTATGGCTCTGACGGAGGTTACTTCTCCAAGCCCAATGTAGAAGATGTCTTTGACGCCGTATATGACCTGATGAACGAAGCAAACCCAAGGAAGTATCCAGAATTCTATAAGTAAGACCTCTTGCAACCGGCAAGCAACAGAAAGTCCATTGCCAAAAGAGAAAGAGTATGACAACAGAGATTATTTTGCCAGAGATGGGCGAAGGCGTAATCGAGGGAACATTATCACGTTGGTTGGTTCGCGAAGGGGACAAAGTAAAGCCCTATGACCCCATCGCTGAGATTGAAACCGACAAGGTCACTACTGAAATTAGCACAGAGGTAGCAGGGATTGTTCTCAAACTATGTGTGAATGAAGGCGAAACAATTCCCGTAGAAACGGTGTTAGCCTTTATTGGAAATCATGGAGAAGAAATACCTGATGATGCTGACACGGCCGATCCCGCTGCGGTTTCAAACGGACAGGATCGCCAAAATGCGTCGATGGTTTTGTCAACAATGCCGGAACCTACCCCCGCTGCCCAACCGGAAGTTTACAAAGGTCGTGTAAGCCCGGTCGTCGGCCGTATCGCCGCCGAACACAATGTCGATTTGGCGTTTGTAACTGGCACTGGTAGAGACGGCCGCATAACCAAGCAGGACATCCTGGCCTATTTGGAAATGCGTACCTTGACTCCACCGGAACCAGCTCTGGCTACTACACCGCCACGGACCACAGACAGTACGCCTGCTCCTAAAAAGCAGGCCACACCACCCGCCTCAGTCGCGGGTCTGGATGACGAATTATTTCCCTTGACCGGGATGCGCCGCACTATCGCCGAACACATGGTACTTAGCAAACGCACCAGCCCCCATGTGACCACGGTCTTCGAGTTTGACTTCTCGGCCGTAGCCACGCACCGTGCCGCGCACAAAGAAAACTTTGCCCGAGATGGCGCGAAACTTACCTACACAGTCTATATTGTAGCCGCCACAGTTCAAGCTCTGAAACAGCATCCACTAGCCAACAGCGTTTGGACCGACGACGGATTGATACTCCGCCGTGAGATAAACATAGGCATGGCTGCTGCCGTCCCGGAAGGATTGATCGTACCTGTCATTGAACACGCCGACGAAATGAATCTACTTGGCCTGGCCAAAACCATCAACGATCTTGCCTATCGCGCTCGCAACAAGAAGCTTATGCCAAGCGATGTTCAAGGTGGCACCTTCTCTATCACCAACCACGGTACATCCGGCAGCCTCTTGGCAACACCCATTATAAACCAGCCACAAGCCGGCATCCTGGGTATTGGTAAGATAGAAAAGCGCGTCAAGGTGGTCGATGATGCGATTGCCATACGGCCGTTAGCGTTCGCCAGCTTTACATTTGATCACCGAATTCTCGATGGCGCGACGGCCGATGGCTTCGTCAGTACAATTAAGGACATAATCGAAGGGTGGCACTAATCAAGCTTTTGCTGCCCCCTAGCTACATATCGGGCCATTCCGAAACTAGAGGTCATTGTCTCTCAAGGCGCTCCGTAGCGATCGTGTAGAAACTCAACGACGATCCGGTCTATCATGTTTCCACTACCGTCCCAACGTTCCTCTAGGTTTTCTTGTCCTACCAGAGCACGCAATGCTTTTCGGGTCTCCTCATCGAACGAGCCGCTAACATGTCCATCGTAGTGTCCACTGCGCTGCATCAACTCTTGCAGAACAGAAGCTACACCGTCCAAAGGCAGCAAATCGTCCCTGTTAACCTCTCCGAAGAAGAGATGGTGCAAGCGCAAGATGTCGCCCAGCTTGGCAATCGGTCGCGGATCGTCGTCTACCCGTAAATCCAGGTAACGATCGTTGTTGCCCCCATATCCACCCCCTGCGCGCACGACCAGAACGGCTGCCGATTGTCGTCCACGGCTATCTCCCCCAGCTTCCTGTCCGGCAGCCAGCGCCGTCACTAACCAATCAGCCAATTCCCCCGATCCGTTACGCGATTCCTCAAAAGTGGCGGCCGTAGCATCCACCGTGCCCGGTATCAAGATATTTCCCTGGCAGGCGTACCCATCTCCAACGATGTGACCCGCCCAGCCATGGCAACCTTCGCCCGTGAAAGCAGCCGCTTGCCCGTTTTGGTCCACCATACCTACTTGGCGCGTACGTCGCCCCGCATCAGCCCCGGTTAGCATGGCAATTGTAGCTTCGGCCGAATAACCCTGCCCCATTAGATAAAGACCATCTGGTCCATAGCGTAGATTTGCATAGGATTGGGTAGCGACGGCGCCACTTCCGCCTTGGGCCCAAGAAACCACTGACCCCACAGCAAGAAACTTTGATTGCACGGCTACCCCCCACTCCTGGCGGCCCGGATCATATGCCACAATAGAAAACGTCGCGATTGGTCGCATAGTTCACCTCAGGCTAGTTGCCGGTCTCCGCTACTTCATCTAATTGTTGCTCGGATTGCGCCTCTAATGGCAATGGAGGTCTCAATACAACATCCAAAACTTCATCGACATGATCGACCAGGATGAACTTGATATTTTGACGCAATTTCCTGGGAATCTCCTGCAGATCACCCTTGTTCTTGCTCGGTAGGATAAAGGTCTTTATCCCGGCTCTTCGTGCGGCAAGTGCCTTTTCTCGAATTCCCCCGATCGGCAATAGACGACCGCGCAAGGTAATCTCACCGGTCATGCTTACATCTCTTCGTACCGGTCGGTTGGTGAAAGCAGATATCAAGGCAGTTGCCAAGGAAACGCCGGCCGAGGGCCCATCCTTGGGAACAGCTCCCTCAGGTAAATGTATATGGATATCCATTCGTTCAAAAACGTCTATAGGTATATCTAGGGCATTTGCTTGGCTACGAGTATAGGTCAGGGCTGCTTGTGCACTCTCCTGCATCACCTCACCCAATTGTCCGGTCAACGTCAATGATCCCTTGCCAGGCATCAAGTTAACCTCTATGAACATGATTTCGCCGCCAGTGGCGGTCCAGGCTGCACCGGTCGCCACGCCTACTTCATCCTGGTCGAGCAACACCTCATAGACAAATCGCGGAGGGCCCAGTAACTCCTCAATCTTGTGCGCCGACACGCGCCGTGGATAGCGTTTTCCCACGGCCACATATCGCGCCACTTTGCGGCAAACGGACGCTATTTCGCGTTCCAGGTTGCGAACGCCGGCTTCACGCGTATAGAGACGAATCAAGGCCTTTAAACCTTCGTCTTCAATCCGTACCCCTTTATCGCCAAGTCCATGCTGTTCCATCTGCTTCGGAACCAGGAACTGTCTGCAAATCTCCAGCTTTTCCTCCTCGAGATAACTTGAGAACTCGATAACCTCCATCCGGTCCAGCAACGCAGAGGGAATAGTGTCCAGGAAATTGGCGGTAGTGATAAATAGCACCTGGGAGAGATCATAACTTACGTCCAGATAATGATCTGCAAAACTGTTGTTTTGTTCTGGGTCTAACACTTCTAACAAAGCTGCAGCGGGATCACCGCGGAAATCGAGACCAAGCTTGTCTATTTCGTCAAGCATGAACAATGGGTTGACCGTTCCCACACGGCGCATTGCTTGTAAGATCCGTCCAGGCATCGCTCCGATGTACGTACGGCGATGTCCTCGAATTTCCGCCTCGTCATGTACGCCTCCCAGGCTCATTCGCACGAACTCCCGTCCAACGGCGGCGGCGATAGAACGGCCAAGAGAAGTTTTCCCGGTTCCAGGTGGGCCAACAAAGCAAAGAATCGGTCCGCGCATATTCTCAGGCGCGATTTGCCTGACGGCGATATATTCCAGAATGCGATCTTTGATCTTCTTCAGCCCATAATGATCGGAATCTAATATGGCTTCTGCATGAACTACATCAAGATTATCTTGCGATCTTTCACTCCACGGCAATTCCACGAGCCAATCAATGTACGTGCGAATAATGCCTACCTCCGGTGACATAGGTGGCATGGAATTTAATCGCTTCAATTCGCGATCCGTCCGAGCCTTTACTTCTTCTGGAAGGTTTTTCTTTTCAATGGCTTCGCGCAGTTCGGCCATTTCTTGGCTGAACACATCCATTTCACCCAATTCGCCCTGTATGACTCGCATTTGCTCTCGCAAAAAGTACTCCCGCTGAGAGCGGTCTACTTCTTGTTGTACCTGAGAATGGATCTCATCCTCTAGCTCCAGGACATTTAATTCTTTGGCCAGGGCTAAACTTACCTTCTGCAATCGCTCAGTGGGATCAAATGTTTCGAGAAGTTCCTGGCGTGGTTCAAGTGGAAGAAATAGCGAGGAAGCCACAAAATCGGCCAACCAGCCTGGTAAGGTCATGTTTAAAGCGAAGGTATACGCATCCTCGGGAATGTTGCGATTGAGCATGACAACCTTTTCAAAAAGAGTCAGAACCGCCCGCATCAAAGCCTCGGTGTTGTCTTGCCAATCTGTTGGTTCGTCTATGACGCGCGCACGGACACGAATGTACGGATACAACTGCGTAAACTCGACCAGTTCTACGCGTCGTCTGCCTTGGGCCAGCACACTTGTTGTGTCATCAGGTAAGCGAAGGATACGCCCTGTCGTAATCTCTGTTCCGATGACATACATATCATCATAGTCTGGTTCCATCTCTTCAGCGTCATGTTGCGCAGCCACAATTAAGTTCTCGTCGTTAGCATTAGCCGCCTTAACCGCCGCCAGCGAACGCTCCCGCCCCACGAACAAGGGCATTACCATTTGCGGGTAGAGGACGACGTCCCGTAATGGTAAGAATGGGCACTCTATCATGCCATCCCTGGCTTTGGTCTCCTTTTCAGGAAAGATTTCCGCGTCCAAGTCCGGAAAAGTGGCTAGAAAATCAGGGAGCTGGTCAAAACTGATATCATCATCGTCGTGCATAAAGGATTCCTCAAAGTGTAATCAACCGGGATTTTAATCCGTCCCAATGATTAAGCAAATCGCCTACAAAGATAATTGAACCGGTAACGCAAATAAGATCTCCTTGTTTAGCCAATTCGAACACTTTTATTAGTGCTTGCCCCGCACTCTCACATAGTGTCGTTTCAAAACCCAGCGAGGAAGCCATTTCGGCCAGGTAAGTGGTGGATGCAGCACGTGGGTGATCCGCCGCGGCCAGAAAAACGCGATACGCCATCGGAAACAACACTGCCATCATCTGCGCAACCGCCTTATCCCCCGGTGCCCCAAATATGAGCCACAATCGCTTGTAATCATAAACATCAGATAACGCCGCCTTCAACTTGATCGCCGAATCTTCATTATGGGCTGAATCCACCAGCAAAGTTGGCTTTTTGTTCCCCTTATAGACTATTTGTAGACGGCCGTCCCACGTCACACCAGCCAATCCTTCTCGCATAGCCTGCAGCGTTATCCCTGGCACATGCTTTCGAATGCTATATAGGGTAGCCAACGCAACCGTGGCATTCTCAAGTTGGTGCTCTCCTGCTAACGCCAAATCGAAAGGTGTGTGAGTAGGAATAAACGCTTCATCTGCTGAGCGTGTGATGACCAGCTTCTGGCTCACCCCTGTAAACTGCCAGTCGCGCCCTATGACGCTAATTGGGCTTCCACAGTCGCCGGCAATTTCCTTCAATCGTGCTAGCGCTTCTTCCGCTTGCGGGGCTGTCACAACTGGAATCCCTAGTTTGATAATCCCCCCTTTCTCTGTGGCAATCTGCTTTAATGTATTTCCAAGCAAATACGTGTGGTCAAGACTGAGGTTCGAGATAACCGACACCAACGGCTCGAGCACATTTGTTGCATCCAATCGCCCCCCCAGTCCAACCTCGATAACGGCGATATCCACCTTCACTTTCGCAAAATAACGAAAGGCAACGGCCGTCACAATCTCAAACCACGTCACTCCGGGAACAGCATCCAATTGGCGCTCCACTTCATCCATGAGCGTGACAAAATCACCCTTGCTAATATGCCCATCTGGGTCTACAGACGAAACAACGCGGATACGCTCACGGAAATCACGTAAGTGCGGGGACGTATACAATCCAACACGTTTACCGCTCGCTGCCAATACG
The DNA here is from genome assembly GCA_009937635.1 of Chloroflexota bacterium. Lineage (GTDB taxonomy): Bacteria > Chloroflexota > Anaerolineae > Promineifilales > Promineifilaceae > JAACFF01. The sequence continues at coordinate 30,141 of JAACFF010000010.1, forward strand.
GCCGAGCACATGGCCGCCACCGAACCTTTTCCTTTCGTTCCTGCAATATGGACAGTCGGATACTGCTGGTGCGGATTATTCAACATCTCCAGCAAACGTTGCGGACGATCTGTATCCATCTTACTCGCCTGGTAGCGGTCGATAGCCTTCTGCTCCAGGTTAATATAACCATACAGAGTATCCAGTGCATTCTCGTACGCACGATCGACATCTTGATGAGTATCCCTATTCATGATCAGGAATTGTAGCCGATAACATCCTCAGCTCCGAAACCACTTTTTCGTACTTTGAGCACGCTCTCAAAGAGTGAATATTTGCATTAATGCGCCCGAGAAACCAAGTTGCGGTTGCGGAAAGAAAGTCGTTCGTCACGCTTGGCAAGCTCCCTAACAATGGCTAAACTTCTTAAGCTAGTAATAAGGAGCAACCAACCGTGGAGAACGTCGTTACCTTACACGCAAGATTGGCAAATACAGTATGGCTTTACCTTCTGATTTTAGGCCTTTGGAGCCTTTGGCGCGCCATACGCGGCGAGGGTCTCAGTGGTAACTTCTTGGGCGCGCTTGTCATTGCCCAACTGCTCATATTTATCCAGGCCATATTGGGTGCCTTGCTTTGGCTGGGTGGGCAGAGCAATGAGTTGGTGAATTTGTCAATGCATTTCCTTTATGCAGGTTTTTCACTCGTCTTTTTACCATTTGTCTTTCTTTACTGGCTGCGCGGTGACGACTCAAACCGGGGGCAATGGGTGATGAGCTTTGCTGTATTATTCCAATTTGGCACCATCTTTTATCGCTTTGGTCCCTTTTCTCAGATTTAGCTTTCAGCCGCCACAACTTCCAGCGCGCGGCGTACCGTCACTTCATCTATCCCAAATTTGCGGACCACTGCCGTCGCTATACTTCCTTCTATCAACTGATCGTGTCGCTCACCATCCATAAAATAAGTGAATTGCGGTGGTTCCTCCCCACCGGTAAAACGCCAGGGTAGCTCATCCATAATTTTGTGTACGATAACGCGATCCAAAAAGTGTCGACAGCATTATAGACATCATTGGGGGCAAGTTCAATTTGTGTTTAAGATCCATCGGTAAGTTAGCGGTAAATAGTGTTGCTCCTGGTGGTCCATGACGTTAGAATGCAACGCATAGGGGGCAACCCATATGTTGCCCGATAGGTTAACCATTGATAGAGCAATCCGACATGGCGGATCCGGTCCTTCCATCCACTGACCGGGAACAAGCCCCACCTTCTCCGCCTGACCGCACCCCACCGGATCAAGAACAGAGCATTGTCCGAGCAGCGGCCATCCTGGCCATTGGCAACGTTGCCAGTCGACTATTTGGACTGGCGCGCCAAACTGTCAAAGCAAATCTCTTTGGTGCATCCGGACTATTAAGCGCCTTTGAAGTCGCCGCCTTCGTCCCTATCAGTCTTTATGAACTGATTATTGGCGGCATGGTCAACGCGGCGCTCGTACCCGTATTCAGTGACTATGCCACCAAAGAGCGACGCGATGAGCTTTGGGGAGTGCTGAGCACAGTATTGAGCGTAGCCACAATCGTTTTATTATTGGTTGTCGGTTTCGTAGAGCTGTTTGCACCGCAAATAGCGTGGCTCGTTGGAGCCAATGAATTCAACGAATCAGGCCTTACAGATGTTGCCATTCGCTTGATGCGTATGGCGGCCCCGACGATTCTTTTTCTCGGAATCGCCAGCGTCCTTACAGGCGCGCTCTTTGCCCTCAAACGCTTTAATGTACCCGCCTTCATAGGTGCTGTCTTCAATGGTACTATCGTAATTGTCGCTTTATTGAGGCCTGACCATATTGACAGTCTAGTATGGGGTATGCTGCTGGGTTCGCTGCTACAGATCGTGGTCCAACTTTGGGCCCTTCGCGACGCACGGTTGCGTTGGCGGCTCGATTGGCGGCACCCGGCTGTAAGGCGTATCCTACAGCTTTATACGCCAATTGTAGCCGGTCTGGTGGTTAATCAGTTGGCCATCGCTTTGAGTTTCAATCTGGCCACCCGAACGGGCGATCAAAGCATCTCCTACATGAAGTTCGCCACGACACTTTACCAGTTCCCGTTAGGCTTGGTAGTGACCGCCCTCTCCGTAGCCACGTTGCCCACGCTGGCACGTCAGGCCAGCGGGCAATTGTTAGCCTTCAAACAGACACTGACCGAAGGTCTTAGGCTGGTCATTACCCTTATCCTACCAGCCACCGCTGGTCTTTTTGCCTTGGCCGTGCCTATTGTAGCCCTCCTGTTTGAGCATGGTGAGTTCACTACACAGGACACAGCCACAACGGCACTCGTGTTGCGCGTCTACCTCTTTGGTTTACCCTTTGCGGCCATTGACCAGATGCTGGTCTATTCCTCATTCGCTCGTAAAGATACCTGGCGTCCAGCATTGGTTGGAGTAATCAGCATCCTCATATACTCATTGACGGCCGTAGCCCTGCTGCGCCCGCTAGGCTTGCTCAGTCTAATGGTCGCCGATGCCGTAAAACACGTGACCCACACAATCATGATGATTTGGGTTGTCAGAGGCCAGATCGGGAGTTTACGTAGTTATGGAATCGCCAAGACCACCCTTAAATCAATTATCGCAGCCATCATCACCGGTGCCACCGCCTTTATCGTGGCTCGATTTGCCGCAGCGAACCTGCCGCTTACTGGATTTTCACAGAGCCTTTTAGTCGTCCTCATGGGAGGGGCAGCCGGAGTACTGGCCTATACATTAATGGTCTTCGCCCTAGATATCTCGCAAGCAAAATCTCTGCCACATATGTTGTTACGACGTTGACAATCAATTTACGGCTGCTTGTTCTGCAACTTGACCTCGGCTCAAACCCCAATTCCCGAACGGGCTAATCCACAACATTTTTCTTTCCGTAGAGCTCAGGCCGCCGGTCGGCAAAGACTGGTATCTTGCTTCTAACCGCTTTGACCATGGCCAAATCGATCTCAGCCGTAAGCAAGATCGCTTCTTCACCAGCCTCCACAACAAATTCGCCCCACGGATCGATGATGCAAGAATATCCAAAAAAGGTATTGTCGCCAGATTGCCCTACCCGATTACAGGCCACAACAAACATCTGATTTTCGATAGCCCGTGCTTTCAATAAGGTCAACCAATGTGCAAGGCGTGGCTTGGGCCATTCCGCAGGCAGAATAACCATGCTTGCCTCGGCCAAGGCATATTCACGAAATAGTTCCGGAAAACGCAAATCGTAACAAATAGCAAGACCGATCTTTCCCCACTGCGCATCCACAAGAGACAGCCACTCGCCTGCCGTCAAATATTTCTCTTCTTCCATAAGCCGGAACAGGTGAATTTTGCTGTACTCACCCAAACTATTGCCCTGCCTGTCAAAAAACACGGCCGTATTCCCAAAACGTCCCTTCCCCAAGTCCGATAACATGGAACCAACTATCGCTATGTTCTGCTCTCGAGCCAGCGCAGCTACCGCGGAAAATACGCCTGAATCAGTCACAGTGGCATGATCGGCGGCATGTTTCAGATCATAGCCTGTAGACCATAGTTCTGGGAAAACGACAAGATCAGATCCTAGCTTGGCAGCTTCGGCCGTCATCGCTTGCACAGTTGCCAGATTGGAGACTACGTCGCCAATCTTGACGTCCATTTGCCCTAGTGAGACTTTCACCTTCATGTGTTCACCCATTATGGTACAGGATGGCTTCATTGCCAACACGATCGTCATCCATTGAACCGCAATCGATCACTTCATCCATCTGCATCAGCAGTGCGCCATTGCCTTCTCTGCATTATAATTCTTCTTGACGATCCCATCCTCGTTACCAATTAGGAGTTTGTCATGCTTGTCGTACTATCCGATCTTCACTTTGAAGAAGAAGCCGCCAACCAAATCCTCGGTGATGGTAACTTGCCCCCTCTAGAGTTCCATCGAAACTTGCCTGCAAAACCCTATCAACTCCTGATTGCCCATTTGGCTGCCGAAGCGAAACGTAATGCTGCTCAGCGTCTCGATTTCGTGTTGGCCGGGGATATATTCGACTTACACCGCACCGGGCTCTGGTTCACCGAGAATCCCGCTGGCGCCCGTCCTTATGTCACCACGTCGGACGTCAGCCCGCAGCTTGAGGCGCTGCTACTACGTATCATACGTGGCATTAGTCATGAAAAAAATGTGTCTGCTGTCCTGGAACTGTTGCAATTGCTAAGTTCCGGAAAGTACATTGATGAAAATGGTGAGCAACAGCCTTTTCCCGTCCCTGTGGAACTACGCTACGTCCCCGGGAATCACGACCGCTTGATCAACGCTTCGCCGGCAATTCGTCAAGCGATTCGAGAAGCTTTGGGTCATCGTGAGCATGGCGCTCTTTTTCCCTATGTATTAGCTGTCGAGCCGGAACAAGCGCTAATCCGCCATGGTCACGAATATGATTACGCGAATTTTTCCGTTGATCACCGCGATACCGCAGAATTTCCCGCTCATTTGCCGGCTCGCCAATACCAGGATCCTACCTTCGGCGATTTTGCCACGGTAGATATCGCATCACGCCTGCCATTCATGTTTCGTCAATACCATGGTGATGCCAATATCCTCGCCGATCTGACCTTGCGAACGCTCTATCTGCGCTTATTAGAGTTTGACGATTTGCGTCCATTGACGGCCATCTTTAACTTCTTCGTTTACGCCGATGGTCTCTTGATCGATCGCTATGAAGCGTGGCGAGCGATCGAACCTGTTATCATAAATTTGTTGGAAGAATTGCAAGATGATCCTTATATGCTGGGCTGGTTAGAATCCTTCGATAAGAAGTGGTGCCTGGACATGATTGATGCCATTCAGGCCGTTTTCGCAGCGAAACCATGGCGCTGGACGAGTAAACACATTCCCCTAGACCTCGCTGAGGCCATTGCTGTTAAAGCCTTGAACAGCACGGCCCGTCGTCCAGGCGTTGAACTTTACGCAGCACGGGAAAACACAATTCGCAATGGACAACATCGCTTCTTGATCGCCGGTCACACCCATCGCCCTCAAGTGGCATTAATTGCCAACGACCATTTCGGTGAACGTTATTACGTAGATACCGGAACTTGGCGCAACCGTGTGCCGGCCACGCCAGATTATCGGCAATTCGGCCGTCTGAAGTCCCTGAACTATGTAATCGTTTACGGTCCCGATGAAGACCGCGGAGCCTTGCCCGATGATAGCGAAAAGATCGCCTCCTTCGATTTTTGGTCCGGCTCGACGCAAGGCTGGGAGCGCGACCGTCTGGGGATCAAGGCACTGGATAGCATCAGGTAAACATTATGCCCACCACAAACACAGACACAACTGCCAAAGAAACACGCCCGGTCATAGGCTGGGAACAGGAGTCACCAGTTCCTGATGGCCACCGCTTCAATTCCACCCTTCACGTAAACGACGGCCGTCTCCTTTTCGACGATCTCGACCTGAGCCAAATTCTCGCAAATGGCGTACAGATTCCGGGCCTGGAACGTTCACTTCCCAGCCCCTTGGAGATCGTTTATCTTCCCATCATTCGCCGTCAGATTGACAAGATGAACAATATCTTCGCTGAAGCTATCGTTGAAGTGGATTATGACGGCCGTTTCTATTACACCTATGCCTCAAAAGCCAACGCCGCCGAAGAAGTAATTCGTACGACTCTGGGCGCGGGTGCGCATCATGAAATGTCCTCGACCGTCGACGTCAACATAGCTCGCATAATGATCAGACGTGGACTACTGACTCCTGACCGGCTGGTTGTTTGCAACGGCTTCAAGACCGTCGGAACCGATTATGCTCAAAACATCATTCGCCTCAAGCAAGAACATGCCAATGTTTTGCCCGTTGTAGAAGATCTCGCTGAATTAACGCCGCTCATCGCTTCGGGCAAACCGTTTGATGTCGGTCTGAGGCAGAAGACTTACGGGCCCAACCTCACTGAAGAGCAAATGGAAGCAACCGATTCCCGTTTTGGATTGAACCTTGAAAACATTTGGAAGGCCGCCGATTACATCGCTGCCGCTCCAAATCTCAATCTGCGCCTCTACCATGCTATGGTTGGCAGTCAAATATTGAATAAAGATGCTTTTGTGGATTATCTTACTCCTGGTATTGAGGTCTATGCCCGTTTGCGAAAACGATATCCGACGCTAAACATATTTGACTTCGGTGGCGGTATGCCTGCGCCGTTGACTCTCAACTTTCAATTTGACCACCACGCATTTGCAGTTCGCCTCCTACAGACACTTAAGGAAACCTGCCAACGTTACAGCGTACCTGTTCCACATGTAATGGGTGAGTTCGGCCGCTTCACAACAGCCGAACATGGTGCTCACCTCTTTAAGGTCATTTCAGTCAAAGAAAATAATTCGCGCTTCCCTTGGTACATCATCGATGGCTCAATCATGTCATCATTTCCCGATAGTTGGTGTCTAGGCGAACATTTTATTTGCTTGCCCCTCAATCACTTAGATCAGCCCTTCCAGCAAGTCCGGTTAGGCGGCATCACTTGCGATAGCGATGACGTCTATCCACCCAAAAAGAGCAACTCCCCCCTTTTCTTGCCGGTTGAAGCAAAGGATCTATATCTCGGTTTTTTCGGCATTGGCGCATATCAGGAGATGTTAGGCGGTGTAAAAGGCAGCAAACATTGTGTTTTACCCGAAGCATACGAGTTGCTCGTCGACCGCGCCCCCTCCGGCGAACACCAATTCCAGATTCTTCGTGGGCAAACGCCAGCCGATGTTCTCCGCAATCTCGGATACCAGCCGGAGGAATCAACATGAAATTGTTTTCACCAACAAATAATACAGAAGGAACTGATCGCTTGGCTGACAGCTGACGACTGATTGCTGACAGCCATTATCCTAGGAGAATCTTTGCTCGTGTACCAGAGCATCAAGCAAGAGCTTCGCAAGACTTACGACCTTTCAGCCACCGATCGTGACGGGAGAGATATCTCCCTATGGAAACAGGAAGAGCGGCAGTCCTTTCTTGAACTCATCAAAAAAGAGCAAAAGACAACCCTCCTGGAAATCGGGGCTGGCCCGGGCAAAGATAGCAGATTCTTCCAGGATCATGATTTACAGGTTATAAGTACAGACCTCTCGCCGCAAATGGTACAGTTGTGTCGTGCGAAGGGGCTGGAAGCCTATGTAATGGACTTCCTTAATCTGAATTTTCCTGACACGCATTTTGATGCTGTTTATGCGCTCAACTGCCTGCTCCACGTTCCCAAGGTCGAACTACCGGCCGTTTTGACCGCCATTCATCGTATCCTAAAACCCTCGGGGCTTTTCTTCATGGGTGTATATGGTGGATATGCCAGTGAGGGTATCTGGCAAGATGATCACCTCACACCCCAACGTTATTTTTCGCTATACCCTGATGACCAGATTCAGGCTATTGTTTCCAATACATTCACTGTTCACGATTTCAAGATCGTCAAGCTGCCCGAGTCTGCTCGCCGGACATGCATTTCCAGCGCCTGATTTTGCGTAAGCTATGAGTAAGATCTCACAACCTACCGCGATTGGTCTCCGTATAGAACTGTAGATATGGAGGTGAAACCCCGTTTACAGCAATACCAGGCCATATATGATGGTACAATGGCTAATACGAATTCGCTCGCCAATTTCTTATTCGGCGTATTGTGCGAAATCTTGACGCGGAGAGGTCGCCAAACGACATGTTTTCTGTTGACCGTTTACTGTTGAATGTTTACTGTTTTCAGAGGAGCAATCCATGCAACTAGATAGAACACGCATAATCTTCCTGGCCATCATCGGCCTCACATTGGTAGTCATCTGTGGCGCACTAGGTTACAGCTTTTACAACAGCCAGGTCAACCAGCCACAAGCAACGCCCATCGCCGCGAGCGAACAAGGGTCGACGACTCCTTCAGATTCGGAGCCCGAAACGCCTTCTGTTCAGCTAGATTCTCCTGAACCCATCTTTGGGCCGAACCACGATCCCACAGACGGCTTGCCCACGTACATTTGCGGTGCTGACTCATTTGGCAGCTACTTCACCTTGCAACAAATGCAAATGTCAGGAAAAGACATCGAGCATGGATTTCATCTCGGCATCGTACCCTTTTTTCTAGACGACGATCCCGCCTATGAAGTCTCAGAAGAACAGCGCACTGCCCTGCTCAATTCGGGCCAATGGAATTGCCTGTTAACGACGCTCGACTCGGTGGCGCTGACCAGCCCAGGGGTCATTACTGCTATCGTTGATGAGAGTGCCGGCGCAGATCAACTATGGGCTCGTGATGCCGATACGATTAACGATTTGAAGAACAAGCGTATTACATTTTCCCGTGGCAGCGTTGGTGAGTATTTTGTCTACTACGCCCTCTCCATCGCTCAGCTCAGTCCTCGCGCTGACGTGACGCTGGTGCCCCAAGATGGTGTGGCCGAAGCCGTCGAATTTTTTAATAGCGGCCAGGCCGACGTCGTCTCCGGCTGGGAGCCAGACATCTATGATGCCGAAAGCAGCGGTGGACTGTCCTTATTGAGTTCAAACCAGCTGCGTATTGTGATGGACGTAATCGTAACTTCGCGCCAGTCTATTAGCGAAGATGCTGAACTGGTGCAAAACTTCCATGACGCATGGTTTGATACGCTGAAAGCACAAGTTGAGGATTTTGACCTGGCCGCCGAGCAAATCGCTAGTTGGGAACACAATGATTGGAGTTTTGTTTATCCAGAAACGGCCTCTGACGATTTCAAAGCCTGGCTCGAAAGCGTTGCCCAGGCCGATTTGGGCGACAACGCCTTTGTCATGCGTGATACCCGACCCTTGATTAGCCGTTTGGAAATTGCACGCCGTGTTTGGGCTGCGTCCGATCTATCAGTACCAGCCGACGACATCAACGACCTGATCAACCCTGGATTCGTGCTACGCGCTGCTGAACAAGCAGGCTTGCAGGCCAACGGTGATCCCGTAAATGACACCTTTTCCCTATCCTCCCGTCTGGACCTTACCGGAGTGGCCACCAGTGATGCGGAAACTCTGGCTGTTTTACCCTGTCGAACTTTCACCTTCTTGCCTGAATCAACGGAACTGACTCTGGAATCGCGTCGCATTTTGGACAGCTGCGTCGTCCCAACACTTTCCCAGAGCGTAGGTCTGTTTCTACGCGTGCAAGGCTCCTCCGCCTGGCCGGCCAATGAGCCGCCGTATACGGAAGACGAGATTATTGAGGTGGCGGAGGGTCGCGCCGAATCAGTGGTAGATTATCTCGTAACCCAAGGCATCGATCCAGCCCGCTTCATCGCCGAAGCGACACTCCCGCCTGAAGAACGCCGTAACACGGATGACCCCTCATTACAACGCCTGGATCGCTTCGTGGAATTGACCTTGATTACCGCCGGTCGCTAAACCTTTATCGAGCTCACTCGCATGGAAAAGACGATGAACCACCCAAATTATCGCACCCTATTCTTTCTAGCCCTCCTATTGGCTTTCCCTGCCATGGCTTGTGGCCTTTTCGATGGCACTGCGTCCGGAGAACCTCCTCGCGATGCGGCCATAGTCGAAGTAATGGCCAATACTAGCCTCACCCCCTGGCTGGAAACGGCCGTAGCCGACTTCAACGCCGCCAAAATCGAAACGAGCGATGGCTCACAAGCCTTTGCCATCCTCAATCCAGTCGAATCTGGTCAGGCCATCAGCGTCTTAGCCAATGACCCAACTTCTGCCACGCTCTGGATTCCCGACGACGTGGTGTGGAAAGATCTTCTTGCCGACCAGGGCAACAACAACTTTAGCGCGGATTGCATCAGCGTTGCCGAAAGCCCATTGGTAATAGGGATGTGGCGTCCGGTAGCCGAATCACTTGGCTGGCCCGGCCTGCCTATTGGTTGGCTCGATATCGGCAGCTTGGCCGCCGATCCGCAAGCCTGGTCCTATTACAGCGGTGGTGAATATGGCGACGCTTTGCGGATGAGCCATGCCCATCCCGGACTTGCTGGTTCCGGAACCAGCACCTTGCTTGCCGTGGTACAGGCGGCCCAATCCAAGAGCGATGCCGTAACCACTGCAGACATTGCTCAACCCATCGTCCAGGCATCTGTCGGCGCCTTTGAGAGCGCGGTCTCCGCTTTTAATCCTAGTACCGATAATCTCGGCCGAATCATGAGTGAGCGAGGTCCAAATTATTTGGGCGCAGCCGTGATGTATGAAAGCACGGTGATTCAGCACGGAAACGATGAAATCGTGCCAATCTACCCCCTTGAGGGGACTTTTATGGCCACCCACCCTGCTTGCCTCAACCAGGCTGTCGATGCCAAGACCCAAGAAGCGGCCGAATTATTCCGCGATTCGCTCCTAAGCGAACTGATTCAGCAAACAGCCCTGGATTTCGGCTTGCG
>JAACFF010000475.1 GCA_009937635.1 Chloroflexota bacterium
GAACCGTGGTAGCGGAGTGCCGGCCGTATGGGTGGTGTGTAGGGTTGCGTGTTGTAGGTGGGTGGTGGCTCGGTTCTGACGTTGTTCATCGCTCTAGGTCTCCTTTTCGGGTACGGCCGTTAAGTGATCTATTGCCTGGTTTCTGGCGTCTTTTTTGTTGTCTGCTTCAACGTCGTCGGACTCCCAATATAGGCCGGATTTGGTTGATCCTGATAGGCACCAAGTTTTTTCGCCTGTATTCCAGTGGAAATAAATTGTGCCGGCGCTATTGGGTCCGGTTGTGTTTTCTATTGCTTCTTGTATGGCTTTATCTAACTTGTTCACTATTTGATCTCCTTTTCGGGTACTGCCGTTCCATTGGGAGACGGCCGTGTTTCTGGCGCCGGGGGATTGGGCAGCTGGGTGCTGGGCTCTACTGCCTCGTCCATGATGGCGTCTAAGGTTTCGTCGCTGGCTACTTCGCCGGCAAAATTAAGGACTAGCTTTAATAAGATGCGGCGGAGTGTGTCGGATTGCGGGTATTGGCTGCGGATAGAATCGAAAGCGTTGGCCAGTCTTTCGGCGGCCTGGGCCAGGGCATTGTTATCGCTGCGGCTGACGTCGGGGGCGGCGACGTTAAAGAGGTCGCGGTAGTTGTTGGTTGCGGGCATGGGCCAGAGCTCGGGGCGTAGCTGATGGGCCCTGATGTAGGCTTGATAGGTGATGTCGTTTAAGATCCAAATGAAGTGGGTCTGCCGGCGCAGGAGGTGTCGCTCAGCCGGTTCCTGCATGGCCTGTGCGGTTGCCAGGTTTACGTCGGCTGCTTCTCCTCGCCAGTGTGGCGGGTATCCGCTGCCGGCGTCGATCATGTTTCTGACTGCTTTCAGATCGGGGGCTGCATCGGCGCCGCGCAGTACGGGGCTTGTCGCGGTCCATTGTTCGGACTCGTCGTGCACGATAACGGATCCTGCCTCGGGCGGCGTTTTGTATTGCTCTGCTTTCTCGGATACTCGGTTTCTGGGTACTTGCACGAACCACAAAAATAAGCGGGTGGCCCAATGAAAGCGTACGCGATCTTCAAGCATACGCGAATAGCGGAGCAGCCAGGGTAAGAGGGTGGTCAGGTCGGACTCTCCGAAGATGGCGCCGATCGGCCGGTTGATGCTGTAGTGCATGGCTATGGCTTTGTTACGGTAGGAGCGTGTATAGTGCGGTGTTCTCCATCTCTTCGGCCGTGTGGGGTCTGCGGTTTTCTGGATGATGGTTGTTTCACGCTCCCAGTCGTTGGGGGCGGTTTCGATCTCCTGGATCTGGTCTTTGGTCAGGAAGCGGAGCAAGGATACTCCGTCCTGCCGCTGGCGGAAAAGTACGGGGAAGAGATCGCCTGAGCGGGCCAGCTCTTCGGACATTGATTCTAAGCGGGTGTGGATATGGTTCTCGGGGTGTTGCCAGAAGGCGTCAATGAAGCGTTGCATGTCCTGGTCTGGCGATGATATTTGTATGCCGTTGGAGACGGTATAGTCGGTGGTGATCTGGATGATGCGCCAGGCCATTGGATTCTTGCGCCAGGCGGTTAGGGCGTCGTCGTACTGCTGTTGGATGGCGCCGGCGTCTCGGTCGTGGCGGCGGTGGGTAAGTCCGCTCCATCCGGTTTCGGTGCGTAGATTGGGGGAGATCGCCAGCTGGGCCGGGGGTCCGTTTAGCTGGCGATCAAGCCAGGTGATCAGGCGTTGGCGTCGGTTCATTGGTTGCGCAGCTCCTATGCACAATTTGTGCAATATTCAACTATGGTGATTGGAACTCCGCGAGCAGACGGCCGTATAGAGCAAGGAAGAGAATTAGATCTTAGATTGACAGTCTGCCCGCGGGGCAGGCTCTGAGGAGGAGGCTCCCTTTACCCAGAGCGAAACAATAATGCGTGCATTGTAGAATAGAACATACGTTCTTGTCAAGACCCAAAATGATCCAATTTTGCACAAACCACAGGGAAACTGCGCCGCGGCGCTTTCTTGGCCGCCTGATGGCGCAAAGGGGTTACAACTGGTTATTCTTCTTCGCTATGCGAAAAACTGTCGATATGCGCCAGCATATCTTCAATCGTCACAATCACCGCTTCGTCAACGGCCGTATGATCACATCTCTCACAAACCCAGGTTGGCACATCCTCCAGCCGCAGCTCATGCCCATCCTCCAGCTGCACGACGTAAGCCAGCTCCTCCTCAAACATTGGCGCTTTACATAAAGGACACTTCATCTCCAACTCCAAGTTTTCTTTGCCCGCATAGCAGGGCAATATTATTCTACCCCAGCACGCTGTTCACATAAACAAAGATAGCACAGTTTCCAGATCGAACAGCAGCAGATCGGCCCATTCGCCCTGCGCCAAGACCCAAAATAAGCAGGATCCATTCCTATTTACCATATCTGGAAGCTTGGTATACTTTAATCCCGTATGAATACATCCGTAGCTTTCTATCTCGCCTTTAAGGAACTCTGGCGCCGGCGCGGGCGCTTCTTTCTGGTCAGCCTCGTTATTGCCTTAATCACTTTGCTGGTCATTTTCCTCGCTGCCTTAGGCGAAGGCCTGGCTAATGGTAACAAAGAATATATCAGCAAATTAACTGGCGAATTGGTTCTTTACCAGGAGCAAGCCAATCTCTCCATCTCTGCCAGCCAACTAGGCCGTTCAACCATGAATAATATTCGCCGCCTTCCAGGAATCCAAGATGCAGGAGCTATCGGCGTCAGCTCAGCATTCATCGAATACGACGGCGCGCCAGAAACCGAATCAATATCCTTGATAGGAGTTGAGCCTGGCAGACCGGGTGAACCCATCGCTCTTCGTGGCCAGCAACTTAGCAGTTTACGTGGCAACGAAGCCATCATCGGCCGCAATGTCGCTCAACGCACAGGTCTTACTGTCGGCGACACCCTCACCGTTAACGCCACCCAGGGCACACTTGACGAACAATACCCGCTTGAGATCGTTGGCGTCAGCGATGGACAGCAATACTTCATTCAACCTTCAGTCATAGTGCCCCTCTACACCTGGGACCGTATCCGTCCCAAATCTTCCTTTAGCACCGGTCCTAGCGAACTCACCTTCAATATCGTCAACGTCAAGCTTGACGATTCCCAGCAGACCGAATCCGTAGCCCAATTACTTCCCGCACAGGTCAATGGAATTGAAGCCGTAGATATCGTGACTGCCTATGAGGCGACACCTGGATATATCGAGCAGGAGAGCACGCTCAATACCCAACGCGGATTTACCTTGCTGATCGGCATACTTGTTGTTGGCGGCTTTTTCCAGATCCAGACCCTGCAAAAAGTAGGCCAGGTGGGCATGCTAAAAGCGCTAGGCGCCTCCAACCTGGTTGTTGGCCTTGGGGCAACCCTCCAAATCCTTACTGTCAACACCCTTGGCGTGATTATAGGTGGCTTCGCCACGCTGCTTTTGGCCATGTTCCTTCCCCCCTCGATTCCCATCGTGTTCATTGGCCAGGAAATACTTGTGGCGGTATTGACTCTGCTAATTATCGGGCCCCTTGGCGGCATGGTCTCCATTCGATATCTGCTGCGCGTCGAACCTTTGACCGCCCTTGGCCTAGCCTCTTGATATGCAACATAACATGAGCAAAGTTCTCTGTACCGAGAAGTTAACCAAGACCTACCAACTCGAAGACGAATTGATCGTCGCGGTCGATCAAGTCTCGTTTGATATAGACTCCACTGAATTTATCGGTCTCGTCGGCCCCAGCGGTTCAGGAAAAACCAGCCTGCTGGCCATGATCGCCGGGCTGCTCTCACCAAATGGAGGCAAAATCATCCTTGCTGGAAAAGAATTAGGCCAAATGAGCGAATCCCAGCGTACCCGCTTTCGCCGGCAAAGCATCGGGTTTACCTTCCAAACCAACAACCTCGTTTCCTACCTCAATGTTCGTGAAAATGTTGAGTTGATGCTGCGGCTCAACGGCCGTTTGACGCCTGAAGGCAAAAAGCGTGCCGTCGAACTTCTAGAGCGGCTCGGTCTCGGAAACCGCCTGCGCAACCTCCCCTCCCAGCTTTCCGGCGGACAACGGCAGCGCGTCGCCATCGCCCGTTCACTTATCCACGATCCCGAACTGGTGCTGGCCGACGAGCCCACGGCCAGTCTCGACACTGCACTCGCCTTTCAAGTTGTAGAAACGTTTTCCCAATTAATCCATGAACA
>JAACFF010000476.1 GCA_009937635.1 Chloroflexota bacterium
CTATTGGAGAGAGATGATTTAACCAGAAATCATTTGCTGTTGAGCCGATTTTCCCCAAATCATGAGCCGCCATGACCTTCAGCTAAAGAGGGTCGCCGAGTATATTTTATCCCATACCAATTAGGAGGACACTCTGATTTCAGAGTGCTTACGTGAGTGCCTTTCTGCTGTATCGCCGATGGCCCTGACAAGGTACATATGTCGCGTAAGAGGAGCATACAAGGCCTGAATAGATTGGAAAAAGCCATGACGATCAGCAAATTATTCTCACATTGGCTGCGGAAAAATAGTTATCTAATGAATTGAAATACGAGTTCTTGTAGAACTCGAATTGGAGTATGAAATGAAAGAAGCTGTTATCGTATCAACAGCCCGCACCCCGATCGCCAAAGCCTACCGCGGCGGTTTTAATATGCTCAAGGGCGCTTCGCTGGGCGCTGCCTCTGTCTCCGAGGCGGTAAAGCGCGCCGGCATTGATCCCGGTCAGATTGACGATGTGATTATGGGCAGTGCGCTGCAGCAAGGTACTACAGGCGCTAACGTTGCCCGTCAGATCGCGCTTCGTGCCGGCTTGCCTGTCACCGTGTCGGGCATGACCATTGATCGCCAGTGCTCCTCTGGTCTGATGGCCGTTGCGACCGCTGCCAAGCAGATCACTGAGGATGGCATGGGCATTGTCATCGGCGGTGGACTGGACTCTATCTCACTCGTACAAAACGAGCATATGAATTTGCATAATTTTGTTGACGAGGAGTTGGTGGCTATCTCGCCAAACATCCACATGCCGATGTTACAAACCGCAGAAATTGTAGCGAGCCGCTACAACATTTCTCGCGATGCCATGGACGAGTACGGCTTGCAGTCTCAGCAGCGCACGGCAGCCGCTTACGAGGCCGGTAAGTTTAACGACGAACTGGTATCGGTAAGCTGCAAGCGCATGGTGATGAACAAGGAAAGCGGCGAGACCTCCGAGGTGGAAGGCACAGTTTCAGCGGATGAGGGTGTACGCGCCACCACCGCTGAAAGCCTGGCTGGTCTGAGAACGGTTATCGACGGCGGCACGATCACCGCAGGTAGTGCCTCCCAGCTTTCAGACGGCTCTTCCGCTCAGGTACTGATGGAAGCCAAGCTGGCCGAGCAGCAGGGTCTGGAGCCGCTTGGTATCTACCGTGGTATGGCTGTTGCCGGGCTAGAGCCCGATGAAATGGGCATTGGTCCGGTCTACGCAGTACCCAAATTACTCAAGCAGCATGGCTTGACGATCAATGATATTGGCCTGTGGGAATTAAATGAGGCCTTTGCGGTTCAAGTCATCTACTGCCGTGAAAAACTGGGTATCGATAATGACAAGCTTAATGTCAACGGCGGTGCGATTTCGATTGGTCACCCCTACGGTATGAGTGGTTCTCGTATGGTCGGTCATGCCCTGATAGAAGGTAAGCGCCGAGGAGCAAAGTACGTGGTGGTCACCATGTGCATAGGTGGCGGCATGGGCGCGGCTGGCCTGTTTGAGGTGGCGTGAGACAAGATGCAGGCAACGATAGTAATAGTCGCAACAGCGTAGCGATATAATTAAACACAGAGATTCATTTTTGGAGACACTATGAAAACTAGGATTACAGAACTCTTTAATATCGAACACCCAGTGATCCAAGGCGGTATGCATTACGTTGGTTTTGCCGAGATGGCAGCCGCCGCTGCCAATGCGGGCGCTTTGGGCATTATTACGGGCCTAACGCAAAAAACACCTGAGGACCTGGCCCGCGAGATTGCTCGCTGCAAAGAAATGACCGACAAACCTTTCGGCGTCAATCTAACCTTCTTGCCGGCTTTTACCGCACCTGATTATCCTGGTTACCTGAAAGCCATCATCGAAGGTGGCGTGAAAATTGTAGAAACTGCTGGCCGAAGCCCTGAAGCGTATATGCCTCATCTTAAAGAAGCTGGCATCAAGGTTATTCACAAATGCACATCGGTACGTCATGCCCTGAAAGCCGAGAAAATTGGCTGTGATGCCGTCAGTGTTGATGGGTTCGAATGTGGCGGTCATCCCGGGGAAGACGATATTCCCAATATGATCTTGTTGCCACGTGCTGCCCAGGAATTGTCGATTCCTTTTGTTGCTTCCGGCGGCATAGGTAACGCGCAACAACTGGTCGCCGCTCTGGCTATGGGTGCTGAAGGTATCAATATGGGTACGCGTTTTATAGCCACCAAAGAGGCACCAGTTCACGACAATGTAAAACAGGCCATTGTGCAGGCCTCAGAGCTGGATACACGCTTAGTGATGCGTAACCTAAAGAACACGGAACGTGTTTTGACTAATGCGGCTGTGGAGCGTTTGGTAGAAAAGGAAGCGGCCTTGGGTGACAAGCTGAAATTTGAAGATATTCAGGAAGAAGTTGTCGGTGTATATCCGAAGATTATGCAAGAAGGTGAGATGGATGCTGGTGCTTGGTCTTGTGGCATGGTGGCCGGCCTGATTTCCGACATACCCAGCTGCAAGGACTTGGTCGAGCGCATAGTTAAAGACGCCGAAGATATTATCCACAATCGCCTGACAGCACTAGCGTCGAAGTGACACTTCGACTTTGAAATGAATCATACGGCTGTGTTGATCGCAGCCGTTGGATTCAGCTAGCTCTGCTATCACGCGTAGAATACATATTGGTAGCTACTGATGATTACTCTGACAAAGCAAGACCACATTCACGTTCTTACGATGGAGGGCGAGGAAGGTAATGCCTTCGATTTGGATTTCCTCGCAGCGCTGCATGCGGCTCTGGACGCCGTTGAGGCCGAATCAGATGGCCCAGCTGCGTTGCTTATTACCGGAACCGGCAAGGCTTTTTCTGTCGGCCTGAATGTTCAGACCGTCATGGCTTACCAGCCAGAACAGATGGCGACGTTCAATAAAGAAATTAGAAGATTGTTTGGTCGATTGGTCAATTTTCCTCTGCCGACAATAGCCGCTATAAACGGCCATGCCTTTGCCGCTGGTGCGGTACTGGCGCTGGCCTGCGACTATCGCGTTATGCGCGAAGACCGAGGCTGGTTTTGCCTTAGCGAGGTGGACGTTGGTGTTCCGATGGATCCAGATGTGATGGTGATGATGCAGGCAAAGTTAACCCCGCAGGTATTGCGTGATGCGGCGTTGCTGGGCAAACGTTTCGGTGGTCCTGAGTGCGTAGATTTGGGTGTCGCGGATGCGGCGTGCAGTGAAGAGAGTCTAACAACGACAGCAGTTGAACACATCACAGCGCTATCTGTTAAGGAAAGGACGATTTTTGCAGGCATAAAATCAACACTTTATGCGAGCTATGCCACCGCGTTGGGTGCGGTAGAAAATACAGTCAAAGCATAAGCCAGCACACTGCAGATATGATCTCGCAAAAATGTAACTCTAACAGTGAGAAGATCTATGAATGACACGATTTCTTACCAGCTGGAAAACGGTATTGCTACAGTCACATTGAACCGCCCCGAGAAAATGAACGCTCTCAACCAGGATTTATTTGAGGCCCTCATTGCTGCTGGCGAAGCTATCAAAGCGGACAACAGTGTAAGAGTAGTTATTCTGCACGGCGCGGGTAAAGCCTTCTGTGCAGGGTTGGATATGGATTTAATGAAGGCTATCAGCGATACCGATCTGAATGAGCGTACGCACGGTATCAGCAATTTATTTCAACAGGCCGCCTGGATTTGGCATGAATTACCCGTACCTGTTATCGCTGCTGTTCACGGCACCTGTTTGGGTGGTGGTCTACAGATTATGGCCGGTGCTGACATTCGTTATATTCACCCTGACACCAAACTCAGCATCATGGAAATGAAGTGGGGAATCGTGCCGGACATGGCGGGCACGCAATTGTGGAGCACTTATGTCCGTGAAGATATTATTCGTGAATTGACTTATACCGCTCGCCTCTTCAGTGGCCATGAGGCCGGCGAATACGGTTTTGCGACCCGCCTCAGCGAAGACCCTCTCGCAGTCGCTCAAGCGAGCGCAGAGCAAATCGCCAGTAAAAACCCCGATGCTATCCGCGCCGCCAAACGCCTTATCAATAACCAGCGCCAGCCCGATTTCGCCGCCGGTTTGCTGGCGGAGTCTGCTGAACAAACTTCACTGATGAATACACCTAATCAAATAGAAGCAGTGACGGCAAATCTCGAGAGGCGAGCGCCCAAATTC
>JAACFF010000477.1 GCA_009937635.1 Chloroflexota bacterium
AAACATGTTGAAGTAGCTGTGCAGAATGAATTCTTCATCTAGTGAAACAAACATGTTGGAAACATGTTGAGGGTAGCTGATCTTCGTCTGCAATCTCAATAATACTACGGGAAAGATTGTAACCCACGGGCAAATGCCGATTTTCTGGCGCAGATCCCGCCTGACGTGATCGCGATGTGTGATGAAGCAAATATGGAGCCTGCTTGTCGGTTATGGTTTTGGGCGGGTTGATCTCGTGAACCTCGTTCGACAACACAAGCTGCATTTCAATAACGGCCGTGAGTTGGAGTTGGTGAAAGCACGCGGCAAACTGCGCACCGATGCCACTCATGTCCTGGCGGCAATTCGAGTGATGAATCGCTTGGAGCAGGTAGCGGAAACGATACGCGCCGCCCTGAATGAGCTGGCCATCGAAGCAGCCTGGCTGGCAAATATTCGACCTGATATGGCTACACGTCGGTTATGTGTTCCGACAGCCACCCGTTCAGCTGTTTTCCGTGCAGGTAAAAATGAGTTTGGTGCCATAGGACACTTATCGCCGAAGATTTGTGGCCATAAAGCGCCGAATCTACCATTACGCCAACAACCCCACTTCCGACTTCGAGCCGCGATCGGCCGTGTCGGTTGCAAGCTGTTGTTGGGCTGCTACTTCAGAAGGAGACACGCCGACAGAAGGAGACACGACGACATACTCATCTGTTGAATCATCTTAGTTCCATCAATATCGTTTCATCAATTGGATTTCGCCCTGTTTCCAATTCTGAAATCCAGAATTGCCGCAGATTTTTCTCATAGTCGTCCCCTCCATGTTCTTCTAACCAATCGACATATGCTCCAAAATCTTCAATCGCTCCATCGTAGTCTCCCGTAAGAGCACGTGCAAGACCACGGCTATCCTTAATCTCACCGTTATCGGGCTCTAGTGCAACGGCACGATCACAAACATCCAAAACATCTTCGGCGTATCCCCAGAGGCCGCCATACCAGCAAAGCCTATTCCAATCGCTAGCAGACAGTGCCAATTCTGGATCCATGTTTTGCCCTTCTTCATATGCTGCAACTGCCTCATCTATCATGCCGTGCTGCGCGAATAGATTTCCGCGTTCGATCATGCCTAGGGCTTTTAGTTGATGATGCGTTTGCAGTGAAGGATCGGTGGCTAATGCTGTGCCGATTTCCAATGTGATGAAATAAAGGAAAGCACTGGCGAACACGGCTACAGGAACAAGCAGAAGAAAGACGAACCGATATCTTTTGACAATGCTTTTCGTTGTTGAGGTTGCCGACCTGTCTGTTTTCTTAGGCCAAACCCGGAGAATCAGATATGTTATCAACCAGATGAGCAGCAGTGTGAGCAAAAGAAATATCAAATACCCGATTATGGTAAGAGCGCGTAAAGATGGGACCAGACCATAGGCTTCAGCAAGGCTAAACAAAATCTCGAAGTAAAGGCGACTACCATTCACTCCATTGGTCATGATAACAGTGCCCCAACCTTTTTCCGGGAGGCCTATAAGGATGCTTTGGAAACCTTCTGGATTGTCGCCGCCGTGAACAAAATAGACATTCCCGCCAAATTCCCACAAGTACCATCCCAACCCGTAATCTAAATCCAATGGGCTCATATCAGGAACGTCATCTGCGTGAGCAGTAAGCATCTCCATTACGATATCTTTGGAAAGCACTTTGTTGGATTGTCCATCCTTAGAAAGCATGATTTCTTTGGCTAACAGCGCTAAGTCAGTTGGCGTAGTCCAGAGACCACTTGCGCCCATTTCTGGATAAACCAGCCAATTTTCGTAGATGGGTTGACCCCATTTGTCGTGGGCTGAGGTCGCTATGTCCCAATATTTGGCCGGCAATGGGTTTTCAAAAGTGCTGGCAGTCATATTCAAAGGTTCAAAGACGGTATCCTGCATGATTTCAGAAAACGGCTTGCCGGTTTCGTCGATTAGAAGCTGAGCTATCGTCAAATAGCCACCATTTGAATAGTGATATCTGGCTCCCGGAACGGCTTCAACTCGCCAAGGGGGGGAGTGGGCAGGTTCTTCACCATCGAGCACCTGTTGGAGTGTAGGGATTTCTTCACTCTGGAAATAGCCAAACCTTGAGGCTTTGTTTAGCCCAGCGGTGTGGCTTAGCAAACGTCGTAAGTTTACTTTCTCTTGGACTGTGAAATCGTTTTCAGGCACTTGCCAGGAAATCAATTGGTCATTCACATCTTTCTCTAGATCAAGCGATCCTTGTTCGACAAAATATAATGCGGCCACGGCAGTAGCAGGTTTGCTGATGGAGGCAGCCTGAAAAAGCGTTTCCGGGGTCACCGGGCTGTTTTCCCCGGCGTCCGCCACACCATAGCTTTTGGCCCACTCGATATCAAAATTATTGATTACAGCGATGCTGACGCCAGGAACATGATAGTTTTCAATTTCGCTTATCCAGTTTGTATATATGATATACTTGTTAAGATGCATACAACCTGTACAAATAGTAGTTGAAAACGAGGTTAATTGTCAAAACATTGAAACATGGGCAAAACAGTTGCATACATACGCACGCAGTTCAACCAACAAACAAGATCTCAACAACCAGAAAGTGGAGATCCTTGAGTACGCGCGCCAGAAAGGCTTCACGATCGATGAGTTTATCCAGATCACCATCTCATCGCGCAAGCGTACCAAACAGCGACGCATCGATGAATTGCTGGCCAAGTTGGCTGACCAGACACTCTCATTGACACTCTCATTGTGACTGAGCTCGGCCGGCTGGGGCGGAGCACCTCGGAGGTTGTTGCTCTTATCAACGAGCTAGTCCAGCGCAACATTCACGTCATCGTCATCAAACAGAATAAGGAGTTTTTTAAATGAGTGAGATATTGAACGTTATTATGCAGCTGTCTGTGCTTGTATTTGTGATATCAAGTATGTTGGCGATGGGCTTGAGCTTGACCATGAGCCAAATTAAGGAGCCTCTGCGAAGTGTGCGGCTGGTCATTTTGGCTTTGGTCGCTAATTTTGTTCTGGTACCTGTTCTGGCCTATCTGGTTTTGCTGGTTATTCCGTTGGAGCAAGGGTTGGCCACGGGCCTGATCATCATGGCCACGGCGGCGGGAGCGCCCTTCTTACCTAAGTTGGCGCAGGCGGCCAAGGGCAATATGGCTTTTTCGGTAGGCCTGATGGTTTTGCTGATGGTGGTGACGATTATTTATATGCCCCTCGTCTTACCCTTGCTGCTGCAAGGCGTGGAGGTCGATGCGCTGGCGATTGCCAGATCTTTGGTGTTGATGATGTTGATTCCGCTGGCTTTTGGCCTCTTTGTGAGAGCGCGGTACGAGTCGACGGCGGCCTCCTTACAGCCGCACATGTCGCAAACTTCTACGGTAGCGATCGCATTGCTAATGGTTTCGGGGCTGGTCTTGAACTTTAGCGCTATTGTCGGCGTCATCGGTACGGGAGCTATCCTGGCCATCATCATCTTTCTTATCGTGGCCTTGATTGTGGGTTATCTGCTAGGTGGGCCTGAAAGTGGTACGCGATCGGTACTGGGCTTGGGCACGGCGCAGCGTAATCTCTCCGCGGCATTGGTGGTGGCTGGACAAAACTTCTCCGACGATCCCAATGTGTTGGTGATGATACTTGTGGCGGGCCTGGTGGGATTGGTGCTGCTGATGGTGATTGGCGGAGAATTGGGACGGCGCAGTGAGAAGGCGAAAGCAAATGGTTAATTGGTGAATGGTGAACGGTGAATTTTTAAGTGGGGGGTATGTAGAATGTCATTAGATCCTGTGTTGCTGCCGGTTCCGCGCCAGATGTCGTTGCAAGATGGTGAGTTTAAGATCGGTAAGGGACGGCTGATTGTTTTGGATGGTGGGGATGTGCGGGCGCTGTTGTTTTCAGCCCGGTGTTTGCAGGAGCGCTTGTCACTTAGTGCCAATGTTGACTGGGATATTGTCGCGGGTACGGCCGTTCCCCAGGAGCGGATTGGAGCACACCTGGCAGTGGTGCCAGGTGCAGTGAAGCACCCACAAGGGTACCGGCTGACGATTGCGAGCAGCGGGCTCTCCATCGTAGCCGCCAGCGCGGCAGGGATTTTCTATGGGGTGAACAGTGCCATGCAGTTGTTGGACGGGTACGGCGCGAAGCTGCCAGCGATGCGCATTGACGATTGGCCCGATTATGCGGTGCGCG
>JAACFF010000107.1 GCA_009937635.1 Chloroflexota bacterium
GGGTGGCGAGTGGCGGAAAGGAGGCAGTCTATATAGGCTTGTTGTTCTGGGGTGTCTCCTTTTAATCTAGCCAAGAGGCGGACAACTGGTTGGCCTTCGTCGAGGAAAACACGGATATATTCCCCTGGTTGGCCCAGGATCAGGGCTTGCCGCAATGCTTTTGAGGCTCCTTCTAGATCGTTCTGGTTCTGGAGGGCTTGCGCCCTTAGCAGTTGTGTTTCAATGACCAATCTTATGCGCTGCCACGCTTCGAAACGGGGCAGGTTCTTTTCCAGTAATTTCAGAGAAGCTTCCGCTTTTCCCTGAACCAGCCACAAGCGGGCCAGCACCATCTCTTCATAAAAGCGCAGCACTTCCCGATAGTCCACGCTCACTTGAGCTGTTTGCGCTGGATGCTCTTCGGCCAGCAAACCGCGCGCTACTGCCCAGCGGGAAACTCTATCCAGCTGGCCCTGATCGATCCACAGGCGCGCCTGGTAAGCGGCGACGATCAGGTCATCGTACTCACTGGCGTCAAAGCGCAGCGCCAACTGTCGCGCTTCTTCCATAATACCGTCAGCACCAGAGATATCCCCTTGCACCTGTCGTAGTTGGGCTAACAAGAGATATCCGGTAAAAGCAGCGATCTCCCGCCACAACAACGTTTTTTCAATGCCATCGAGCAGTTGTTTCTCGGCTTCTTGCAGATCATTCCACTCCAGGGCTAACTGGCCAAGGCCCATCAATGCCTCACCGGCAATGGGATACGGTTGCCCATTCTTGTCAACCGCCAGCGCCAATGCCTGTTCATAAAGCGCCTTGGCCTCATGCAAACGGCCGTGCCGCCGCAGGTTGTGCGCTTGTTCGCACATAGCTGACACGGTCACCATCAAGTTACCGGTTTCCTGGCCAATCTGCACTGCTTCTTCCAATGTCGTCAGTTCACCCTCGGTTGGGTGCTCAAGTACATCGGGATAAGTCACGCTCAAAATCCAGGCTGCCTGGCTGCGCCAGAACGGTTCATCTGCATCCAATTCTGCCAATACCTGGCGCGACAGCCCACGCGCCCGGGCCAGGTCGCCTTGAAAGATGGCCAGAAAAGCATAAATGAGGGCTTTTTTGCTGCTGATACGGCCGTCGCTATCCGCTTGCGGCAGCCAAACTTCGACTGTTTCCAGTGAGGAGCCGTTCAACAGATGCGCCCAGGCGTAATACAAGGAGAGTTCCGGCCGCTCATGCACCCAATCAGGAGGCAGCGCCTGCACACGACCGATCAGGGTGGAGATCTCGCTGCGGCGCAGCAACCCTTCTGCCATCTGTTCCACGAGCTCCACGGCCGAGGCATAATCCCGGGCCGCCAGGGCGTGGTCGAAAGCCTCGGACAGCAGGTTCTGCTCCCTAAACCATTGGCAGGCGCGACGGTGCAGGATGGGGACCCACTGCGGATATGCTTGCTGAAGACGCTGGCGTAAGAGATCGGCAAATAGACGGTGGTAACGGTACCAGCGACGCTGGTCGTCAAGGCGCACGACAAAAAGGTTGGCGGAATCTAATTGCTCCAGGATCTCTTGCGCGTTAGGAGCCGGACTTGTGTCATCAAGTAGAGATTGACAAAGGGGCGCGGTGAAGCGGTGGAGCACGGCCGTTTTCAACAAGAAGATCTGGATAGATTGGGGCTGCCTGTTTAACACCTCTTCCAGCAGATAATCGAGGATATAACGATTGCTGCCGGTAAATTCCTGGATGAAGTTGCTGCTATCTTCACGCTCCTGGATGGAAACGGCCGCCATTTGCAAGCCTGCAATCCAGCCTTCGGTGCGCTTATTGAGTCGTGTGATATCTTCTGCGGACAATCCCAACTGCATCACCTGGTTCAGGAAGCTGGCCGCCTCAGCGGCGCTGAAGCGCAAATCGTTCTGCCGCAGTTCGAGCAACTGTCCCTGCCCGCGTAAGCGTGCTACGGGCAATGGCGGATCGGCGCGACTGATTACGATCAGGTGCATCTGCGGGGGCAAGTGGTCCAGCAAGAAGGTCACTGCTTCATGAACACGTGCGCTCTTGATCACATGATAATCATCAAGTACCAGCAGTAGGGGCTCGCCTCCCTGTGCAACGTCGTTGATCAGAGCCGTCACCACAGCTTCAACAGGCGGCTTTTGCGGTGAATGCATCATCTCCGCCACAGGTTGGCCGTCTCCAGATTTATTGCCGGCTAGCGCCCCGGCGACATAGGTGAGAAACCGGACTAGATCGTTGTCGTTTTGATCGAGGGATAGCCAACAAATTTGAGGCTGGTGCGCCGCTGATTGCGACTTGTTGAGCCAATCAGCCACCAACGTCGTTTTGCCATATCCGGCCGGCGCGGAGACTAGAGCCATCTTGCTGGTTAATACGCTATCCAGTTTCTCGAATAGACGCGGACGGGGAATCAGGGACGGCCGTACCTGCGGGATAAACAGTTTCGTACGCAGCAACGTGTCGATCACAACTGTATTATACCCGTTAAAATCAGACGTGTTCGATACCGTGCACAACGCGGCTGTCCCAAAGCCAGGGCCAGGGGCTGATTTGCCATTCCGCGCAGGCGGGAATCCATCTTTTCACTCAAGGGAATAGATGCCGGTCTTCGCAGGCATGACAGTGGCAAAGCGACAGGAATCACCCTGGCATTGAATAAGCATCACCTGACACTTCGCTCCATTTGTGGCATACTTACCAGTATGCGAGGAGTATAAGCGTGATTTAGTTGCTGTAATGTGTTGCTAATGTCAGTTTTCCTTGCACGCGAGGAATATGCACATGTCATCAAACAAATCGCGTCTTCTATTGGCGCTTATTATCCTCTTGATAATGTGTTATTTCCCGGTGCGGGCTGCGATAGAGCCGGTGGATGCGGAGCCGGTACAAAGAAACGCGATCAATGCCTTAACCTGGACGTTCTTACCTATTATCCGAGGCGGCCAGTTTCAGGAACCGGCGACGCCTCCCCAGGCGCCAGGTGCAACCCCAACACCGTCGCCAACCGCCACAATCGATCCCAACAGCACGGCGACGATGACTCCGACGGCAACTGCAACTATCGATCCCAACAGCACGGCGACGATGACTGCAACACCGACAAACACTCCCACGCAAACACCCATACCCACCGCAATTCCGGATGCCAACTGCCGCTATGGCACGGCCGCCAAAACTGAAGAGTTTGATATCTTACCGATCTTGGGAGCCGGCTGGGTATTAGATTTTAACAAACCGAGCTGGCCAGACTCAGCACCAGCCAATGATGCGGAAAGAGTGCACATGATCTGGACCCAACAGAGGAAAACCGAAAGCGGTGTGTATTTACCCGAATACTATACCGTGCCGTTAGATGCCCAGTTAGCGGACTACATTCGTAATCACCCAGGCCGATTGTGGATAGTTGGTAATGAGGTGGATCGCGGTCCCCAACCAGGCGAGATATCTAGTGGGCAAGGAGATATGTTCCCAGAAATCTATGCTGAGGCTTATCATGATGTGCAAGCCTTCATTAAGGCGAATGATCCCACGGCCCGTGTTGCCATATCAGGATTGGTCGAGGTAACACCGGGACGTCTGCAATATTTGGACAAAACTTGGAATGCATATCTGGCAAAATATGGCGCCCCTATGCCGGTAGATGTGTGGAATATGCACATTTATATCATGCCTGAAGTAACGCCAAATGGTGAGCCTAACGGCTTCGCCAATGTCGCGGTTGGCACGGATCCCGCACTGGGTAAACGTGGCAGCGGAGGGAGCTCAAGCGTATGCTCTGATCCTGATGTATATTGTCTGGCCGAACATGATGACCTTTCCATTTTCGCCGAGCAAGTCGTGGCTATGCGCCAGTGGATGAAGGATCATGGGCAACAGCAAAAACCTCTGATTCTTAGTGAATATTCAATCCTCTACTACTATTCCACAAATTACTGTTATCCGGATGAATATGGCAACTGTTTTTCCCCGGATCGGATTAATCAATTCATGGACGGCACTTTTGATTATCTGGAAAATACAAAGAGCACAACCCTTGGCTATGCCATTGATGATAATCGACTTGTCCAGCAGTGGCTTTGGTTTTCAGTACATTATGGTGGCCCAGGTAGTTCGAGCAACCTTGTCAAAGATGATTTAAAGACATTGACGAAGGTTGGGGAGAACTACCGCAACCATGTACAAAATAAGCCGCTCTCTGTAAACCTGGTTGTTGGCAATGTGCCGCAAGTGGTTGCAACAATCGGTCCGGGCGGAACGGCCGCGGCAGAACTTACTGTGAAGTTTCGCAATAACGGAAATACCACTGTTTATTCACCATTCAGAGTAACCTTTTATAAAGATGAAGCACTAACGCAAGAGATTGATTCGGTCATGGTATCCCCTGAGCTTCGAGGGTGCGCAACAGACCTCGAAATAGCCACCGTGGAGTGGCCCGGGTTGGGTCCAGGCCTACACAAGTTTTGGGTTCATATTGACAGCGATAATGTGATAGCGGAAACTCAACCAAAAGGATATGACAATCTTGGAACCAGTTTTGTGCAGGTGAATCAGTAGAGCAACTTTGGTTAAAGCTTTTTTCTCCCTGCGTGATTGTAGAATCGGCAAAACTTTTGTGATTGATGACGAGGTCGCGTTCCAACGCCACACGTAAGATCTCTAGCAAGGTTAAAGCAGTAGTATTAGTTCAGATGTCATACATGGCAGAACGGCCCTTGCAGGATACAATAAATTCTTTTGGGGAACTGGGCTTTGAGAAAACTTGTTGGAACCTTCTTAAAGAATCGAGCATTGCTGATTGGCGGAAGTGTGATGAAAAGCTTTGATAAAGGTCGATTCTCATGTTATTTCCTACGCGTTTCTGCCAGTAATCGTACGTCCCACATACTCCATGATTTTCGCGATTTTGGTCAACAGGTAAGTACCCCCCAAAAAAATCATACGCTTTTATGGTGAATGCTGCCCCCCTAAGCAAGATTTTTTTGTCTTGGACGCTTATAGAAAGCATGATTAGTGAATTAATAGCAAGACCCAAACCGGTCTTTTGCCGTTAAAGATGGCAAATGGCGAGATTACAAGTTGTACTAGTAGGATTAGGATTGTATCGCAAGGGCAGGATTGCCAGTTTTGTCGCTGTTATTATTGGGTTGATAACGTTGCTTTTTTACTACAGTTGGTGGTTTAAGGATAGCCGGCTTTATTCACCATGGCTCGTGTTGGCCTTTATTTTTGCTCTTTTTTATGGTGCGTTCCAATTAGCTGGCACCTGGATCATATATTTGTCGGCCAGTCGCCGTCCACGCCGCGCTCGACTGCCAATACCGTCCGCATTAAGCGTGGATGTTTTCGTGACAGCCTATAATGAAGATTTAGACCTGATTGAACGATGTCTTGCGGCTACCTGCAACATGCACGTTAAACATCGCACCTGGCTCTTGGACGATGCTGGCCGGCCGGAACTGGCCGAGCTGGCCGAACGGATCGGCTCAGGTTATCTATCCCGCGCGGATAATCACGATCACAAGGCAGGCAACATCAATGCCGCCCTACCTCGTACGCAAGGCGATATAATCGTCATCTTCGACATCGATCATGTACCCGACGTGCGTTTTCTAGAGCGCACATTGGGTTATTTTGCCGTTCCTCGAATGGGTTTTGTGCAGGTTATGTTGACCTTCGATTACGCAAACGGCGAGTGGGTAGCTAAGGCAGCCTCGGATAGCAGTCTTGATTATTACAACCCGGCTTCATTAGGTGCAGATAGTTTAGGGTCAACCACCTTGGTAGGCAGCAACGCCCTCATACGCCGCACGGCCCTGGAGTCTATCGGTGGCTACCAACCGGGGTTGGCCGAAGATCTGGCCACTTCTATCGCCTTGCACGCGGATGGTTGGCAATCCGTCTACATTAACAAACCGCTAGCGCCGGGGTTGGCTCCCCCAGATCTCACAGCTTGGTTCAGCCAGCAGTTTAAGTGGGCACGAGGTGTTTTTGAACTATTTATTACCGTCTACTGGCGCAAGTTGGGTAAGCTAACGCTTGGTCAAAAACTGTTTTACGGCGTGCGCATGACTTATTACTGGATTGGCCTCGTCTTTGCCATACACTTATTGGCGACGATAGGCGTATTATTTGGCCATTCAGAAACGGCACTAGGGGAATTCCAGAATTATCTGTTGCACTTGCTGCCGCTGGCGGTGGCTACAGCACTGATACGCATGGTCGTCCTCCGCCATCATGCCTATCCTACGCTCAAACAGGTAATGGGCAAAGGCGGTGTAACACAGTGGAAACCATTGCTCTTGGTACTAGGTACGTGGCCTGTCTATGTCTTGGCTTGGCTAATGGCTTTACTGAGAGTCCCGGTCTCTTTCCTCCCTACACCTAAACGGGCATCTAGTCAAGGCCCCAACGTAGCTTGGATTTGGCCGCAGATGTTAGCAATAGTAGGGATAGTGACGGGCATGGTAGTAACTCAATGGACCGTTGGTTTTCGTTATTATCCGTTAATATTGGCTTTTGCGGTCGTTCTGGTCGTAGGTCAAATTGGGGTGCTGGTCCAAGCGAGGCGTGAAGCCAGTTACCTTTAGGTCAAATGGCACGACGGTGGATCGAAGTTAGCTTGGGCTAGTCTGCTTAATCTATACCAGCATTAAACCGGAAAATCACATAGTCATCATGTTCTTCAACCATGGTGCTGGCGCTCTCGATATGTGCCGCCAGTTCCGGGTACTCCTCCCAGAACTGTTCCTTGCGTTCGGCATCGATGCCGATCCAGTCCGCACCTTCGCTACGAAGTCTAGCCATTTCCTGAATTGCTTCATTTTCATTGTTAAGCAGGTCTGTCCAATCGCCAGATCGAGCCGGTGGGTATATCCAGCCTCGACGTTGACTATAAAAAATTGCGGTAGGTTCACCAAGGACATCATTGATCGTCACTACCATATCGCCGGGTTCAGACAGCTCCCGCAATCGAAGCCCTAATAAATAATCATCGTTAGCACGGGATTTATAGAGTCTTTTTAGATTTTGGTTAAATCCGACGCCCCAAAGCAAAATCAACAGACCCATCGTGATCGCTGCGGTAGCCGGCGTCCATTTACGCCGATGAACAACACGCAAAACGATAGCGATTGCTAATGCCGAAAGGGCAGCTATTGCCGGTGTAACAATGTGAAAATTCCAAGGGTTTTTCACTAATTCTTTAGCCCCGATCGCATAGTAAATAGCAGCGGCAATAAGCCACCAAGGAAAAATCAATGGAAGTTCATAGTTGAGTTTTGGCTTATCACGCCGGTAGTTTGCCCACCAGGAAAAAATAAGGGAGCCGAATCCTATCAAAGTAAGAACCATAACTGGAACCGTCCATAACCAATTAGCAGAAATCCGGAAAAGAGTCTTTAAGAAATAAAATTGCCCTAATAGTTCGCTACTTGATACGTCCCAAATCCAGTTCCCACTTCCGGCAAAATGGTGGGGAGGGTACAAAAGAGCCAGTCTCCGCGCCCAAAGATAGTATAGGATCACTGGCACCAGCATCAACAGTCCTGTCAAACTGATTATTAACAACCGCTGCCCCGGGTTTGGTTTTTTTGGTAGTAGTACTACTAACGCGTAAAGTGCCGGCAAGCCGATTATTAATCCAGGCAGTTTGGTCAAAGCGCCTAATGCGCCCGTTAAGCCTGCCAAGATCAAGAATAATAAGCGATCACTTTTAAGGTATCGAACAAAGAGCCAGAGGCTCGTGGTCATCAAAGCAACCATTGCCGGATCAGGCAAAAATGATCTTTCGATAAACACGCTAGCAGGTAGAATGGCCATGAACGCAGCGGATAAAGGCGCCACTTTCTTGTCCCAAGCCAGCGCAACAAGCTTGTATAGGGCAAAGATCCCCCAAACCCCAAAGACAATAGCCACTGAACGGCCGATCCAATCTCGCTGATCCAGGACTCGATAGATGATTGTCGCCAAGTATGAGACAGTTTGAAATTCACGACCTTGGTAGTTTGGGCCTGGACCGGACCAATTGACCTCCGGATAGAGTATGTTTGGGTTAGTTTTGAAATAATTCTCCGCAATCATGGCCACGCTTGATTGGCGCCAAGAGAAGGTATCGACATACGGTTGATCTATCCAACGGAGCCGAAGCGCCGTCCCAATAACAAGGATAATCAATAGGACCAGCGTTATCTTACTGATTTTTCGCAGCACAGCGGCCGTTATTATGCTGATAAGAATAACAAGGATGATGATCAATATGGGATTCGACAAACCTGTAGCAGCCATTGTAGTGAGAATCAAGGTTCGATTAGAAGACAGCCTCTTGTAGAGATGGCTAACACGCTACACCTCTAACAATCGGTACACAACCCATTCGCATATTATTGTCAAAATGTCTTACAGATTGCCTTTCACTATTGCCTTCTCCATCGTAGTACTTTTCGACATTGTCCAGCAGAGTTCAAACATAATGCAGTTGTTTTGCTTGTGCCCGGTAAAAAGCAGACCCCAATTGGAACGTGGATTAGGAATAACAGTTGGTTTACAAGAATAGTGGCAGCAGAAAGCAGAAGTTTACCGAGAACACGGATCGCAAGCTGTTTCGTCAGGAAACAGAGGTACCATTCTACCTGTTGGCGTAAGCCTGGCTGAAAATGCGTTGGGTCCAAATTCCAAACGAAGTCAATGACCACCCCAGAGGGGGTGGCTTGGAGTATTGCACCTAGAAGGTGCGCTGTTGCTTACCTTGTCGAACAAACTTCTTTGCGTAGCTTCTGCATCTTCATCTTTCTTGTTTTGCCACTATACATATTTTCCTATGCGCTCTTCATCCAAGCAAACCGTGCTGACACAATATCTTCGTGACCATAGATGTTGTCCCCAGTACCGTTTTCTCAGTTTTGGATACGATCAAATCGTTTCAAAGCTACCTTTCCTTTCAGGTACCCCATGAATTTGGATACTGCACACTTGGGTGGAATTGATACAGCCAGATGCACATGATCTTTTTGCACATTCAGTTCTATCAATTCCACTCCATCTTTTTGCTCACAGAGCCGATATATTTGTTGCGTAACGTCCTTGGCTACTTCATCCTGCAATATTTTGTACCGATACTTGGGACAAAATACGACATGGTATTTGCACTCGTACAGCGAATGCGATAGCTTCTTAAATTGGCGGGTCTTTATGTACCTCCTAAAAGCGTCGCACCTTCTAGGTTGGTACATAATACTCGCTACTACGGTAGAACCTTTACTGATTCCACTGCCAAAGGCAGAGGTTTAAGCCCTTAATTAACAAAGTGTGGTAAAAGTGGCAAATGCTTAAAGGTAGGAGAATTGAAGACTCAATATGTCTGCTGCTGTCTTGGACATAGACCTTAATAAGATGCCCAGCATCATTGAGGGACTAGAAGGATATTTACAGGCCTTTGTTCTGATTCGCGTCGGCGTGCGACCAGTGGGCCAAATATGGGTACCGATCGAAGATGAGCGCCTTTCGGGTGCCGATATACTCGATCACATTAAGCGATCCCGAGACCGCCTCCTATGGCATCAAATTGTAGTAAACAATTTTCTTCAAGGGAACGTAGTTGAACACCCATCCAAGCTACCAACAGCTACGGTTGTCGTTGTTACGCGTGATCGACCGCGCGAACTGCGCCGGTGCCTGAATGCGCTCTTGGCGCTACCGGATGATGGCCAAGAATATCTCGTTATTGACAACTGCCCCAGTACGGACGAAACGAAGCGGCTGGTAGCTGGCCACGGCGACCGGGTGAGATACATACGCGAAGATAGACCAGGCGCGAGCGCTGCGCGCAACCGCGCATTACGTGAGGCGAAAACCGAAATCGTAGCTTTCACCGATGATGACGCTTTCCCGGATCCTGGATGGCTGCGGGCACTGCTGGGCAATTTCAATGATCCCCTTGTGCTGTGTGCCACTGGTCTGGTTTTGCCATTCGAACTGGAGACTGATGCCCAGTGTGGTTTCGAACGTTACAGCCCACATGGACGTGGCTTTACTCGAATCGTTTACGATAGCTTGCATTATGATGCCCTTAACGTTGGTCCCGTTGGCGTATCTGCCAGCATGGCATTGCACAAAAGCATCTTGGAACTTGTTGGTGGTTTTGAAGAAACGCTTTCTCCTGGAACACCTGCTCGCGCTGGTGAAGATTATGAGCTCTTCTCGCGAATTCTGAGATCGGGCTATCGCATTGTCTATGATCCGGCTGCGATAAGCTGGCACCGCCACCGGCGTTCCTGGCAAGAACTGCGCCAAGCCATATTTGGATACGGCATTGCCGTTTATGCCCAGTGGACCCATACGTTCTTTGTTGAGCACGAATTCACGATCCCACGGCTTGCCTTGGCCTGGTTTGGATACAAGCAGTTACCCAATTTGATACGTTCGTTGCTGCGAAAACCAGATTGTTTCCCGCTCGATTTACTCCTTGCCGAACTAACAGGCTGTGCGGTCGGGCCTTTCGCTTATCTGCGCTCACGCAGACGTCTGGGCAGTCTCAAGGGGAATGCATCTTGAGCGCCACAAAAACAGTAGTTAGCGTCATCATTCCTACGCATAATAGAGCCAAGTCATTGCAGCGAACATTGGATGCCTTGGCGCAACAATCTTATTCTGCCGCTGAGACGGAAACTATTGTCGTCGCTGACGGGTGCACAGATAATACAATAAAGATGTTGCAGGCATATTCAGCGCCGTTTTGCCTGCAGATTTTGGAGCAAGATGGAAAAGGTGCCGGAGCGGCGCGCAACTATGGAAGCGCGCACGCTAACGGAAAGCTATTGCTCTTCTTAGATGATGATGTGGTTCCCGAACCTGGCCTCATTCGTGCACACGTGCATGCTCACCAACAACAAGCGGGCCAAATTGTTATGGGCCCCTATCCAACGGCACTCAGTGGACGGACAAGCTTATTTAATATCCTAATGCGTCTCTGGTGGGCAACTAAGTTTAACGCCTTGCAAAGTGAAAGCCACCGCAACACTTATCGAGATCTATTGAGTGGCAATCTCTCGCTGGAAAAAGCCATATTTCAGAGCCTCGGGGGCTTTGATCCGGCCATTAGGGGGGCCGGCGGTGAGGACTACGAGTTCGGAGTTCGTGTTATCAAGGAAAATCTACCGCTATGTTTTGCGAAAGATGCACTAGCATACCATTATGAACATGAATCTATGAACGTACGCCGTGCCATGGAACGTTCTCGTCAGGAAGGGCGAGCAAGTGTGCAGATTGGTCGCCGTCACAGCGAACTGCGGAGTTCGCTTCTACTTGATAATTCCAATTCACCGGCATTATTCGTTGTACGCTTGGTGCGAAGGCTCGCATTGGATCTACCGGACATGGGTGATTTTCTGGTTAATTTCTTAGCACAATTCTTGCGACCGCTTGAAATGTTGCACGTGCGCGGCTCCTGGTTTCGTTTATATGGTCTTATTCGCGAATACTGGTATTGGCGTGGAGTAAGGGATGAACTGGCCGGTCGCGTCGAATTGGAGAACTTCGTCCAGGCCGCACCAGCAAAGGCAGACAATACCGATCTCGACTTGGATCTTGACTTGAAAGGCGGATTAGCGGCAGCCGTACAGCGCGTGGATGAAATTCGCCCTCCTGGCATCTGCTTAAGGTATGGCCAACATGAAATTGGGCGGATTCCGGTCATCCCTGGAGCCGAATCTTTACGCGGCAGGCACCTCAGCTTCATACTAGCCACTCAATTCGCCGAATCATTGGCAAAGGCAATTGCGTTAGAGACCGCCTTACCCGGCGATAACCATCCTGTCACAAGATGAAAACAGAGGGTATGCCTTGTACTCAATAAGATCCCAGCGAGGGTTGTTGGCAGCAGTGACCTCACAACGCAGTACAACTGCTTTCGTGTGGGCAGTTTGGATTATGATTATGCTCATCGATCTTGTGGTCCTCGCCATGTTCGGCCGGAATATTCCAGTCAGCGAAGATTGGTGGCTCGTTGCACCCCTTACTGATAACGAACCCAACCTGGCCCACTGGTTATGGGCGCCAAACAATGAGCATCGTATTCCATTTCCGCGCTTGATCATGCTGGGGTTATTAAAGCTGGCAGGGGGAGACTGGCGGAGTGGTATGTTTTTCAACATTATCCTCTTAGGCCTCTTAGCCGCAGCATTTATCCTGGCAGCCCGAAAATTGCGTAATGGACGGTCCATATTCGCCGATACCCTTTTCCCGATCGCTCTTCTGTCCTTAGGAAACTGGGAGAATCTATATTGGAGCTGGCAAGTGACCCAGGTAGCAACCATTGCCCTGACCTGTATATTACTGCTTCTGATCGTGACTATTAATGAGAAAATGCAACCGGTTGCTATGATCGCTGCCGGGGTGGTTTTGATCCTCCTGCCACTTTCAGGAGCCACTGGTCTATTATGGCTGCCAATTAGCCTCCTTTTTTTTACTTATTACGGTTGGCATTGCCGGCAAGAAGCACCAAAGGGTAGTCGTACACGTAGGGCTGCCGAATTCCTATTGCTGGCGGTTGTAGTATCTTTGCTTATCACCAGTATATACCTGGTGGGTCTTCGCCAACCTGAATGGATGCCACCAAATCCAGGTATTTTGCCTTCCCTCTACGCAGTCATGCAGTTCCTGGCGCTGGGTATTGGGCCAATTGCCCGCAGCGCCTGGTTTCCAGCCATCGCCATCACGCTGCTGATTTTTGTGTCTACTGCTGTCATCTTGGCTCACGCCGGTTACCGGTTCCTGGGGACAAAAGAGGAAATGCGGGTCATGGGCCTGCTGGCCTTTTTTGGTAACGGCCTATTTTTTGCACTGGCCACGGGCTTTGGCCGCGCCGGCGTTATCGGCTCGAGACCCGGATGGATGATGTGGCCAATTCGATATGCACAATTTGTCGCGCCCCTGCTGTTCACGGCTTATTTCGCCTGGCTGCTCTATTTACCTCGCAGGTTTGCCAAGTTGACGGCAACCGCGTTGGCGCTGTTGCTTCTGCTCCTGATACCGCTCAATACTGTAATCGCGTACGGTTGGCACTTCTCAACCTCTGAGCGGGATGAACAGATAATGGCGCACATACGCGCGGGCGTACCAACAGAAGATATCGCGACAAAATTCCGAGACTACTTGTGGTCATGGGCCGCCCCAGGACAATTGGAAGAGAATTTACGCTGGCTGAAAGATGGCGGATTTCCTCCCTTCGACAATGCGCCATCTGTTCTAGTATCGCGTACAATGGCAGAAAAGGCAGCGAGTTCGTGGCCCGCAGTCGAATTGCGCTATCAATTTCCCCAGGCACAGGAAGTATTCTTGCTTTGGGGGATTGGTGGCTGGCAAACAATTCCAGAACAGCAGCGTCCGGCAGGTACGATCATTGAGAACGAGCTAATGAAAAGTCCAATGTTGCCCGAATCTGATGCTTTTGTTTCACGAGTTCAAGTCCCACCGGGGGCTTCACTACAATATGGCTTTGAAATTAATGGCAGACCCTTATGGCTCACGCCATATTATCTCGGTTGGGACTTTGGGCATGATGAGTTACTTGTCGAGGAAGAAGATGTTACCTTGGCGATTACCCCTTATCCCTGGCTGTCATTTAGGCTATTGTCGTTGCTGGTTTTGGCTACTGGTGGGATATTTATCGCGATCTGGGTGAGCCTGGCTTTGCTCATACCGGTTGACGATAAGGGATAAAAGAGAGTGGTACGTTATACAGCACTTGCCCGTCGTTCAAACTCTATGTTGTCAAATATATTGCGGCGCGATCTACTACGCGAACTTGTAGCCCGAGATCTGAAATTGCGCTACCGGCGTTCTGTTTTGGGCATCCTCTGGTCGCTAATGAATCCGCTGCTGCAGTTGGTCATCCTTAGCCTGATCTTTAGTTTCATTTTGCCCCTGGACATTGAGAACTACACTTTATTCCTCTTCATCGGCCTGCTGTCCTGGATATGGTTATCTTCTTCGCTAACAATTGCCACGTCGTCTATCGTAGACAACAGAGGTCTCATCCGCCGTCCAGGATTTCCATCCGGTATTTTGCCGCTTGTTTCCATCACATCGAACCTGATCCACTTTTTGCTTTCGCTGCCCATCGTTCTGATTATGCTCCTGCTCTCGGGAGTAGGGATCAAGTTAACGATCATCTTGCTGCCGGCGATTATTGCATTGCAATATATTTTCATTTTAAGCATCTGTATTTATCTGGCCGTTTTTCAAGTCACCCTTCGCGACACGCAACATTTGGTAGGGGTTGCCTTGTTTTTTTGGTTTTACTTGACGCCGATTTTCTATAGTACTGCCATGATACCCGAACAGTACCGCATGTTGTATGCCTTAAACCCAATGGTGCATATCGTCGATGCGTATCGTGCAGTTCTTATGTACGGGGAGTTGCCGCCGGTTCTGCCCTTACTGATAATCGGCGTGATATCGTTTCTGATGATGCTCATTGGCTATCGCTTATTACGGCGTGCCAGTGACCATTTCGTAGAGGAGCTATAGTCTAGTGGCTGACATCGTCGCCGAGCATCTGGGGAAGCAATACTCCGTCTATCACAAGCAACGGCCGAAAACCGTTGTGGAAGTGTTCAAGCAAAGGTGGCGCCATATGCGGCCACTCGAGAAAGTCTGGACCTTACGTGATGTGAATCTCCATGTCAGATCAGGACAAATGGTCGGCCTGGTAGGCGCCAATGGGGCTGGGAAATCCACCTTGCTGCGCCTGCTTGGCGGCGTCGGCCGTCCGGATGAAGGCACTATCCATACTTCGGGGCGAATTGGAGCCATCTACGACCTGGGGGCCGGTTTTCATCCTGACCTCACTGGAAGGGAAAATCTTTATGTTGGCGGGGTTATCAGCGGCATGACCAGAGACCAGGTTACAGCCCATTTCGACGCAATCGTTGCCTTTGCCGAGGCAGAATCCTACATTGACTATCCCTTGCGCACCTATAGCACGGGCATGCAAATGCGCCTGGCCTTCTCGTTGGCCGCACATATAAACCCGGACATCCTGCTGATCGACGAGGTATTAGCCGTCGGTGACCTCGCATTTCAAATGAAATGCGTAGAACGCATTCGTTCGTTCAAAGAACAAGGCTGTGCAGTATTGCTCGTTTCACATGACGACGACATGGTAGAAGAATTATGTGATCGGGTGATCTGGTTGCACAAGGGGCGTGTAGTCGCGGAGGGAGAAGCTGGCGTGGTCATCAACCAATACCGGGCGGCAATGGAGATTGAGAACCGGCGTAAGAGAGCTCAAAAGGTAGCGACACAGCCAACTGCCAAGGGGGACGAGCTACGCTTAATTGAAAAACGATTTGGCTCGCTGGAAATGGACATTACCAACGTCAGACTGCTGAATGAGACCGGTGTGGATACAGCCAAGATCGCGAGTGGCGACGAGTTGACGGTGCAGATCGACTTCCACGCACCGCAAACCACAACGACGCCAATATTTGTTGTAACTATCTCGGGCAAGGATGGCTTTGTCTATTATGAAGCCAATACCGCATCTAATGGCACAAACAAATCTCATGTCCGCGGGCAGGGAACGTTGCATCTTGGCCTTGAACGGCTTGACCTTGCGGGTGGAGACTATTTTGTGGACGTCGGGGCATTTACGCCGGATTGGTCCCATGCTTATGATTACCAGTGGCAT
>JAACFF010000478.1 GCA_009937635.1 Chloroflexota bacterium
ATATCTCACCGGCTTTAATATCACATCTGTAAGCCCATATTCTATTAGCTTAGCTTTCATAAACTCAGCCGCCTCTCTTTCTTCGGTCGACCCGGCAAATCGAGAACCATATTCGTCACAGAGCGTGCCAAGGTTATCCATTAACTCATTGCTTGTATAAATATCGCCGACGATCTTACGATCGAGCTCCAAAAAAGGATTTGTGCTCATGTGTAATCACTCCATCATTAAAATTGAAAAACTTACGGCTCTCACGGCCACGCGTAGTGCTGCTAAAGTGAACGTAAATGATCCTTTGTAGTGGGTACGCCGGGCTCGCGATCGCTGTCCGCTGTTGGCGCTATATTGGCGCGACATTCAATTCGCCCGCCGCTCGGAGTATATTTGAGGGCATTATCAAGCAGGTTGATCAGAACGCGCCTGATCATATCTTTATCTGCCCAGACCAGTGGTAGCTCAGGATCAACAAAATTAGACAAGGCGATTTGGCGTTGGTCGGCTACAACCTTCATCTTCCCTACAACTCGCTCGATCAACACCTTAAAATTTACCGCCTCGACTTCGGCTACAAGTACTCCTTCCTCCATGCGGTTGATATCCATAAGAGAATCTACCATATCGAGCATATCATAACCGCTCTGACGAGCATCGACGACTGCCTCAGGCGCTGCGCCAATGCTTCATCGGTCAAATTGTAAAGGCGCAGTGTCTCCTGATAGAGTCTTGCGTTCTGAATGGCTGCGCTTGCCTGTCCAGCCACGGCCGGCAGCACTTCCCGGCTCCAGCGGTTGAATGAAGGAGACGGAGGGTATCGTTGCACGACAAGAGCTCCAATAGCCCTATCAACTGCTTGTAATGGGACCCCAAGCCACGCAGACGGCCGTGGTTCAGGCAGTTTCAGGTCATGTCGACCGGCAAAATGCATATTCTGTTCATTTAAGTCCAGTGCTTTTCTCTCGTTGATCACCCATCCAGTCAAATCATCTGCGAAATAGATCGTCTTAGCTGATGTTCTTGCGTTTGCTGCTAGATCTTTGAGGATGCTGACCAGCATCACACTGAGACAATAGATTACAAATACGGGCAATCCGCCTGACCCAAAGGCCGCAGCGCCAAAAAGAGCAAACGGTAGGGTCAACAAAGCTGCTAGCAAGATGGCCGTTTCCAAGTCCACCACAAGAGCGCTTGTGACCGAAACTACGGGAACCAGCCCTACGGCCCCCTGTGCCGGCGGCAAGCTGAAATTGACCGTGATAACGTAGAGCAAGAGCAGCAAGATCAACTGTGGAGCCTCGCGACGTTGTGTTGCCAACCAGATTGCCACAAGCAACATTAAGAACAGCAGGACTCCATTAATGAATCCAATGAACCGCTGTATTTGTCGCCAGCTGCGGGGAAAAATGTACGTAAACATCATTCGAACCTCTTTACCGCTTGCCAGTTTAGCATCTTTTGAGGAGATTGGCTTGCAGCACAAAATCTCTCCCCATCAGGCGAGGTTAGCGGTATAATCACTCTACGATTCTAAGGGACGACACATCGCCCGATATCATCCTCCTGCTTACCGGGAGACAAATCAAACATACAGGAGTAGATCATGCCTTATACGAACATCAAAGTGCCTGTTGGCGAGAAAATTACCTTTAGTGACAACTTGCTAAACGTACCCGACAATCCGATCGTTGCTTTTATCGAAGGTGATGGTATTGGTGTAGATATCACACCCGCCTCCCTGCTCGTATGGAATGCTGCCGTGGAAAAAGCATATGTTGGCAAGCGCAAAATATCTTGGATGGAGATCTATTCTGGAGAAAAGGCGGCTTCTTTGTACGATGGCAATTACATGCCTGAAGAAACCTTTGAGGCCATGCGCGAGTTCGTGGTAGGTATCAAGGGGCCGCTGACAACGCCAATCGGCGGCGGTTTCCGTAGCCTCAACGTCACTCTGCGCCAGGTACTGGATCTATACGCCTGCGTACGACCGGTGCGCTACATCCCTGGCACACCTAGCCCTATGCGCGAACCGGAAAAAATGAACATTGTTCTCTACCGTGAAAATACAGAAGATGTATATTCCGGAGTAGAATGGTCCGCCGATTCTGAAGGGGCCGCCGCCATCATTGAATTTATGAACGATAAGCTAGGCAAAAATGTAAGAGAACACTCGGCTATCGGTATAAAACCGGTCAGCGAATTTGGTACCAAGCGCCTTGTACGACAGGCCATTCAATATGCAATCGACCACGATATGCCCACTGTAACCTTGGTTCATAAAGGAAACATAATGAAGTTCACGGAAGGCGCCTTTAAGAACTGGGGCTATGATCTTGCGGCCGAAGAATTTGGTGATAGTACAATCAGCGAGGAAGAATTGTGGTCTCGCTACGATGGGCACGCGCCTGAAGGCAAGATCGTTATCAACGATCGTATTGCCGACAACATGCTGCAGCAGTTGCTGACTCGCACCGATCAGTACAGCGTGATCGCCACACTCAATCTCAACGGCGACTACATGAGCGACGCAGCAGCAGCTCAGGTTGGTGGACTGGGCATGGCCCCAGGCGGTAACATCGGCGATGGTGTGGCGCTTTTCGAGGCTACTCACGGAACCGCACCCAAATATGCCGGAAAGGACATGGTCAATCCCAGCAGCCTCATCCTCAGCGGCGTTATGATGTTGGAATACATGGGTTGGCAGGAAGCGGCCGATCTGGTCGTGAAAGCCATGACCAAAACCATCCAGGACAAGACCGTTACATATGATCTGCACCGTCAAATTGAAGGCGCTACCAAGTTGAAGTGCTCTGAATACGCAGAAGCCATTGTAGCTAATATGTAACTCAACCAGGTTTTTGAAGAATCAATAGCCATCACGCCTGCAGATGCCGTGATGGCTTTTTTCTTCCTCCAGGGACATGCGTAACCAACCAGTAAAAGTTCTGACCATTGCGGGATCGGACAGTGGAGGCGCAGCCGGATTACAAGCCGATCTGAAAACCTGGACAATCCTTGGCGCCTATGGGATGAGTGTCATCACGGCCGTAACTGCCCAGAACAGTATTCAGGTCAATGAGATCCAGTTTTTATCGCCAGATTTCGTTTCAGCTCAATTGGAGTCGGTGTTGTCTGATTACGGCGCCGATGCGATAAAAACTGGATTCATAGGAAGCGCTGAGTTGATCGCTGTCATTTCTCAAAACCTCCGGATCTACAAGCCACCTTTCTTGGTTGTAGACCCTGTGTTAGTCAACCAACATGGGAATGCAATGTTCTCTCAAGAGGTGACATTAGCCTACCGCAACCAATTGCTGCCCCTGGCCGATCTCATCACACCAAACTGGCCCGAAGCTGCTATCTTATCCAATCTTCCGCTCGATCACGTTCAGGAGCAGCAAGGATTAGTTTCGGCCGTTGAACGCCTTCATGCCCTGGGCACACCCAATGTACTGATTACCGGCAATACAGATATTGAAGAAATGATCGACTGGTTTTCTGATGGCGACCAACTCTTCAGACTCCCCACCCCGCGTTTAGAAACAAAAAACCGGCACGGCAGTGGAGACACACTCTCGGCCGCCATCTGTGCATTTCTTGCACAAGGGCATCCCATGCCCGATGCCATTACGCGGGCACAACACTTTACGGCAAATGCTATGCGCGCGGCTGCGCCATGGCAGCTAGGGCACGGTCACGGTCCCTTGGCACATTTCTCACAAGATTAGTGCCCGGTGTATGTCATAATTGTTGATGTTGTGGAGTAGCTGTGACTTGCTCCCGACCGTGCTACGTTGAATCTACAGGAGTCTCGCATGCCTGGTGTTGCCAGATACTTGCTCTGTTGCGGACTCTTTGCTAATCTCCGTACATTCAGAACGTTTTGAACGCAGGGAAATGGAATGCACGACGCCTTAGACGCAGTAAATGATAGCACCGTTGCCGGACTCGGTCGACTGGCGCGCTTTTTCGGCTTTAGTGATGTTATGGGCCGCCTATATGGCACCTTATTACTATCCCCGGAGCCACTTTCTTTGGATGAATTAGCTGGCAGCCTGGAAATAAGCAAAGGCTCCGTCAGCATGAACATGCGTGCGCTTGAACGATGGGGCATGGCCAAAGAAGTCTGGATGCGGGGTGAGCGAAAAAAGTATTACGGAGTTGAGTCAGACCTTTGG
>JAACFF010000479.1 GCA_009937635.1 Chloroflexota bacterium
ACAGCCACTCGCCTGCCAGCCAACTCCCCCTCTTCGACAACAGCCGCGAACTCATGTCCCAGGACAAAAGGTTCGCTGAATCCCCCCGCTCCCGTCGAGCCTTCGGCAAACCAATGAATATCTGAACCACAAATGCCTACGGCCGTTACACGCAGCAGTGCCTCGCCTGCCTTGGCAATCGGGGCAGCTTCTTCAGTTACCCGTATGTCTCGAATCCCATGTAGTCGTGCTGTTTGCAAAACGATCTCCCGTAAGAACATCAAGGATTACTAGATTTCGCAGATTTAATGGTAGGCCAGCGAATTCCGAGTTGGATTGGATGTTCGAATGAAGGGAGTGTATGCGGTGGGGCCGTCTTGTCAAGGGGGTGTGCTTTAGTGAGGCTAGAGATCGCGGCGGGAGAAGCTCCACATGGCGAACAGGAGAAAGGCGAGCATGTAGATCAGGCCATAGGTGATCATGAGATCGCTGGGCTGGGAGGCGACGGCGAAGGGGCCGGCGCTGAAGGGCATGCTGGCCATGGTAGGCTGAAAGAGGGTCAGCGCCTTTTTCCAGAGGATTTCGCTGGGCATGATCAAACTGGTCACG
This sequence comes from Chloroflexota bacterium, assembly GCA_009937635.1. GTDB lineage: Bacteria > Chloroflexota > Anaerolineae > Promineifilales > Promineifilaceae > JAACFF01. The sequence goes on from JAACFF010000479.1 coordinate 589, forward strand.
ATGCCGATGTCAACGGCCGCTTCGTTGCGAAACAGGGCCCCAATCTGCTCGATCCAGCCGCCCATAAAGGCGATGGCGTACAAGGTAAAAGCGAGCACGCCGTTAGCCAGGGTGGAGAGGCGGGTTCCCCCGGCGATGGTCAGCGAGAGAATAATCAGCGCTTGCAGAACCATAATGCTCAGGCCCAGTCCCACGTTGTGGAACAGAAATCCGGTGCGCAGATAAACGTACAGCATCAGCCCCCCGGCCAGGAAAAGAATGTAAATGATCAACAGGGCCGCAAAAGCCAGCCACTTGCCCAGCACCACTTCCCAGCGACGAACCGGCTTGGTAATGAGCGTCTCGATAGTGTGGGAGTCGATTTCGCCGGAGATAGTGGTCACGGAAACGAGGACGGCGATGATCGTCACCAGCAGGTTGGCCGCATAGAGACCGGCTGTGAGCAAGAACCCGGTGATCATCTCCCCCTGGGGATCGGAGACGCCATCACGCTGCATTTGCAGGTAAACGTAATGGAAGCCAACGGCGAACAAAACCAGATAAGCAAAGCCCATTATCAACGCGACCAACAGAATATGGCGGCGCTGCGCTTCACGGATAGTCAGTTCACTGAAGAGTAGTAAGGACATCCTACTCACCTATCCTTCGCCGTTTTCTTCGCCGACGATCTGCAAGAATCGTTCTTCTAAGGAGAGGCGGTGGGGCGTCAACTCGTACAGGGTGTGCCCTTCTGTGACGATCCATTGGGCCAGTTGTGGTAACTGCTCCTCCTGGGTGAGGCAGAGGTGGATACGGCCGTTGCTCTTTTCCAAGATGACATCACGATCGAACCGCGCCAGTTCTTGCAAAAGCTGTGGCGTAGGCTGGCCAACACGTAGCACGACCCGTAGAGATTCTTCGTCAAAGGCATCTAAGGAAGTTACCTGCAAGATGCGCCCTTCACGAATGAAGGCCACGCGGTCGCAGGTTTTTTCCACTTCGCTGAGCAGGTGGGAATTAAGGAAAACGGCCGTGCCCCGTTCGCGCAACCCTTTGATCACATCACGTACCAGACGCCGCCCCAGCGGGTCCAGGCCGGATGTAGGCTCATCAAGGAAGACGAGATCGGGATCGTTCAACAACGATTGGGCCAAGCCGATACGTTGTAACATCCCTTTGGAGAAGGCGCGCAGCTTGGTTTCCATACGCTCGCCCAGCCCGACCAGATCCAAGAGCCGGGGGACTGCCTCCTTACGCTTGGCTTTACTCATGCCGTAGAGACGGCCGTGCAAATCTAGGAACTCAGCGGCCGTCAACCATTCATGAAAACGAAAATGCTCTGGCAGAAAGCCAATCCGGGCCCTTGCCTGCCGATCTCCCAGAGGCCGTCCCAACAAAGTGGCTGTGCCTGCCGTGGGCCAGGTCAAGCCTAACAGCATTTTAACCGAGGTCGTCTTGCCAGCGCCGTTAGGGCCCAGAAAACCAAATATCTCACTAGGCTGTACGTCTACGGTCAGATCGGCAACAGCGACCTTTGAACCGAACTCTTTGCGCAAATTTTGGGTGGAAATTATCATCAGGAGTCAGGAATCAGTAGTCAGGAGTCAACCTGACCCCTGACTACTGACCACTCTATTCTATCAAAGGCAGCAGGTCATCTGCGCTTCCTTCGCCAGTAAGCATATACACCTTGCCCTCTTTTTGCCAGAGTAATGCGCCGCCTTGGCCGTCCAGGGGTTGGAGCGCTACACCGGTAACGCCATCCACGGTCACTTCGCTGAAGGTGACCATTTCGCGGGGAATGGGCAGCAGCAGCGTACTGGCCCAATCGATGGAGCGGGCGATGCGTCGCGCTTCTCGCGGCTCGGTGCCCAACACTTGCAGCAGCGCTTCGCCCAGTACCGCGGGATCAACGTCGTCAGGGTATTCGACCAGGGGGCTCTCAGCCTGCATGAAGATAATATCCTCACCCCATACTTGCTGCACACCAGGGTAGGCCACCACATCCACCCGCGCGCCTTGTAGGCTATCAGGCAGCAGGGTTGGATCGGCGCCGGCAGCCTCGACAATGGCCCGTGCCGCGGCCAGGTCGACGATGAGGTAACCATCACCGCCATCGAGGACGTTGATCTCATCCGGCTCACCCAGGCCAGGCAAAGCTCTTACGTTCAACCCGGTGCGCAGGCCCGCGTCGGCAAGAGAATCGACGGGCGTGATCGCTCCCGGTTCGTTACGGATCACCAGCTCACCAGGGGCCATATCCTGTTCGGCCAACTGCTCCAACACCGCGATCTGTTCGGGCGAGATGGAGATGGGGGCGAATTTCTGCACGCGGAAGAGCCCCAGGAATTCGCTGGCTCCGGCGCGTACGGCGGGGAAGCTGAAGAAAACGGCTAGTAAGAGAACAAGAGAAAAACCTACGGCTATGGTTCGTCGTCTGAATATCATATCTAGGCTCCTTTTCCAATTGGATGAACGGGTTTGCGCGGCAAGGTCAAGCTGCCTTTTGAGCCGGGTAAAAGCGTGCGCTGCCGGCCGAGGCGTTTCTCCTGCGCCGGGCGCTAACAGGGACAGCTGATCGAGTACTTCTTGCATTTCTTTGTCGGGTTTTGTCATCGTCTTCTACTCCTCGAGCCCAAGTGCACCAAAGTTGCCAACTTTTTAGCTAGCGGCGGATGGGTGCTCCGTTTGAACGCCGAAAGTTGGTAAATTTTTTATTAACTTCACTCACCTGTTTCTTCTCTATATGCCTTGCGAAAGGCGGCAGCCGCGCGGGATAGCAAGGTGCCGACGGATCCTGGGGCAACATCACAGATGGCCGCGCACTCAGCATAACTCAGGCCCATCTGACGTAGGAGCAGCAACTGTACTTGTCGCTGGGGCAAGCGGGCCAGAACTGCACGCACGGCCGTTTGCTGCTCTCGTTGTTCGACTTCTTTCTCGGCCGCTGGGCTGCCCTGCGGGTCGGGCAGCAACAGCGTATCTCGTTCCTGGCTGCGACGGCGGCGGCGCAGGGCGTCGTAGCCCAGGTTGGTGGCTACACGGTAGAGCCAGGCGCTTATATTTTGCTCTTTCGTGGCGCCAAATTTGGGCTTAGCAAACGGCCGTTTGCTGAAAGCATGGTGGTATAACTTCAAGAAAGCTTCCTGCGTCAGATCCTCCGCTTCGACCCGGGTGCCTACCAGGCGAAAGAGCAGACCGTAAACCCGGTCGTAATGCCGGTAAAACAAGGTCTCAAAGGATGTCGTATCACCTTGCCGGATACGTTCCAGAAGCAAACTGTCAGTTAATGTGGTCACATCTTCTCCAGGATCTTCGTTCAAAGACACTTTTCACCCCTCTAAACGCCATGACCCTCGATTTTGTGACAGGCAAAGGGAAACTCAGAGATTGGTAACGATATTATAGCAAAGACCGGGATCGGACTTGGCGCCAGTGGAAGATCCTTCATTTTCCAGCACCGCTCACGGCCGTGCCTAGCATCATTTGGAAGACACAACCCAGCCCGCTAGAATCCCTACTTATAACCATTTGCCGGCAACGGCATGGTTCACTTTTGTTAGAATTATGCTTACAAATCATTTTAGTGTAGGCAGGAATTTA
>JAACFF010000480.1 GCA_009937635.1 Chloroflexota bacterium
GATTGGCTCCTAGAATTGAGATGGGATTGTGCCCTGGCCGATTGGGTGACGTGGCAAGGGTTTGATTATAAAGCTGTTCTTATGATAGAACATGCGTTCTGTGTGTGTCAAGGGGGAAAGTGGACGAGTTTTGTCGCCCGGTTATTTGCACACGGGTTTAATGATTGCTGTAAGAAGCAGGGCGGGTGTAAGGTGATTTTGGCGGCGCGGTGGGGTGAGGGGACTGAAGTCCTTACTCCAAGATTGAGGGGACTGAAGTCCCTACTCCGAGATTGGTTCGGGGTGCTTTTGCGGTGAGGGGACAAGATTGGTGCGGGTGTGGCGAGGGGACTGAAGTCCTTACTCCTAGATTGGTGCGGGGTGGGGTGAGGGGACTGAAGTCCTTACTCCAGGATTGAGGGGACAAGATTGAGGGGACTGAAGTCCTTACTCCAAGATTGGTGTGGTGAGGGGACTGAAGTCCCTACTCCGAGATTGGTGCGGGGTGCTTTAAGGGTTGTGTTTTGGCCGGTTTTTTGGCCGGCGGATACGTAAGGAATCGCTCCCACTAATGCTCAGAATAGTATAGGGAGTTCGTTGAAGAAAAGGAACTCGATTTGCCCGGTGATTGGCAAGCGTATCTTGCCCATAAAGGCACCGTCTCAGACATACGACCTCATGGCAAGGATGGAGGCGACATGATAACGAGTCATTCGGGTTACGCGCGAATTGCGGCGATGGACCGCTTTGAAGATGTACGACGCCGGGCGCAGGTGAATCGCCTTTGGCAAAGGTTGACGAAGCGGCGCAAGAGGCTGCTGCCTTTTGGACCGATTCACGGCCGTCTTCATTATCCGAGTGGGGTGTACCGGGGCGTACGGGAAATCCCAGTACGACAAATCGTGGGCAGCCTGGCCAAGGCGTCTGAGTTTGATCGCGACTTCCGTCCCTTGCATAAGAACCAACGGGAACGATGGGCTAATGTGTTTGCCCTTCATGCGCAGAGGGGGTGGGAGCCGATATTGGTGCACCAGATGGGCGGTCTTTTCTTTGTGGAGGATGGCCATCACCGGACCTCGGTCGCGCGCGATCTCGGGTTGGACACAATCGAGGCGGCCGTGATTGCGTATCCCGTTTCATTTTCTCTGAATGCAGACGACTCGCTGGAGGTAATCCTGGCCGGGCTGGCAGATTGGACCAATCTCCAAGATTGGTCCAACTTGGTAAGCGCCTAGTAGAGTGACAATGTTAGTTTGCCGGATGAGGAGTAACGCATCCTCAGATGGACACCGTTCGCATCTGAGGATGCGAACTCCACAAAAGATGTTGGTCAGACTACTAGCGTATAGCAGCAAATCGTGGGGCCGTTCTAACTTTCAAATTGCTCAAACATGATCAACTTCTTGCAAGGAAAATTGCAGAATTTACGCTTACAAGTGGCAAATCGATTGCCGGTGACAGCCCAATCCTTTATCATTACCGCAAACTAGAAACAAATCTAGTAGAAACTAATTGGTGGTAATGTTATGACAAAAACAAACGGGAAACGCAGCTTCAGTCAGCGCTATTATCTGTTGTGGTTGATGCTGCCAATGCTATTGGTGGCAACGGCCGTTACAGCCAGGGCTTCGTTTCTTTCTGAAGATCCTGATGTTCTCCATGCCTTCTCTTATATCTCACCCCAACCCAATGCAGAATTTGTTTCGGCCGGAACAACTATTGCAGTGCGACCAAGTTGGATTCAGAGCAATACCCTGTACGAGACTATAGCCTTCACTGTCTCCGGCACGCGCTCTGGATACCATGATGGAGAGATTAAGCTGGCAGATGACCAACAAACAATTCTGTTTTACCCAGATGAGCCATTCCTGGCTAACGAAACGGTTTCCGTCACTATTGACTTGGGAGAAGCCGAAACGAACTGGCCAAACTCTTATCGTTACTCATTTCATATTGCACCGCCCGCTCCTCGACTGCCGGCATCGCAAGATCTGATAGAAACAGGCTGGCCACAGGAACTACAAACAGCGACAACCGGATCACAATCGCCGGCAGTGAGCTACTCGTTTGAAACGGCGCCGGCCGACCTCCCTGTCTTTACAGTTAACGCTTTCGGCCAGGATTTGGGCGCTGGTTATATATTCCTGGCCTATTTCAATTATGCTGCATTCCTCGAGTCAGACGCCTACCTGCTCATTTTGGACAATAGCGGCGAACCAGTTTATTATGAACGGTTACACCCCTTGGTCGCGGCGCTTGACTTTAAAAAGCAGCCCAATGGGCTTCTCACCTATTTCAATCCCAATCCGGTGCAAAGAAAGTTCCTGGCAATGGACAACCAGTACAACCTGGTTGATTCCTATGAGGCAGGCAATGGATATGATACTGATTTACACGATTTGCAAATTTTAGATAACGACCATGCGCTGCTGATGGTTCACGATAATCGCCGGGTTGACATGAGCCAATTGGTTCCCGGTGGCCAACCCGACGCAACCGTAGTCGGCTGCATTATTCAGGAACTGGATTCAGCCAAAAATGTGGTCTTCGAATGGCGCAGTTGGGATCACATGAGTATTCTAGAAAGTAATCAAGACCTGACGGCCGACTTGATTCGTTACATTCACTGCAATTCGGTGGAACAGGATTATGATGGGCATCTTCTGATCTCCAGCCGCCATCTAGATGAGGTAACAAAAATTGACCGCAATTCAGGCGATATACTGTGGCGTATGGGCGGCCCTCACAATGACTTCAGCTTTACGAATGATCCTGGTTTTTTCCACCAACATGACGCCCGTCGCCTGCCTAACGGTAACATCACCATTTATGATAATGGCAATTTTCACAGTCCTCCCTATTCACGTGGCGTCGAGTATGCGGTCAATGAAACAGCCATGACGGTTACTCGCGTAGCTGAATTTCGCCAGACCCCGGACATCTTTGGGCCGGCCATGGGCAATATGCAAAGCTTGCCAGGAGGTAATGCAGTCGTTGGTTGGGGCTGGTCCAGCAACCCAATCATGACCGAGTTTGCGCCAGATGGATCGGTTGCGCTCACGCTGAGCGCACCAGATACAAATGGCAGCTACCGGGCCTTTCGCTCGCCATGGAAAGGGGATCCAACCTGGGCTCCCAAGCTGATAGCTAAGGGTAATGAATCGACAGTTGACCTGTACTTCAGTTGGAACGGCGCGACGGAAATTACTTCATACGAGATTTTCGGCGGACAAGACCCGAATAATCTGGCATTCCTGGCGAAAGTACCCAAACAAGGCTTTGAGACCACGTTCAACTACGCTGCGCCGGTAGATGGTGCATGGCATTTTCAGGTTATGCCTATCGACAAGAGTGGGCACAGCACTCAGTTTTCTAACCGGTCATTGGCGGTCGTCGGAAGGGAGATAAAATCATACTTGCCAAACATCACAGGGGATAATTAAGCGAAAGATATGGCATTGGTGGCAGGTTTCAGGTGATGGGTGTCAGGTGAAGAAGAAAGGCTGGCCAAAGTGGTGAAGTTATGAGGATTGGCATTATTGGGACGGGCAATGTTGGGGCGAGTTTGGGGCGGGCCTGGGCAGCGGCGGGGCATGAGGTTGTGTTTGGCGCGCGCGATACGGCCGCGGCGAAGGTGGCGGATTTATTGCAAAGTATGCCGGGGAAGGCGACGGCGGAAGCGGTGGCGGAGGCGATCCGCGCCTCGGAGGTTCTGCTGCTGGCGCTGCCTGGCGTGGCGGTAGGCGAACTGGTGCGCGACTATCGCGGTGATCTGGATGGGAAGATCATCGTAGATGCTACGAATTCCACGGGGCAGCCGGAGATGCACAATATGACCTTGTTGGAAGGGACGTTGCCAAAGGCGGAGATTTTTCGGGCTTTTAATACGTTGGGCTGGGAGAATTTCGCACAGCCGATGTTTGGGGAGGAGCGGGCGGATCTGTTTTACTGCGGCGCTGCAGGGGATGCGCGAGATAGCATGGATGAACTGATCAACGACGTGGGTTTACGGCCGATTTATGTTGGCGGGACGGAGATGGCTCCGTTGCTGGATAATTTGACGCGGTTGTGGTTTACGTTGGTGTTTGCGGAGGGGTACGGCCGTCATACGGCGTTTAGACTGTTGACGGATTAGGCAAGATCGGGCGAAACGGCGCGGAGAGAAGGCGCTTTGCTTGGGG
>JAACFF010000481.1 GCA_009937635.1 Chloroflexota bacterium
AACGAAGACACGTATCTAGACCTCATGGCCGACATAGAGTGGAAGCCCACCATCCGCTATTTACAACCAGGTCAAGCGGAGATCAACCGCTTCGCCTTTGTCATCCATCCGCTTAATGTCGGTTTCATTCACAAGCACCGCTGGTTTCGCTGGACAAGATTTCTGCCGGCTGAACTTGTGGAAGCCGTTGCCGCCTACTTTCCACCCCTCTATCTCTCGCGCATAACCGGTGGGCAGTCACCAACTACCGGCCAACGCATTGAAGGCACTCTGATTTCTCTCGGCGCTACACCGAGACAGATGATGGCCCATGGAGAAGACTTCACCTACAAACGACTCAACCAGGCTTCCAAAATGTCCGCACGACGCAGTGCTCGCATCATGGGCTTGGGAGCCTTCACCAGCGTCGTCGGCGATGCCGGCATCACCGTGGCGCACGAGGCAGACATCGCCATCACCAGTGGCAACAGCCTCACTGTAGCGGCCACCTTGGAAGCAGCCAAACAGGCGGTGATCAAAATGGGAGCGACGGATCTGACCCAAGGTAAAGTGATGGTCATTGGCGCCACCGGTTCCATAGGCTCCGTATGCTCGCGCCTTATCGCCCAGGCCATTTTTGATGTCGTTCTAGTCTCCATCGAACCGGAACGACTCATCGAACTGAAACGTACGATCCAGGCAGAGACGCCAGGAGCCAATGTGTCTATAGCCACACGACCTGATGAGTTGCTGCCACATTGCGACCTGATCATCACCGCTACTTCAGCCTTTGGGCAGCGTATCGTCGACATCAGCAAATGCAAAGCGGGCGCGGTCATCTGTGATGTGGCTCGTCCAGCAGATATCAACGCCGCCGAAGCGGCCTTACGCCCCGACGTACTGGCCATCGAGAGCGGAGAAGTGCTCATCCCTGGTGACATCGACTTCGGCTACGATATCGGTCTACCCCCCAAGACCGCTTACGCCTGCCTGGCCGAGACAGCTTTGTTAGCTATGGAGGGGCGCTTTGAGGATTACACCCTTGGCCGTAATATCAGCGTGGAGAGGGTTAAAGAAATCTATCGCTTGTTCAAAAAGCACCAATTCCAGATCGCCGGCTTGCGATCCTTTGACGAGTTTATTACTGACGAAGATTTACGTGAAAAGCGGGCCCTGGCTGAACGGTATCGCCAGGATCCACAACTTTTTGAGCGCGTTAGAGCCGAAGCCGAGAGTAAAATCTCGCAGATGCCGGTAATGGCCAAAGGAGTCAAAGCGTCGGGCCGATTTCCAGTGGGCAAGGCAGCAGGAACGGCCGTCGGCCTGGGATTACTCGCCTTATTGCTAGGTCGACGCAAGCGACAGAGATAGCCAGATCACAAATAAGCCGATCGTTGGCCGTTGCCTGATATTCGTTGGTTGTTAATTGTTTTGATAGATCTGCAGATCAAAATCGGCCGCTTTCGCCAGAACATGCTCAATAATGGATGATTGTAGCGCTTCGTATTCGACAATATCTATCTCTTTACTGTAAGCAATGATTTCCAGTGGTACCCCATACGCCGTTTGGGCCAGCAAGCGCACCATGAGCCGCCTATCGTGATAAATTTGCGCTAGCGTGCGCAAATAGCCAACGATATACTCTCGATAATCACCCAGATTCGTATGCGTATATTTATTAGCTACAATGTCATTCCCCTCGTCTTCCCCACCATCATCGGCCAAACGCCCCTGCTCATTGGAGCTGGTAACCTGTTTGATTTGTTCGAAGCGCGCTGTCATCTCCGATGTGCAAAAGCGGATTGAGTGTACGTCGATGAGAACCGAGCGCTGAATCTGGCGTGCGCCCGTCTCTTCAATGCCTCGCCAATTCTTAAACGACTCGCTTATCAGGGCATAAGTAGGGACCGTCGTAATCGTTTGATCCGCATTGCGAATGGTCACCGTCGTCAAAGCAACCCTCAGAACCTCGCCACTGGCATCATATTTGGGCAAGTCAATCGTGTCACCGCGCGCAACCAGCCTGTTTGCTGTCAATTGGATACCTGCCATCAAGCCTAATAAGGGATCACGAAAGACAATGGTTAAGATAGCCATGATGGCCCCGAAACCACTGAGCAAATAAAGAGGATTGCGATCAAGCAAAATACCCAGGATGAGCAAACCGGCTGCTAGATAGACGAAGACTGAAATCACCTGGAAAAAGCTTGTGAGCGGGATTTCTCTCGTTACTTCAAGTCTATGATAACGGTCCAGCAGCCCATTTAACAGTGCGCGCACGGCCAGTACGCCCACAATAATCATAAAAAGCAGAATGGCTTTCTGCACGAGGGTTATCACGTTCGAATATCCAAAAAGGATTATCGGCGTCATGAAGTACAGAACGAGCGCGGGAGCGAGGAGTGCCAGGTATCTGGTTACCCGGTTTTCGGCCAGCACGTCATCCAGAGAAGATACGGTTCGCGAGACAGAGTAGGCGACGGCCGGAAACAGGAAGCGTTTGGCCAGCACAAAAGCAAGGAAACACAGCAAAACCGTCAAACCAACCGCGATTAAGCGCGCATAGGTCACGGTCGACAATTCGCTTATACCTTGACTGGCCAACCAATTGGAGAGAAACTCGATCAAGTTTGTATCCCTTTCCCTATCCTAAATAGAACAAAAGATGTTTGACCCATTCATTACTCTGGGAGGGGCGAGAGGGTTGGCCAAAACCCCACAAGGCAACAAACCACCTTCCCATCCAACCGTCTCGCCTGCTAAACGATCTCTCAGAGGTAACTTGGCCACATACGCGCCAGAAAAATCTGTTGCTACGCAGCGGGTGGAAGGTTTTCAATATCCACCTCTTCAACTACATCCGCCAGTTCAAAGCCAAACACCTTGCCATAAAAGTACAATTCCGCCTCCAGCATGCGCTTGATATTTTCCGCACGCCGGAACCCATGCTGCTCGCCGGGGAATGGCAAATATGCAACCGGGATCCCTTTGGCTTTGACCGCCTCAAACATCATCTCCGCCTGGTTAGGCGGCACGACCTGATCTTCTAACCCCTGGAAAAGAATCAACGGGCAGTTGATCTGGTCTGTGGAATGAATGGGCGAACGCTCTATGTAGAGGTCACGCCGTTCTGGGTATGGGCCGATCATACTATCTAAATAGCGAGATTCGAACTTATGGGTCTCTTTTGCCAGCGCTTCGACGTCACTCACCCCAAAGTAACTGGCGCCGGCGCCGAAAACATCGTGGAAGGCCAATGCGCAAAGGGTTGTATAACCTCCCGCGCTACCACCATGAATAGCCAGCCGATCCCCATCCGCCAGGCCTTGTTCTACCAGATAGCGTGCTCCATTAATGCAATCTTCCACGTCGACGATGCCCCATTGCCCATTTAATCGCTGGCGGTAAGCACGGCCGTATCCCGTGCTGCCTCCATAGTTTACATCGAGCAAAGCGAAGCCGCGATTGGTCCAGTACTGCTTACCAATACTGAACACAGCGCTAGTGGCCCCCGTTGGCCCACCGTGACTCTCGACAATGAGCGGCGGTCGTTCCTCGTCTGGGGCTTGGAATTCCTTATTTTGCGGTGGATAGTAGAAAGCGTAAGCTGTCAATCCGTTGGCGGTGGGAAATTCGATGGCCTGCGGCAACGACAGGTGATCCCCATCCAAAACGATATCGCTAGACCTGCGCAAAACAGTAGTCTCCATGGAAGAAAGATCCAGGCGAATGACAGAGCCCGGCATGTCTGGCGCTCCCCCCACAAAATAAGCATAATCGCCTGCAGCTTGCACATCAGCAACCATTGTAAATGGCAGATCCAACGAGGTCAGACGGCCGTTTTGTGTATCGAGCATGGCTAGAGACCTGCTTCCATTTTGGCTGATGCCGCAGAGGATCGAATCTGGACCAGCAAAAGCATATGAGCGCATGCCAAACACCCATTGCGGCGAACCAAATTCAGCTTCCACAGGGTACAACGCCTCAGTCGTCCCATCTCGCCAGCGATACAAATTCCACCAGTTATTACGGTCTGACACGAAATGCAGCGCACCATCCGGCGACCACTCCGGTTGAAAAATAGACTCATCCACGCTACCAGCTACCAATCGCCTATTGTTTAAAGTGCCATCCGGCGCGAAATCAGCAACCCACAGCTCAGTTCC
>JAACFF010000108.1 GCA_009937635.1 Chloroflexota bacterium
GTGGATAAATTGGGCATGAGCGGGGCCCTGCTTGGCGTCTCTATGCCTTCCTTTTGGGTGGGCATCATGCTCATGCTGCTATTTTCCCTGCAGTTGGGCTGGCTGCCTAGCAGCGGGCGCGGAGACGGCACGACTGTGGGCACAATTAAGGCGCTGATCTTGCCGGCATTGACCCTGGGTATGGCCCTCATGGGCCTGACGACAAGGCTCATGCGCTCCAGCATGCTGGAGGTGTTGGGCCAGGATTATATGCAAACGGCACGCGCCAAGGGGCTACGCTCCACAATCGTCCTCAACCGCCACGGTCTGCGTAATGCCCTGATACCTGTAGTGACTATCGTCGGACTGCAGTTCGCCAGCCTATTGGGTGGCGCGGTCATTGTGGAAACTATCTTCGCCTGGCCTGGCATCGGCCGTCTTGCGGTCAACGCGATCTTGCGGCGAGATTACCCGGTCATCATGGGCACGGTTCTTGTCTTTGCCGTCGTCTTTATCCTGATGAATCTACTGGTTGACCTTTTCTACACGCTTATCGACCCGCGCATTAATTTTGATTGAGGTTCTGTGTGAAAGTAGCCAAATTACCTGCATCTACAGAAGCACAGGAACACCAATTAGAAGATGAGCATCAATTTCTGCACCCACCTATATCACCTTGGGCAGATGTCCGGCGGCAGTTGTTCCGCGATCGCCTGGCCGTATTGGGCATCATCATCCTCGCCTTGCTCATCCTGACAGCCGTCTTTGCCCCGCTAATCGCCCCCTTCGACCCTTATGAGATGAACCTAGGCGAGAATTTGAAGCCACCGGGCATCGACGGACACTTGTTAGGCACCGACGAACTCGGCCGTGACATCTTCAGCCGCCTGATTTATGGCAGCCGCATCTCGCTCACCGTAGGCCTGATCGTCGTCGGCATAGCGGGCACGATTGGCGTCACCTTAGGCGCAATCAGCGGTTACTACGGCGGCATGGTTGACAATGCGATCATGCGCATCGTGGACATTGTCTTAGCCTTTCCCTTCCTGGTTTTGGCCATCGCCGTTGTCTCCATCGTCGGCGCCAGCCTGACCAATATGATGATCGTGTTGGGCTGTGTCAGCTGGATCGGCTACACGCGCCTGGTCCGTGGCCAGGTGCTCGCCTTGCGCGAACAGCAATTCGTCACCGCGGCGCGCGCGATTGGCGCCGGTGACCTGGATATCATCTTTAACCACATCATGCCCAACACCTTGGGCGTGGTTATTGTGCAAGCCACATTTGGAGTGGCCATCGCCATCATAGCCGCTTCCGCGTTGAGCTTCCTGGGCATGGGGGCCCAACCGCCAACGGCCGAATGGGGCGCCATGCTCAGTGTGGCCAAAAAACATATGCGCCACCACCCCACCATGGCCATCGCCCCTGGCATGGCCATCATGATCACTGTATTAGCCATCAACCTCGTAGGCGATGCCCTGCGCGATGCCCTTGACCCTCGCCTTCGCAAATAAAATACACAAAAGGAAATCATGACCGAAAAAACAGCGCGTAAAGCAGATGATCTATTCAAACTGAACTTTATTCAGGATGCACAAATCTCCCCCGATGGCAAGCGCATCGCCTACGTCGTCTCCCACATTGGCAGCGTTGAAGAAGATGGCCAGGAAGAAGAAAAAGAATTCTCCAATATCTGGCTCATGTCCCTGGAGACAGGCAAAAAGCGCCAATTTACCTATGGTGATGGCCGGGATGGGACGCCGCGCTGGTCGCCGGACGGGAAGCAGATCGCCTTTATGTCGGATAGGAAAGATAAGCCGCAGATATTCTTGATCGCCACTGATGGCGGAGAGGCGCGGGTCCTGACAGAGATGCCCCTGGGCGTCGGCGGCGGGCCGGAATGGTCTCCGGATGGGAAGCAGATCGCCTTCACGACCGTTCCCGCCAGCGAAGCTCCTGATCGCAAAAAACCATACCGCATCAACCGTTGCACCTACCGCTACGACATGATGGGTTACGTTGAAGACGCCGTACAAGATATTTATACCATTTCCGTCGACGGCGGCGAGCCCCAACAATTGACCAGCGACAGAAATCAGAACAGCGGGCCGCTCTGGTCGCCAGACGGCCAGGAAATTCTCTATCTATCCAATATGTTCCCCGACAGCTACCGCATCCTCCCCGCCCTAAAGGTCGTCAATTTGGAGGGCGACGTGCGCGATTTGGTCCTCGACTGGGGTCACGCTTCCGCGCCCGCCTGGACACCCGACGGGAACCACGTGGTCTTCGCAGGAAATCCTGAGCGTCTCCTGTTGGGCGATCCGCAGCACATGTTTATCATAGAGCGGGACGGCGGCCAGCCGCGATGCCTGACCCCCAATGAAAAGGTCGCCTTTGGCTATGGCCTTCAAGGGGATATGCCGGCGATGATCTGGAGTAAAACGTTGGTTTCCAAGGACGGCCGTTATGCCTACATAATCGCCCAAGACGGGGGCGCTGTACACATCTATCGCGTCGCCCTGGATGGCGAGCCGGCGTGGCAAGCCGTTGTTTCCGGCGAGCGTGATTGCATGTTACTTGACCTCGACGAATCACATTTACTTTACGCCGTCAGTGACTTTGTCAACCCCATCGATCTGTATATCGCCGATCTAGACGGGGCCAACGAGCACCAACTAACCCGTTTGAACAATGAAGAAACGGCCAATTGGTCCACTCCTGAAGTCGAACACCTGCTATACCCCAGCAGCGACGGCCAGGAAATCGAAGGCTGGCTGATGAAACCCACCAGCGGCCAAGCGCCATACCCCACGATCCTTTATATCCACGGTGGGCCGATGGGCGGTTTTGGGGCCACTTATTCCTATGATTTCCACTTGCTGGCTGACGCTGGATACGCCGTGCTGTTCATCAACCCGCGCGGTTCCACCGGCTACGGCGCTGAGTTCAGCAACGCGGTCATAGGGCATACAGGCGAGCAGGATTATGAAGATTTGATGGCTGGCGTCGATTTTGTTATCGACCAGGGCCTGGCCGACGCGGATCGACTGGGCTGCTGCGGGCTATCCTATGGCGGCTTCATGAGCACCTGGATTGTGGGCCACACGAATCGATTTAAAGCGGCCGTTCCCGAGAACCCGGTCACCAACTGGACCAGCATCTATGGCGCCGGCGATTCCGGTCCCTTCCTGATGCTAAAGGCATCCCTCGGCGTTTTACCGCATCAAGATCCGGAACTTTTCCACCGTCTATCACCCATCTCCTACGCTCACAACTGCACCACACCCACGCTGCTGATCCAGGGCGAGAACGATCACCGCTGTCCTCCGGAGCAGTCAGAGCAGTTCTATGGCGTTCTGAAGGTCAGCGGCTGCACAGTAGAGATGCTGCGCTTACCCGGCAGCTCGCATATCGGCTCTATTGGCGGTCCCATCTCTGCCCGCCGCGCACAGAATGAGGCGCTATTGGAGTGGATGAATCGTTATGTCTTGGGCATTGAGCCGACGGTGACCGAAGAAGTCGCAGAATAAGCCGGGCTCTTCCAGAAATCCGACTTTCAAGAAAAAATTTTACACTATTCTGAATACTGTTGTGCTGCTGGTTTATTTCATTATTCCTACTGTTCAAACGAATCTTCCTACCGAAGGCCGTCAAACGCGAGCATCTGGAACAAAAAGCGCACCTCGAACAACAGTCCAATCGCCGGTTGAAGGCCTTGGTGGCGGTCATGGCCATAGCCACTACTGTGGCCACGGCTCTGGCTGTTGCCGCCGTCTTTTTTGCCAGCCAGGCCGAGGAACAGCGGATTGTTGCTGAAGAACAAAGACGCCTGGCCACAGCTCGCGAATTGGCTACTGCCGCGGCAGCCAACCTGGATCTGGATCCGGAACGCAGCTTACTGCTAGCCCTGGAAGCTGTTAAGACCACTTATTCGACGGACGAACCTGTCTTGCTTGAGACAGAAGAGGTTTTGCGTCAAGCCATTGAAGCTGATCGCATTGCTATATCCATCCCCCAGAGTGGTATGTTGGCTTACAGCCCTGACGATGCTATGCTGGCAGTTGGGGGACAGACCGGCCGTCTTTGGGCCGCAGCCGGGTTCGACTCTCTGGTCCATGTTTACGAAGCTGGTGGTGATCCTCACAAAGATGGTTATTCAAGGTTGTATTCCTTGGATAATCAAACTGGGAAAGTAGCCGAAACGGCCTTCAATCCTGATGGATCGCTTCTGGCATCAGCAAGTTATGATGGCACAGTTAGATTGTGGGATATGGATAGCGGCGAGGAACTACTTACTCTGACCGACCAACCCTTGCCCGTAACCGGAGTCGATTTCAGTCCCGATGGGGGTCGTCTGCTAACTGCCAGAACCGATGGCATAGTCAGTGAATACATTCTGGCTATAGAAGATCTGATGGCGCTGGCCCAATCCCAGCTATCGCGAGGATTTGCCAAGAAGGAGTGCCAGACTTACTTGCATCTGCCCGTTTGCCCCTCGACTTAGAAACTGGGTTTCTCACTCTGGGGTCTAGCAGCTTGAAGATTAAGCGAGAAACCTGGTTTCTGATCAGGGGCGAGTCATTCCCCTCGTGCTTCCGCCTAAATCGCTAATACTATCGTAAAGGAGCTGCACTATATAGCGCGGATTATGGGAATAGCTGCCTGGATCTTTGTCAGCATATTGGTAGTTGTAAGCCGCCTGCAACAGCCGTGGGGTCCAGGTGGCATAATTCTCGCCGGCTTGATCCACGAAACGGCCGTCAAATTCAATCGCTTCGACCCCTTCCGCAGTAAGGGGATACAGTCGAATAGTCAGCAGCAGCTTTTCGGCCATCGTTTCGATTTCGCCAGAAATACCTTCTGTCGTATCGCCATCCCCATCATAATCGACATTACTCAAACGGATATCCCGTACAGCCTCGATTGTATTTGCCCCTAAGTGGCAGGCGCTGCAGTTTTCCACTCTGACCTGCAAGGTGTGGGCGTCGTGGCAACTGATGCAGGTATCAAAATTATGATAAAACTGTTCCATATAGCTTTGATTGGGATACTCGCCGCCTCCCTTGGCCAGGGTGCCGTGAAAAGTGGCGCCGGCCGGATTATTGTGGATATTAGGCATGCTCAGATCTTCATGAAGGGCATCGGGCGGTAAGCCTTCTATGGCCTCGTTCAGTTGCAGCGATGAGGCGCGCCCCTGGTGGCATTCAATACAGCTGGCTTCTTTGCCCAGATCGGTTAGCTTTAGGCCCGATGGTACAACCGCACTGTCCTTTTCTTTGGTGACGTCGTTATGGCACGCTTCGCACTCGATAGTTGTGCCCAATGGAGCCGGCTGATCAACTTGACCGGGGGATGATCCATCGGCGCCCAGGAAATCTAAATAACCGTGGGTACTGTGGCATTTGGCGCAATTAGCCGGTATCTCTGGAGGATCCTCGTCGTTCCAACGCGTGAACGAGCGCGATTCGGCATCGGCATGGGCCGATGATTCCCAGCTACCCTCGATCTCCTCATCT
Source organism: Chloroflexota bacterium (assembly GCA_009937635.1). Lineage (GTDB taxonomy): Bacteria > Chloroflexota > Anaerolineae > Promineifilales > Promineifilaceae > JAACFF01. Next base: position 5,493 of record JAACFF010000108.1, read on the forward strand.
GATGCGCTGGCAACAGCGCATGCAGTAAGCGCCACGCTGAATAGAATTAGCAATGAGAACAAAACAACGCGCTGCTGTTTTGAGTTTGCCATTTTGTTTACTCCTCTTGCACAGTTGGTTGGCTTTAATTTCATCTGTTAGCTTACGATAAGGGCGAAAATGACAACGGCCGCAATAAGCAAAATGGTCAAGAGCGTTACAAATCTTTTTACAACGAGATGATGCATAACAAATCTCCGGTCTGTTTTGGCGATCTAAACCATATCAAATCGCTCCGTCAAAACGTTTTGAGGAGGGACGCCAACGGCGGGAAGCACCTCTTCCAGGGCGTCCATCAATGGCTCAGGGCCACAAATGAGGAATTTGAACCATTTGACCTGCCTAGGCACATAGCGCTTCATGATGTCCACCGTTATATAGCCGGTTTCACCTTGCCAATCCTCAGAGGGATTGCTTAGCACAGGGACTAAGGTCAAATTCATTTGCGTCGTCAAGGCCTGCAATTCTTCATAAAGGGTCAGGTTTTCCTCATCACGCGCCCCGTAAAAGAGAATGACCGGGCGGACGTCTTCCCGCTCTACCATCGTCTGGCACATGGCGTATAAAGGGGTGATACCTATGCCGCCGCCGATAAAGACATAACCCATGGCTTGTTCGCGATCCATGGTAAACACGCCATGCGGACCGTCAAGCCATACGCGATCTCCCTGTCTTAATGCCGGTACTTCTTCCCCTGACCAATCCCCTAGATTTTTAATGGTAAACGCCACGTTGCCTCCAGGTTCTACATCCCCTTGAGACGACAGCGAAATGGGGTGCTGTCCCATGCCAAAAGGGGTGCGTCCAGATTTGATCCAGGCGAATTGCCCAGGGCTAAAATGAAAACCATCATGTCCCACCGGCTTTAGTACCAGCGTGCGTGCATCCCCTCTTTCCACCTTGTTCTCTACCACTTCCCATCGGCGGTTCCAATTCGTGAGAGGGGTCCAGATCTTGTACCAAAATACCAGGCTCAAGACGATTATGGCGTAAAGGACCCAAATAATTTTCATGATTGGCGCGCTTGTGTAACGGCCGATCATAACGATATGCACCAGGGCGAAGAAAATGACGATCAGGGCAAACAAGCCGTGCAGCACGTACCAGATTTCGTACTTAATACCCAGCCGTTTGCGCCATATGGAGGACGCGATTAGCAGCAGCAGGATCAAAATAGAAAAGAAGGCTGTTCGCGTGGCCAGGTTGGCGCAAGCGGCAAATGGATTGAGCCAACAGTTGGCCGGGTAACCGGCAATGACCAGCATAATGGGGTGTGCCAAAATAAATCCTAGCGCGGTAACACCCATTAGATTGTGGAACAGTTGCAGTGAATCTTCGCCAAAGGGTTGGGCGGCCGCTTCTATACGGGATATAAGCGCGAATTCCATGCTCATCAAGGCAAACCCTACAAAACCCGCTCCCACGGCAGCCTCCACCAGGAATGGTTGAGATATTCTACTGGGATTGGCAACTACGGCCGTCATCAGAGGCAACAAAATAAGGAACAGATAGAGACCATACCAGACGATGCCTCTTACAATCAATATCATGGATTATTTCCTCCAAATCGCATGAACGCTCAATCGTCTTCGGATTTCTTGAAGTAAAGGACGCCCAGGTCAAGAGCCAACAGGAGCCAGATTATCACGCTGACCCAGATCACCGTACCAAAACCACCGGCTAGTCCATTGTAGATCCCGACCAATGCGGCCAGGATATTGCCGATGAATAGGCCCAGAACGATAGCTTTGCGCGCCTGAGATGGGCCAGACTCCCTGGCGATCCAGGTGATCAAACCCAACATGATCGCAGTCACCCCATAAAGTCGCGCGAGGCCTACTCCCCCTTGCTGCAAAGACAATCCATAAGAAGCGATCAACTGTTGCGGGGCGATCAAGGTCGCCAATCCGGCTAGAAAGAAGAGAACGGATTGAACAGTAAATACCATTTTGTGACTCATAGGGGATCTCCTGATTGTGAGTACAAAAAATAGATTTCAGAATTGAGCAGGCCAATATTTCTATCGAACTAAACCGAGCGTATTATATTCAATTGCACGGTAAAGAGCGATCTTAACATGGAAACCTGTGTCGAGCGCCCGGCCATCTCCACTTTTGAGCTGAGTCGTGATTTTTGATATCATCATCAGCCTATTACTGAACTAATTTTTGCCAATCTAGCGATCCCCTTGCCGACTCTGGGGATTGGGGGACTTTGAATCTATGATATACAGTGAATCTTTCCCGATCAAATTCCAGGGCGTGGCCGATCCGGAGGCAATGGTTCTAGTGCCCGGTCTGCGCATCACCGTCTTAACCTCCAGGTTGTTGCGCCTGGAATTAAGCCCCACCGATACATTCGAAGACCGCCCCAGCCAGGCGTTCTGGTATCGCCGCCAAGCCGTTCCCCAATTTATGCACGGCTGGCAAGACGGCCGTTTCGAGCTGCAAACAGAATATCTTCGCCTCCATTACCATCCAAATGGTGACGGCAAAGCAATCGATGCTCTCACCATCACCTTGAAGGAAAATGGAGAGGAATGGCAAGTTGGACAGGAAGATGGGCGCAATCTCCTCGGAACCGCACGCACCTTAGACGATGTCGACGGCATGCTGGTTTTAGAAGAAGGGCTGCTCTCGCGCAGCGGCTGGGCGGTCTACGACGATTCGCGCAGATTGCTCTTCACTGAGAAAGGCTGGCTAAGCTCGAGATCGCCGGATACGGCGTATCGTGATCTATATTTCTTCGGCTACGGCCGTGACTACACCGCCTGCCTACAAGATTTCAGCCGCATCTCCGGGCCGGCGCCGCCGCTGCCGCGCTGGGCCTTGGGCAACTGGTGGAGCCGCTATTGGGCGTATACTGGCGACGAGCTGCTGGCCTTGATGGACGATTTCAAAGCGCACGAGATCCCCCTGGCCGTGTGCATCGTGGACATGGATTGGCACATCACCGATACCGGCAACCAATGCTCGGGCTGGACAGGATATACGTGGAACAAGGAGTTGTTCCCCGATCCTCCCGCTTTTATTGAGGCGCTACACCAGCAAGGCCTAAAGACGGCGATGAATCTGCATCCTGCCGAAGGCATCCACCCCCATGAAGCGCAGTATGTTGATTTGGCGCTGGCGCTTGGCTTAGATCCGCAAACTGAAGAGCCAATTCCTTTTAACATCGCCGATCCCGATTTCACCAAGGCCTACTTTGAACTGCTGCACCACCCCTATGAAAGGGACGGAGTCGATTTTTGGTGGATGGATTGGCAGCAAGGGACGTTGAGTGATTTGCCAGGTCTGGACCCTTTGTGGTGGCTGAATCATCTGCACTATCATGACCTGGCGCGTGAGGGAGAGAAACGGCCGTTCATATTCTCCCGCTGGGGCGGACTGGGCAACCACCGTTATCCCATCGGCTTCTCCGGCGATACACACGTGACTTGGGAGTCCCTGGCTTACCAACCTTATTTCACGGCCACGGCGGCCAACGTCAACTACGGTTGGTGGAGCCACGACATTGGCGGTCACATGTTTGGTGTCGAGGATCGGGAACTATATACTCGCTGGGTGCAGTTCGGGGTCTTCAGCCCCATCTTCCGCCTGCACAGCACCAACAATCCTTTCCATGAAAGACGGCCGTGGGGATATGATGCCCAGGTGTTGCAAGTAGTCGGTGATGCGATGCGTTTGCGCCACCAGTTGATCCCCTACCTTTACACCATGGCCTGGCGCAATCATCAAGAGGGGAAGCCCCTGGTGCGGCCTATGTACCACGAGTATGCCAATGAAGAACCAGCTTATCATTGCCCCGACCAGTATCTCTTTGGCAGCGAACTGCTGATCTCGCCCTTTACCTCTGCGGCGGATGACGATACACGGCTTAGTCGCCAGGTCCTCTGGCTGCCGCCAGGTGGCTGGTTCTCATTCTTTGATGGCGTTCAATATGCAGGCAATGGCTGGCTGGCGGTCCACGGCGATCTGCATGATATTCCCGTTTTCGCCAAGGCCGGGGCGATTGTGCCTTTAGCGCCGGCAACAGGTTGGGGTGGCGTTGCCAACCCAGAGAGCCTGGAAGTTCATTGCTTCGCTGGTCAAGATGGGAGCTTCGACCTTTATGAAGATGACGATTTCGAGTCTTACAGCCTGACCCCCATCAGCCAAGAGTGGTCGGAAGATCGATGGCAACTCAAGCTCGGCCCGGTGCAGGGCAGCCGGGATCACTTACCACAGAAGCGGGCCATTGCCTTCGCACTGCGCGGGGTTCGTTTTGATGTGCATCTAAGCGCGGTTTTGAATGGACAGCCAATCGATTTTCGCTTCGAATATGATGAAAACAGTACATCGCTTTGTTTATCTCCAGTAGATCTCAGGCCGGACGATAAGTTGGAAATCACGGCCGTTTCGCAGGGGGGATCGCTTCTGGCCGCGGAAGATTATCGCCTACGGCAAGCGCGCAAGTTGATCCGCGCCCTGCGCATGGAAACGAGCGAGAAACAGAAGCTCGATTGCCACCTTCCTCGCCTCTTAACCGATCCACAAGGGTTGGATGCATTTGAATTTGCCCTGACCCCTGGCCAATGGCGTGCTCTGGCCGAGGTGATTGGCGACGCCGGTTTCCACCATCAAGAACTGCGTCGTGAAGCGAGCGAAGCCATCCTCTTGTGGAATAACACGGGTAGTGATTTTGCACGATACCGCATGACGGCGATGGATCAATTACGCCAGCCGGAGATCCATAGCGGTCCGCTGCCTCGCTTCGCCCAGCTTACGCTGGGCCAGGAAACAATGGAGTCTCACCTGCTTCACAATCAAGCACCAGGGCAGGTTTCCGTATTTGATTGGTTTAATACCTTGGTTGAACGCTCCCAAGCGCTAGCGCCTCCCAATCTTGAGGCAGTGGTGCAGTTTAATATCAGCGGCGAGCACGGCCGTATCGCCCACCTGCTCATGAACAAGGGCCAGCATACAGTAGCAGAAGGCGCTCACCCCCGCCCTGATGCCACCTTCTCCGCGAACGCGCTCACCTGGCTGGCGCTGATCAATGGCCAAGCAACCCCGGAAAATCTGATAGCTGATGGGGGGCTGGCCTATTCCGGCGATTTCAACTTAATCATGAACTTGGCCGGCATCATCCGCGTCACTCCAGCAAACAGCTACCTCGCCGATTACTGGAAGCTGACGGTTTGCTATGGAGACAGTTTGATCTACGAACCATAGTGTTGCTATCGTACCTATTTCGGCTATGATTCCAGCGCGGTGAGAACAAGATTTGCCATTTCATCCGGCTCTCAAAAAGCTGAAAATATGTAAAAAGGATTTTGTGAGCGAAGAGATTAAGAATACAGAAACATCAACTGAAGAGAAACTAGACTTTAAGCGTATCCTACCGATATTTGTCATCGTACTCATCGATTTGATGGGTCTGACAATTATCATCCCCTTACTGCCATTGTACGCAGTTTCCTTTGGCGCCAATCCGGCGATGATCGGCCTTTTGGGAGCAACATATCCGATCATGCAGTTCTTAGGCGCGCCGGTTCTGGGGCGACTCTCAGATCGTTACGGCCGTAAACCCATCCTGGTTATCAGCCAGATTGGCACCTTCATCGGTTTTATCATGCTCGGTCTGGCCAATGGATTGCTGATGTTATTTCTCTCTCGCCTGATCGACGGCATTTCGGGCGCCAATATCGCTACAGCACAAGCAGCCATCACCGATAGCACTACGGAAAAGACGCGTACGCAAGGGTTGGGTCTTATCGGCGCCGCTTTCGGTCTCGGTTTTATCATTGGGCCCATTATCGCCTTCGTGGCTCTTGCCATCAGCGATAACAACTACGCCTTACCCGCCTTCATCGCCGCAGCCTTCTCTCTGGGCTCTATACTCCTCACCGCCTTTTGGTTTAAGGAAACGCTGCCTGAGGAGCAAAGAGGGGAGGAATCAGATCGTCCCCGTTTTTCTTTCCGTTCTCTGCTGCAGGCGCTCGCCCACCCAGCCGTGGGCCTGCTGCTCTTTCTTATGTTCGCACAGCAACTGGCCTTCGGGGGCTTTGAACAGCTTTTGGCCCTCTTCACCTTGACCAACCTGGGCATTAACGCCTCCGGTAACGCTATCATCTTTGTCTTCGTAGGTGTGATCGTCGTCGCTGTGCAGGGTGGATTTATCGGCCGTTGGAGCCGGCGTTTCGGCGATCGTCGCCTGGTCTATGCCGGCCTGGCCCTGCTGGCCGTGGGGCTGGTGCTGCTGGCCTTCACCCCGCCGCGCGCCGTGCCCTGGTATTCGGAGGCGGAGTTAGCGGAAGAGTTGAGCGGTGAGCGGCAGGTGCTGGTCGAAACACCACCCGCACAAGATCTGGGTATCGAGCTGCCCGACGAATCGCAACGTGGATGGCTGGGGCTGGCCTGGATTTTGCTGGCCATGGTTCCCATCGCCATTGGAGGCGGCGTTTTGCAGCCTACGATCAACAGTTTGATCACCAAACGGGTTGAGCCGGAGGAAGTGGGTGGGATGTTAGGTATCTCTGTTTCTTTCCTCAGCGCGGCCAACGCCGTAGCCCCCCTCATCGGTGGTGCGCTCTTCCAGGCCATTGGCCCTCGCGCCCCATTCTTCTTTGGGGGCATCCTTATGGCCCTTCTACTACTGCTGGCGCTTTGGAGGCTGGGAGCTGGGCGAGAAGAGACTGTCAGACCCGGACTGGCACGCCGTAGAGGGCACTAAACTTCATACACGGCTTGACATCACTCATGATTGAAAAACGAGCCGCTGAAGAAGTAATCTGGTGTTGATTCCCTTTACTTACTATTGCCCAACCTCCCATATTTCGCCAAAGCTTCCAACAACCGGTCATGGGGCAAGGCAAAAACGATATTGCCGTTGATGCCTTCTATCGTCTCGGCCGCGATCATGGAATTGATGATCGCCTCCTCGGTAGCCTGGACAGTGGCCGCGAATAAAGGGCTGATCATCTGGTTGGGCAGCATGGTTAAATGGTGCAATCTATCCCCGGCAGCGCCAGGATTGGCCGTCGAGTATTCTCTGGCTCTTTTCATATCATTTCTGTGTATGCCTGTAACTTTTCATCATCGCCCGTTATACTCGAGATAAATTCCTTGCCGTCAAATGGATTCATAACGGATAAATATGATCTCTGTCATGCATATTCGGTTACATTAGAGACTTGCCAAGCTAATGAGATCGTTGCATTCTTTAGCGTGTGGACCGGTGTTGCCGATTTCGGGTGGATAAAATGTGGTAACATCAACATAGATATAGTCAGCACAATAGTGAACGCGGTCTGATAACTCTACATAGGTAAATTGACGAGGTTAAATAGATGGCTCGCCGAACATTAATCATTACCTACCTCACTACTTATTTACTGGCCGTTGGTTCAGTTATTCGCTACCTAGTTCACTTCCGCGATGACCGGTCTTGGTCATTTACCCTCTTGCTCGGAGTTTATCTGGTACTATTATTTTCTGAACCTATTTTTTTTCGCCGGCATCGTCCTTTAACTTATATCTACTTGGTTTTTCAGATGGCAATCATCAGCATGCTAGCCACAATGGAGCCAAACGTAGATTATTGGGCGGCACTGGCAATCCCTCTTGTTGTGCAGATCATGCACTATTTCCCGCAACGAACTGGCTTCATTATTGTTGGGATCATTACCGTGATCATGGCTATTCTGATGATCATAGGCCCAAGTCCTGAAGTAGGTTTGCCGCTGATACTCATTTACACGGTAATTTATTTTCTTTTGGCCTCATTCATCGCCCTCATCCAAGAAGCTGAAGCAGCCAGCGAGGAGAGCCAGAAACAACAAGCCGAACTCCAAAATGCCCACCGGCAACTGCAATCTTATACAACACAAGCTGGGGAACTGGCTGTGCTGGATGAGAGAAACCGGATGGCTCGAAATCTGCATGACTCAGTCACGCAAACGATCTTCAGTATGCGGTTGACGGCCGAGGCAGCAAATATGCTGCTTGACCAAAATCCAGCCAAGGCTAGGGCTGAATTAGATAAGCTGCAACTATTGGCCAAATCAGCCTTAGCCGAAATCCGCTCTTTGGTTTTTGAGTTACGACCGACGGCCGTGACAGAACTGGGACTGGTGCCGGCGCTTCGACATCACCTCATGACTTTAGAGCGTGAGCATGGTTTGATCGTTGATCTACAAGTAAGTGGAGAACTGCACTTGCGAGATGTGGAGGCGAGACAATTGTTCCGCATCAGCCAAGAAGCACTTAATAATGTCGTAAAGTACGCACAGACTGATACAGCCTGTCTGATCCTAAGCTTTGAAGGCAACCGGGTCTTTTTGCAAGTTGAAGATCAGGGCATAGGATTTGAGCCCGCCAAATTGACTACAGCCAGGGATCATATTGGGCTTACAAGTATGAAAGAGCGGGTAGAAGCGATGGGCGGTGTCTTGACCATCGATTCGCATCCAGGGCAGGGGACGCGGGTAACAGTTGAGGTAACCTCGACCGAAAAGGAAGGGAATGATGGACAAGATTAGTGTATTGATTGTCGATGACCATGGCGTTGTACGGCAGGGGCTGCGTACCTACCTGGAATTACTAGATGACATCGAGATAGTCGCGGAAGCTGAAAATGGCGTAGAGGCAGTGGTACTAGTACGGCAGTATAATCCGGATATTGTTTTGATGGATCTGGTCATGCCGGAGATGGATGGCATCGAGGCCACCCACCAGGTTCTGGAGGTTAGTCCAACAACCAAAGTCATCGTCTTAACCAGTTTTGCCGAGGATGAGCTGGTTTTTCCAGCCATAGAGGCGGGAGCGATAGGCTATTTGCTAAAGGATGTCGACCCGCAAGATTTGCACCACGCAATCCAGGCGGTTCACAGAGGGGAAACTCAACTGCATCCGGATATCACCAAAAAGCTGATCGATCGGGTGACAGCGTCCCAAAAAGGAGCAGACACAGTTCCCGGCGATCTCACACCGCGAGAATTAGAGGTCCTAGCTCTAATCGCTCAGGGACAAAGCAACCGCGAGATAGCGGCAACACTAACTATCAGTGAGAAGACGGTTAAAACGCACGTCGGCAATATCCTCAGCAAACTCCACTTATCAGACCGCACACAGGCCGCCATCTATGCCCACAAGCACAGTTTGGCATTGGACGATTAAACTACGACTTTGGTCGTAGGACCTTTGTCGTATTCACTCTACCTAAGGACCGATCTCTAACATCGGTCTTTTTAATTAGCTTCAATTCCACCCCCCGCTCGATGTGTTTGCTGGTTGAATGCCCTAAAATAATGATGTAGGGAATCAATTCCTGGCAATCTTCACAAGTATGGCCTATTAGACAATAGGGGACGAAACATGACAACAGAAGCGGTTGAAGTTGAGCGACTAGATGGATCTAAACCGACTACCAAGACAGACGCCACTACCAAACCTCGCCTGCTATATATAGACAATCTGCGGACCGTGCTTATCACCGGCGTCATTATCTACCATGCGGCGATTGTTTATGGCGCTCCAGGCGTTTTCCCATATCGCGAAGGGCGAGAAGATGAGCTAACCTCTCTTGTCTTTAGTTTGCTTCTCGTCATTTTCGCGACTTTCGGCTTGGGCCTCTTCTATATGATTGCCGGCTATTTCACACCCGGTTCCTGTGACCGCAAGGGAATCAGGCCTTTTTTAGTTGATCGCCTAATCCGATTGGGGATTCCTTTGCTCTTATACATTCTGATCATCGATCCGTTGATCACCTATGCCATCCGCGTTGCTGTCTTTGGATATGCTGGATCATTTCAGCTCTTTCTGCGTATGTACTTTAATAATTATCGTTCTCTTGCGGTCGGACCGATGTGGTTTGTCGAAGTTCTGTTGATCTTCACCCTCCTTTATGTCCTGTGGCGATTCCTGGCGAAATATCTACCCGCTGTCAAACACCGGGAGGAAGGAGTTCCTGGTGATCTGGCTATTGCCTTATTTGCCCTGGTATCAGGCATTTTCATCTTTATCTGGCGGATTTGGTATCCTGAAGGCTC
>JAACFF010000109.1 GCA_009937635.1 Chloroflexota bacterium
GCAATCACAATCAGGAAAACCAAGTTATAAGCGGCATTACGACCGGCAATAGCCTGAATAGGGAGCCACAAGGCTATGTTAAACCAGGCAAAGTTGTGTGATGTGAGCGCGGCCCCCTCAGGAGCGTAAAGGTAACCAGTGAAGAAAGGGTTTAGCCCCTGCAGAAGGGCTTTTTTAATCCACCAAAGATTCCACTGGTGGACCCAAAGATCATCCCGTCCGCCGGCCAGATGGGTAGTCATTCGGGACACGACAGGCCAAGTCATCACCAGGGTTAGTGCTGCATAGGCGAGTAGGACAACCAAATGACGACGGCGGTTTTGCTTCTGAATATCGGGCATAGCTCAACGGCTTAGTATGTTGAGTGTTCTGGCCTGGGCGACCGCTTGCGTGCGGTTTGCAACGCCTAACTTACCGTATATCTGGCTGGTATAGGATTTGACGGTTCCAACTGAAACTATCAACCGCTCGGCTATCTGGCGATTGGTAAGGCCTTCGGACATAGGCTCAAGCACCTCCATTTCCCGCGGAGTAAGAGGTTCTATCCATGATTGGTTTGCTGCTTGCAAGACATGGTCGCGCTTTAGAGAGTCATTGTTCAAGGGAATCTCTAAGATGATCAGCGATTGAACGGAATTAAGTTCAGTGTGAAGATTCTTTTGTCTGCCACGTTTCTGTGCAACTGCGAGCTGATCGGTAGGTAACTTTTGGCGGGCTAACTCTAAGAGCAATTGGGCTCGGACACAGGTTTCATGCTCAACTTCATTTTGGTCTTGCACAAAAAACAGAATTTCTAAACCTTGCTGAACACGTCCTGTTTCAATAAGAAGTCGTGCAATTCCAACCAGGATAGAAAGGATTAGTGGCGTGAAGCGCATTTCGTGGGCAATTTGTAGCGACCGCTGGAACTGCTCTTGGGCAAGTCTGTGGTTTCCCATAGCAATGGCCGCGCGACCAAGGTCATTGAGTGCAGAAGCCAAGCCCCCTTTATCGTAGATGTCCTTGTAAATGAACTCGGCGCGCTCATAAGAACCTTGTGCTTCGGAATAGGATTCCCTTTTTAGAGCAACCTCTCCCAAGTGCATCAGCGCCACGGCCATTCCTTCGGCATCGTCAAATTCTTCGCGCAACGTAAAGCTGGCCTCATAGTAACCAACGGCGTCGAGGTAGTCGCCCTGGGCTAAAGCTACATTGCCAAGCTCGTTTAGACTATATGCCATAAACCAACGATCACCTGCTTCCTGGCTCGAGGCATATCCGAGGGTAGCGAACTGCTGCGCAGATGTAACCTGACCCTGAACTAAGGAAGCGCGTGTCAGAACATAATATGCCACTGCGCGATTGGACACATGATGTTGCGCCTCAGCGAGCTGCAAAGCTTGTTTACCCAACTCTTCGGCTGTGTCATACTCGCCTTTGATTAAGGCGATGACACCCAGCACCAGCTTGGGATCGGAGCCTTGACCTGTAAGAAGGGGGATTCCGAGGCGATCAAAAAGTGCCTGACAACGTACTGCTGCGGATTTAGCCTCTTCAAGTCGGCCGAGCCTGATGCCTATCCATCCCATATCGACCAGGATTGCCACGAGCGCCGTGTCTTTCGCTTCACTTACCGGCTGCTGATCAAGCTTTCTCACAGCCAATTGTGATGCATTGAACCCTTCCAAGTATTGATTCTGCATCTGGTAGTAGTGTAATAGAGGCTGAGCCATTTTGTAGATGGCTTCCAAGTTTGCGATTTCAAGGGCATAATGCCAGGACGCGCGTACGTTATCGATCTCAGATTTAATTTCGCTTATGGCTACTTGCTGCTTACTTCCCAACAGATGCTCAAACCGCGTTGCCATGAATCTGGCAAAGTAGTTACAGTGATCATCTTTGGTTTTAACTAGGTCGTCTGAACGGGCCAAATATTCTGCCGCAAATTGCTGCAACAGACCGTGAATACTGTACCGGCCTTTTTCCCAGCGCAACAAGGATTTGTCAACAAGTAATGAGAGTACCGTTAGCGTCGCACCGGTCACTTTAGCGGCGGCCTCGCGCGAAAAACCACTGCGGAATACAGATAATCGTTGGAAAATGACACGCTCGTGAGGTTTAAGCAGGGCCCATGAGTATTCAAATACTGCTTGCATACTACGATGTCGTCTGGGAATATTGCGCTGTGAGGTGGCCAGAAAATCAATGCCGTTCCTGATTTCTGACGCGATCATTTCACAATCGAGGGCTTTGACCCAAGTAGCTGCTAGCTCCAGGGCAAGGGGAATACCCTCGACCGCTCTACAAATTGCGATCACTCCCTCCGCTTCGGCGGCAAGCGAAAAGTCAGGTCGTGCGCGTATGGCACCAAGTTCAAATAGGCGAGCGGCAGCATATTCCCCGAGCTTTTCAGTACTGCCAAGTTCTGGCACTAAGAGTCCACTGAGTGGATATTGCCACTCTCCTGCCAAACCAAGGGTTTCGCGTGATGTGACGAGCAGTTTAAGTCGTGATGAACCAGTAAGTAGATTGACCACCAGTTGCGTTAAGTCGCTCGCATTTGATTCAGCTGTCAAAAGATGCTCAAGATTGTCAAGGGCCATCAGATTATCCACGTGGCTAAGATGGAGCTTAAGAATCTCAGCGGGATCCTGATCGGCCGTAGTGCGCAGATTCAGCGCTTCTGCAATGGTCGAAGGTACTTGCTCTAGTTCAGAGACGGGAGCTAGGTCAACAAAATAGACTCCGTCGGTGAAGTCCGCCAATAGATATGTAGCAGCCTGCAAAGCGAGTCGCGTCTTGCCACTTCCCCCCGAACCGGTTATCGTGAGCAGCCTTATTTCGCTGCGGCGTAGCATGCCTGTAACGTCTGCCAATTCCCTTACGCGGCCTACGAAATGCGTCTCCTGTGACGGTAGATTATTGGGTCGTTCCGTTTGGGTACTAAGTGCTGGAAAATCGCGCCGTAAGTCGGGGGTGATTACCTGATAGATTTGTTCAGGTCGCACTATGTCACGTAATTGGTATCCACCCAAGTTATGCAATGTAATCTTTCTAGATAGATTGCCCCGAGCCAATGCCTGTGTTGTCGAGGAAACAAGGATTTGCTCCCCATGCGCCACACTTAAAAGTCGGGCCGCTCGATTAACCGCAGGGCCATAATAGTCTCCGTCTCTTTGGCTGGCGACTCCACTATGTAAGGCCATACGTACTGTAAGATGGCCAATGTCAGTCTGCTGAATGTTTATTGTCAAGGCCTTCTGAGCGGCTATAGCTGCCAGGACCGCATCGACGGCCGAGGTGAAGGCGGCCAACATGCCATCACCAGTCCTCTTAACCACGACGCCATATTGCTGCTCTGCAACGGTTTTTAGCAGCTCATCGTGCCAGGCCAGAGCGGACTCCATCGCTCCTGGGTTTTCTTCCCAAAGGCGCGTGCTGCCTACGACATCGGTGAATAAAAATGTGACCGTTCCTTGCGGAAGCATTATTTGTCAGTCAACTTGGTCTCAATCAACCAGACACCTAACAAGACGCGACATCGTTACTGTTCTTGTGCAAGTGCCTGGTGAACGCGCTGCGGTGTAAAAGGAATTCTGCGGATGCGCACACCAGTAGCATGAAAGACCGCGTTGGCCAGGGCGGGAGCGACACCATCAATTGGGATTTCGGCGATCGCTTTGGCTCCAAAAGGTCCGGTTGGTTCATTGGTTTGAACCAAGATGGCTTTCATCCAAGGCATTTCATCGGCGCGATAGATATGGTAGGGCCCTAACGCAGGATTAAGCAGTTGCCCTTGATCGTCAAAAGCCATCTCCTCACAGTGCCCATAACCAAGTGCCTGCGTCATGCCTCCTTCCACCTGACCGCTGGCGGTTATGGGGTTGATCGGCACACCAGCATCCACAGCCATGACCAATTTTGTAACAGTCACTTGCCCCGTCTCTGTGTCTACTTCTACTTCCGCAAACTGGCTGGCAAAGGGCGGCGGTGAGTCCATACTCACATACGAGGCGGTGGCCATGAGCTGGCGCTGATCTTCCTGGTGCAAGCTATGCAATGCAAGGTCACCCAGGCTGACTGAGCGGCCGTCTTCGGCAACGGCGTGACCGTTCTGCAAGTAAATGTTTCGCTTATCATCAAGCCCAAGCATAAGTGCTGCCCGTTCGCAGATCTGATCGGCGAGCTGTTCGCACGCCTTCTTGACGGCCATGCCAGAAATGTAAGTGGTGCTGCTGGCGTAAGCACCCGTGTCAAAAGGTGTAAAATCCGTATCGCTGGAATAGATGATGATGTCTGTCAACGGCACGCCGAGAACTTCGGCCGCGATTTGTGCCAGCACAGTATCGGATCCGGTGCCTAAATCTGTGGCCCCAACCATCAGGTTAAATGAACCGTCGTCGTTGATTTTAATACTCGCCGCGCCCATATCTAAACCCGGAATCGCTGTGCCATGCATACACATTGCTACTCCCAGACCACGGCGAACATGGGGTTTACCTGGTACTGTGTGGAAACCTGCTGCTTCTCTGCGTTGCCAATCGATAGCCTTCATACCCTGCTCAAAGCATTCATTCAGCCCACAAGATTGGATTAATGGGACGTCTGCGATGGTTTCCTTTTCTCCCTCTCCAAGCAGCGGGGCGATGGGCATTGGATCGCCTGCCTGTACCCAATTTTTGCGCCGGAACTCGATGGGATCTAGACTCAATTCGTGGGCGATCTCATCCATATGATTCTCAAGAGAGAATAGCGCCTGGGGCGCACCATACCCACGGTAGGCACCAGGGACGGGCAAGTTAGTATAAGCCACGGTGCAATCAAAAAGACGGTTTGGGCAATTGTAGCTGCTTAAGCCACGTAGCCCAGTGACAGTTTGCACGGTTGATCCGTGTGTTCCGTAAGCGCCGGTGTTGGCAACAACTGTGAACCTCTGACTATGCAGTGTGCCATCAGCCATCACGCCCGTTTTCCAAGTAATCGATTGGGGATGCCGAGTGCGGCTGCTACGAAATTCTTCACTGCGATTTAATTCCAGTCGCACCGGTCGACCGGTAGCTATGGTCAGGTGGGCGACAATGTCATCAATCAACATTTCTTGCTTGACGCCGAATCCGCCTCCGATGCGTGGCTTGATAACTCGAATCCGGCCTGCGGGCAGTCCAAGAAGTGGAGCAACCATGCGCCGTACATGGAATGGAACCTGAGTGGAGGTGCGTATGACCATGCGTTCGTCACTGTCCCACCAACTTATGGCGATATGGGGTTCGATAGGTGTTGCATGCACCTGTTGTACATAATACGTATATTCGAATACGTGGTCAGACTCGGCAAAACCTTGCTCAACGTTGCCTACCTCCGCGCCAATATGATGGACGATGTTGCGGCTGGCGTTATGTATTCCTTCCGTGTCTGTCTCGTCGTGGATTACGGGCGCTCCGGGCATGATGGCTTCGTTCTCATCGAAGACAGCAGGCAAAACTTCGTAATCGACCTCAATCAATTCTAGCGCTTGTTCGGCGATTTCCACAGTGTCGGCGGCCACAGCTGCCACACGATCGCCGACATAACGCACTTTGTTGTCGAAGCTGACCTGGTCGAGCGGGGGCGGATTTGGGTAGCTTTGGCCGCCTGAAGCGTACTTTACGCGTTCTATGTTTTTATAGTGAATCACGGCGTGGACACCAGGTAGTGCCATGGCTTGGCTATCGTCAATATCCAGAATGCGTGCGTGGGCGTGCGGGCTAGTTAGTAGTTTCGCATGCAACAGTCCTCGTAGTTCTATGTCGTCGACAAAGGCCGGGTTGCCCTTGGCTAATTTAACAGCGTCAACTTTCGTCTCCGGCTTGCCAACGACAACTGTCTCCGGAACCTGACTTTGCAGTAGGATATCAGTTTGAGGTTTCGTCTGCGTTGAGATCTGTGGACTGCCGGTAGCAATTTCTGGCCCATCCATCTCACTCTCTCCACCATCGTCTGCTGAGGGCATTTCTACGATATAGCTGGCGTCTACCATTTCTGGGCCCTCATATGGTTCCACGTCTTCGCCCCGCAGATACCGCGCCGCCCGTAAGACGGCGTGGATAGGTTTCACGTAGCCGGTCTCACGGCAGAGGACGCCTGAGAGGGCATCGCGTACATCAGTTTCAGTAGGATGAAGGTTGTGCTCTAAAAGAGCCTTGGCCGCCAATATCATGGCCGGGGTTGCATAGCCGGACTGTATGGCTCCTGTTTCAATAAAGGCTTTTTGGAGGGGATGCAGTTCACCTACTTGTTGGGACAGGCCTTCTACTGTTTCTATTTGGTGGTTGAGGGCCTGGCCAACGAGCATCGTCGTACTGTTGACCAGTTTGCCATCGAGTAAAATAGCTGAAGCCCCACTTACCCCGTCATCACTGCCATAGCGTACGCTATAATAGCCGGCGTTGCGTAGGGCATCTCGCAGATTGTCAGAGGGTGAAGCGTTGATTGTTTCAGAGTGGCCGTTAATGTTAAGTATAATTTCCATTGGAGACTCCGTAAGCTAGACTCAAACTGATGCTAAACGTTTCTTTTTAGGATGCCAGAATACTCCTGGCAAATGACTGGCCAAACGCCCAGCAATGGAGGACGAACATATCCTAATTAAGCCGGGGACCCATTGCCATGAATGCGATATTGACCTACGCTCAATATTGTATCAGAAAAGTACCGCCTGTGTTGCTAATGAGCGATTTTTGTACGCTACTTCAACTTTGGTATAATGCCGCGCTTTGAGGGTAGCCTAGCGTCCTATGAGTGATCAGCCTGAACCATCACCTAAGCCTGAAGCATCAACCGGTACTTACCGTTGTCCTGACTGTGATAGTGTTGTGCAACAAGGTTCAGAGCAGTGCATCATGTGTGGGGCTGTACTGGACATGGGGCAATCGCATTCAAAGAAACCACAGGAACAAGCGCAAGAATTCGCTGCCAACGTCGCTCTTTTGGATGCAAACGATAACGGTGCTGCAGAGGTATTTGAGTCGGTTATGACGGAGCGAAAGACACGGTCGCTTTTCTGGTTGGTGATTATTATTGCGGCCCTTACCCTGATAGCAAGCATTCTCCTGTTGCGCACACAAGATGCTGAGATTACCTTGGCTATGGCCCCCACAGTGACGGCCATACCGGCAACGGAGACCTATACTGCAACCTGGACCCCACTTGCAACTGAAACCAGCCCTCCTACCGAATCACCAACAGGAACAAATACGCCGGCTCCAACTGATACGCCGCGTCCCCCTCGTTTCCATGATGTAGCAAGTGGCGAAACTTTATTTGGGCTTTCTTTGTTCTACCGAATTTCGGCTGATAGCATCGCTGCGGATAACGGTATTCCTATCAATTCTCCAATCCAGGTGGGGCAACAATTGCTCATTCCCTGGCCGACGGCTACACCACCGCTGGAATCTCTGCTCTTAGAGATCAAGGGAGAAAAGATTATTGCCGATGCTACTGACTGCGAAATCGTGACGATCGCCGAAGGTGACTCCGCGTATGGGCTTTCGGCCCAGCATGGCGTTCCCGCAGAAGCAATTGTGGCCGTCAATCGTTTAACTGACGAGACAATTCAGCTCTTGCATCCTGGCGATACCTTATGCATCCCCAAGATTATTCACAGCGACGCCTTGCCTCCTACGCCGGGGCCCTCGCCAACAATCACGGCCACCTCTTTCCCGAGCGGTCCAGAGTTGCTCTACCCGATAAATGATACAGTCGTCGATCAACTTGATGAAATAGTAGCTGTACAGTGGGTGGCAGTCAAGGACCTACGAGAAGATGAATGGTATATGGTGGAATTGACTAACCTAGATACCTTGGATGCTATTCCACAGCGGGCGTTCACGCGGGATACAGCTTTCCGCTTGCCCACTTCATGGCGGCCTGAAATCCCGCAGAGCTACCGGTTCCGCTGGCGAATCAGCATTGTGCATGTAACAGGCCAAAGGACGGATGGTGAGTTTATCTATAAATACGGTGGCCGCAGCAGCGAAGACGCCTATTTTTCCTGGCTAGGCGCGGTTCCTACAGCGACGCCAACTGCAACCCCCACTCCATCCGAGACGCCGCTTCCCTGAGTTATGACAGCATATAGGTATAGGTCACTATAGAAATGGATTCGACGCTTTTTCCTGCCCAATTGTGGTTGCTGGGCCGTGACCCGACAAAACGACCGTTTCATCCGGCAAGACAAGCAGGCGGTGTCGAATACTGTGCATCAGCAAATTGTAATCACCCCCTGGCAGATCGGTACGGCCGATGCTCTGTTGGAATAGCGCGTCCCCATCAAAAACAATATTGTGATCGGGTAGGTAGAAGCTCACATGACCCGGCGCGTGACCCGGGGTAAGCAGTACATGCAGTTTCACGTTGCCTACGCTGATTTCCTGCTGGTCATCCAGCATATTGTCCGGCGTTGGCGGGTCGTCAATCCTGATTTGCCACATACCAGCGGCCAGGGCTGCATTCTCTAACATGAGTACAGCGTCTGGGTGGATGTAAATCGGAGCCTGGGTTCGTTCCTTTAGCTCAGCCAATCCCGCGACATGATCGAAGTGGCTATGCGTCAGAAGGATATGTGTGATGGTCCACTCTTCTTCTTGCGTTTTTTCGGCGATGAGCTTCCCGCTCCATGAAGGATCAATAACCGCAGCCTGTTTGGTATCCTGGCATCCGAGCAGATAGCAATTCGTCTGCAATGGCCCCAGGGGGAGCTGTAAGATCTTGATTTTATCGTTTTTCATAAGGAATTAGTCCAGCGCTCCTGCCGTGGTCATTTGTTCAAGCACGGTTGGTGGATTGAATCGCGCGCCGAAGCGATCAGCAAGTTGGCGAGCCCGTCTAATGAAGTCAGACGCGCCATAATCGTCGATGTACTGGAGTGTTCCCCCTTTGAAGGGTGCAAATCCCCAGCCGAAAATGCTGCCGATATTAGCCCCGGCGACAGATGTAACCACGCCTTCTTCGTAACAGCGGGCGGTTTCCAGGACTTGCGCGAACATCAAGCGCTCCATCATTTCCGATTGAGAAAGCTTCTTGCTTGTTGATGGGAAATGAGACTGCAGCGGAGGCCAAAGATATTTTGGCCCATCCGGCGGGTATTCATAAAAGCCCGCCCCGTGCGCTTTTCCTAAACGGCCGAAACGCTGTGTCATTGTTTCTAGTACGGTATCGGCAGGGTGGGTGGCCATTTCCCGACCTTCCGCCATCATATCTTTGCGCGTTTGCTCGTTGATATGAACCATCAGGCTCAGACTAACTTCGTCTGATAAGGCCAAGGGGCCAACTGGCATCCCGGCTTGCAGACCAGCCGATTCAATGGCACGCGGGTGCTGTCCCTCAGCTAGAAGCGCCAATCCTTCCTTGAGATATGTGGCAAACACGCGCGATGTATAGAAACCGCGGCTATCGTTAACCACAATAGGGATTTTCCCGATACTGCGCACGTAATCAAATGCTCTAGCGAGAGTTTGCGGCGATGTTCGCTGGCCGCATATTATTTCCACCAGTTTCATTTTGTGTACGGGGGAAAAGAAGTGCAGGCCGATGAAATTGGCAGGGCGTGACGATTGTTCCGCCAGACCGGTTATCGGTAATGTAGAGGTGTTAGATGCGAATACAGCCGAAGCGCCAATCTGGCCCTCTGCTTCCTCAGTAACGCGTGCCTTCAATTCCCTATCTTCGAACACGGCTTCGATGATCAGGTCACAACCTTGAAGATCTGCGGCCGACGCGGTGACATGGATGCGGTCTAGAATCTGCTCCTGTTTTTCAGCCGTCAAGCGCCCGCGAGATGCTCGTTCGTCCACTATTTTGCCAATTGCCAATTTACCCGCCTCGGCTTTTTCTAAGGAGATATCTTTAAGGATCACATCCATGCCAGCATATGCTGTTACATAGGCGATACCATGACCCATCATGCCCGCACCGAGAACGCCGACCTTGTTAAAGTGCGTAGGTGGAACTTCATGAGGTCGATTCTCGCCCGCATTTATCTGGTTCAATTGAAACCAAAAAGCCTTGATCATATTCTTGGCCACTTGCCCTGTGGCCACTTGGGCGAAGTAACGAGATTCAATACGACTGGCGGTGTCGAAATCTACCATCGCGCCCTCTACGGCAGCGTTCATGATCGCTTGGGGAGCGGGGTAATTGCCAAAAGTTTTTTTCTTCAACATGGCTGGGGCGATGGCAAGCATTTGTGCTACGCGCGGATGAGACGGGTTTCCACCAGGCATACGGTATCTGGGTTTGTCCCAAGGCTGCATTGCTCGAGGATTGGCCACAATCCAGTTCACAGCACGGGCCAATAGATCCGACTGATCAGTGGCTAATTCGTCTATTAAGCCCGCATTCTTGGCTGCTTGTGGATTGACTTGTTTTCCTTCCATAAGATAGGGAAATGCTTCCTGCAAACCCAGGAGGCGAGTCAGCCGGATAATGCCACCAGCGCCAGGTAGCAAACCCAAATTCACTTCAGGAAATCCAATCTTATGCCGTTCGTCGTCTATTGCGATACGGTAATGGCAAGCGAAAGCTAGCTCTAAACCTCCACCGAGTGCGCTGCCATTGATAGCAGCCACGACTGGTTTGCCCATCTTCTCAAGCTCGCGAAAAGCGACCTTAATTAATTCCACTGCCTGAAAAGCTTCTGCTGGATCATGCAAATGTAGCAGCCAGTCAAGATCGCCGCCGACCAGAAAAGTCTTCTTGGCGGAGGTCACTATCACACCGTTTAGTGAGGTTTCGGCTTGCAAACGATCGAGGATTTTCCTGAACGTAGACAGGAACGACTCGTTGATCACGTTCGTTGATCGCCCCTGCATATCCATGGTCAGGGTAACGATATCTTGTTTATCTTTCTCGTAAGTGATACTCATCTCTACACTCGCTCAATGATGGTAGCAATGCCCATACCACCGCCGACACATAACGTGATTAGGGCCGTCTGTAGATCAGACCTTTCCAACTCATCTAAAACTGTACCAAGCAGCATGGCCCCGGTTGCCCCGAGGGGATGGCCCATGGCAATAGCACCACCGTTGACATTGAGACTCTCGCTATCTTCTATGCCCATGTCACGCATGAAGCGGAGAACTACTGAGGCGAAAGCCTCGTTCACTTCAAAAAGGTCTATATCCTTGACGTCCATTCCGGCCTTTTTGAGAGCTTTTTGCGAGGCAGGTCCTGGACCGATGAGCATGATAGTTGGTTCGGTTCCCACATGGGCAGAGGAAACGATGCGCGCTCGTGGTTTTAGACCTAACGCTTCACCTTTTTCCCGAGAGCCGATTAAAACAACGGCCGCCCCGTCCACGATGCCGGAGGAATTACCGGCTGTATGTACGTGATTGATTCGTTCAACTTCGGGATACTTTTGAAGCGCCGCGGCATCGAAGCCCATCTCTCCCATAAACTCAAACGCCGGATTGAGACCGCTGAGCGCATCTAGCGTTGTTCCGGGGCGAACATGCTCATCTTTGTCAAGGATGGGTAGACCGTTTTGGTCGAGAACAGGGACAATGGATTGGTCAAAGTAACCGTTTTGAATGGCAAATGTGGCACGCTGCTGCGAACGCATAGCAAGCCGGTCAACATCCTGACGAGAAAAGCCTTCTATGGTGGCGATCAGGTCAGCCCCTATGCCTTGAGGGACAAAATTGACCTTGGCGCTAACCTTGGGATCAAGAATCATCGCCCCGCCGTCAGAACCCATAGGAACGCGGGACATGGACTCGACGCCTCCGGCCACGACGAGTTCCTCCCAGCCGGAACGCACCTTCATGGCAGCCATATTAACCGTTTCCAATCCGGAGGCGCAGAATCGGTTAATCTGCATACCGGGAACGTCTACATCCCAGTTTGCAAATAGGACGGCCGTGCGCGCAATGTCAGCTCCTTGGTCTCCCAATGGTGTGACGCAACCCATAATTACGTCATCGATCTGTGATGTATCTAATTCATGACGCCGTTGTAGCGTCCTTAAGAGCGTTGCTAATAACTCAACTGGGACAACTTCGTACAATGACCCCGACTTCTTGCCTCGACCACGCGGCGTGCGAAGCGCATCGTATATGTAGGCTTCTGCTACCATGACAGTTCTCTCCAATGAAACGGAACAAGCTTAGGGCTCGCTCGCTCATGAATTCATTCTCCACGGCTGTGAAAGGCCGCTGACTTCTGACGGCTATTAATTACTGGAGTTTAGATTCATAGCCGGAAAAAATCAAACTTCTCTATACTTTGTAGTCAAGCTATCGATGCTCTACAATCAGACAATGATCCCAAAACATTATCTACACCAACTCATGAGAGATCGTCGCGCTATCCGGCGCTATCAGAACCGCCCGATTGAGAAGGAACTCATCGAGCAGCTACTAGAAACTGCCATGTGGGCTCCCTCAGCACATAACCGGCAGCCCTGGCGCTTTGCCGTCTTGACTGATAACGAGGACAAAATACGACTGGCCCGAGCGATGGGTGAACAGTTGTTTAAGGATCGCTCTTCCGATGGCGATCCGAAGCCAGACATAGAAGCTGACGTAGCCCGCTCCCGTTCGCGCATTGTTGGCGCTCCCGTGGTTATCGGTGTATTTCTATCGATGACGGCGATGGATAGGTATCCTGATGAAAAACGCAACCGGGCAGAGCATTTGATGGCGGTTCAGAGTGTGGCGATGGCTGCTCAAAATTTGTGGCTATTGGCCCATGCCGAAGGATTGGGAGCCTGTTGGCTTTGTGCACCACTATTCGTCCCTGATCTGGTGCGAGAGACATTGAAGTTGCCCGATGACTGGCAGGCACAAGGATTGATGACTCTAGGTTGGCCTGCTGAAGAGAGGGTGAAATCGAGACGGCCGTGGCGCGAGTCAGTATTATTCTTGTAGCTGCCAAAAGTCATTAACGAGGGCTAGCTGGCTGGCGCTCCTAGAGGCTGCACTTTCAGCAGCCGAATCTCTGGGGCGAGAATACGCCGCGTACGCCAGGTGAGGTAGAGTACTTCTGCCAATGCGGCTGCATTTAAAGCAATGGCCGCCGTGGGCAAACCGGGTAGATGAAGATAAAGACCTACGGCCAGCACGCCCGCAGTAACAAGCAAATTGATGGCCATACCCACGTTTACTTCTCTGGTCACACGCCTTTTGATGAGCAATCCGCGCAGCCACGATATGAAAACGGCCAGCGCCGGAAACAATAAAAAGAGTATCAAACTTGACCGGGCCAATTCTCCTACTAGCCGGGTCATGTCTTGGATGACAAAAATATAGAAGGCAGAAAGTGGCGTTATGATGAATACGGTCATAAGCAGGGTTAGGGCGGCCGACATATTAAGTGTGAAACGGCGAATAGGGGGGAACGTTTCTTTCTTGTCGCTTAGCGCAATGACAACTTCCGGCCAGGCAAATGCGGCTGCACGCGACATAAGTGTGATCTGGAATACGACAGGCCAGGCGGCAAGCGATAATAGCGGCTTGTCCAAGCGGGCAAGGCTGAAGGTCACCATGGGCTGGGCCAACAACGCCAGAAGGGAAGTCGATGCAAGCGGTAGGTGGAACCAGAAGAGTTCGCGATAGGTAAGTCCTGGCCCTTCCCAAGGCACACTGTTGGGAGCCAACTGGTTGCTTAATATCGGCCGCACGGCGATGGTAGCAAAGGCGGCCTCCGCTATGACGCCGGTCATAAGCGATGTTGTACCGATTATCACGCCTGCCCAATCGGTCATCGTGGCCAGGACGACGGCCGTTCCGCCAGAGGTGAGCAGTCTTACCACTGTGCCCCAGGCCACCCGACGCGTGTAACCAAAGTGGATCAAGACACCCTGCAGAAAACGGCGCCAGGCGATGGCAGCGCTCCAAAGAATCATGATCTGGAGGCCACGCTGTACCCAGACTGCAACCGGCATTGGCGTTTGCATTAGATCGATAACAAGGAGGTCGAATAAGGGCGTAAAAGCCAGCAAGATGGATACGATCGTCAAGAATATGGCCCAATGGACGGTAAACCGGCGTACTAATAAGTAGGTTGACCGGTCCTTAACCAGCGCCGTGGATGTAGCCAGAAGATTGATGATGGGACTCTCTATGGTGACGGCGAGAGCAACGACGATGCCTTGCGCGGCGAGCATAATGACTTCGTCTGGCATGCGATTGATGATGGCGCTGACAAATGGGCCTTCGGCCGTCATCAACAACCAACTGGCAAATAGAGGTAACCAAAACCAGAAAATGATACGCTGACGCATATGTGCTCTCGATAATTAGATTGATCACCGGTGAACACTTAGCGGCGATTTCTCTCAAAAATAAAGATATAGATTTCTACAAAACCGCCAAAGTATCACTTGTGAAACACTCTTGGAAACGATAATTACCTGATTATGTGACAGCTATCTGACGATGAATGGGAAGTATAGCATGCCTGGCTGTCCACGCGAATGGAAAACATGATAAAATTAGCAAGCGTGCTTGATCTCATAAGGAGACGGCACGCGCCACGGCTCCGCGTCATTTTTAACATCAACAAAATTGTGAGATAGTAACATGCGCAAGAAAGTTATACTTATTACCGGGGCGGCAGGTGAAATTGGCCAGGCGCTCATAAATGATTGTGCAGAGTCGGGACAAAGAGAACTCTTGACTCTGGATTTGCACTCGTTACCAGAAGAATCAAGGGGCAAGTCAACGCACATCGTAGGTGATGTGCTAGATAAGAAGCTGTTTGCACGTCTGGTTACCGAATATGATTTTGAAGCCATCTTTCATATGGCAGCGTTACTGTCCACGCGAAGCGAATTTGCTCCTGATCTAGCCCATCAGGTTAACGTAAACGGCACGCTGACCTTGTTGCAACTGGCTGCTGACCAGACTCAGCGGCGGGGCCAGCCGGTTAAGTTCATTTTTCCCAGTTCAGTGGCAGCCTATGGTTTACCCGATCTGGAGACAAAAGCGCGGGACAATCGGGTGCGTGAATGGGATTGGAATTACCCAACGACAATGTACGGTTGCAATAAACTATATTGTGAAATGCTCGGCAGCTACTACGGCCAATATTACCTACAGTTGGCCAGAAGCCGTCCAACCATGTTGGACTTTCGCAGTGTGCGATTTCCGGGGCTCATCAGCGCTATCACTGTGCCGTCAGGTGGCACCACTGATTATGGTCCGGAGATGTTGCACGCCGCTGCCAAAAGAGAAGCGTACGCTTGTTTTGTGCGCGAAGATACAGTATTGCCCTTCATGGCAATGCCGGATGCCATCAATGCCCTGCTGCAATTGGCCAGCGCTCCGCGCGAAACACTTCATCGAACAGTTTATAATGTAACAAGCTTTAGTTTATCTGCTGGCGAATTCCGCGAACGCGTTCTACGCGCGTTCCCTGATGCTGAGATTACATTTGTCCCTGACCTACGCAGGCAAGGTATTGTAGATAGCTGGCCTGCAGATTTGAACGATCGTGCCGCACGCAGAGATTGGAATTGGGAGCCAGCTTACCATATTGACCGGGCGTTTG
>JAACFF010000482.1 GCA_009937635.1 Chloroflexota bacterium
CATCCATCACACTTTTCTTGGCCGCCTTGCTTATTCGTATGTATGATTTAAGCAATCACCCGTTCATTCTCAACGGAACGGAAGCCAGCATAGGACTCGACGCATTGAACACCCTTCGAGGAATAACCCGGGGCCCTTTCAGTACTGGATGGTTGACCAATCCAACACTTCCTCTTTTCCTACTTGCCATACCGCTTCAGCTGCTGGGTCCTACTGTGTTCGCGTTACGGTTGCTTTCCTCAATCATCGGCGCACTAACCGTTGTAGCCACCTTCTTAATTGGACAACGCCTCTACGGCCGAATAGTTGGCTTAGCTGCAGCGATCATTCTGCTAGGCTCCCATTTCCATGTCCATTTCAGCCGGCTTGGCCTGACAAACGTTTGGGATGCGCTACTCGTCCTTTTGTCGTTGGGACTTATTACCATTGCCTGGCAACAGCCACCAGAGGAAAATCGCTCAACCTGGCTGTTGGCCGGCCTGGCGGCTGGTTGGAGTGCTTATCTTTACACCAGTTCGCATATCCTTCCATTGATGCTGTTCGCACTT
Organism: Chloroflexota bacterium; assembly: GCA_009937635.1. Lineage (GTDB taxonomy): Bacteria > Chloroflexota > Anaerolineae > Promineifilales > Promineifilaceae > JAACFF01. The sequence continues at coordinate 549 of JAACFF010000482.1, forward strand.
ATGCTCTTGACCTTAATTTTCGAACGCGAAAACTGGCGCAAGCAGGGGCGCAACGCTGTCGCCATGATGGGCCTGGCCCTGGTCGTTGCCTTGCCGCAACTACTTTACTATCAGGCAAACCCGGATATATTCATGGAAAGAGCGACCGCATTAGGCATTCTGGACAGCCAGAGTGGCTGGCTTTCCCGTGAAATGGCCCATACTGGCGCAACACAGCTTCAACTCTGGATCCAACAACTGTCGCGCGCAGCACTGGCCTACAACGCCACATTAGACACCGGTACATCGTACGGGCCATTTATTCCGCTGCTAAATTTTGTGTCCGGTGTCTTAGCCTTTTTTGGTTTTATCATGGCTCTATTGCGCTTACGCCAGCTTCGCTATAGTATGCTTGTCGTCTGGATCACCAGTACAATCATCTTTGCGGGAGCGATGTTGGAAAATCCTCCAGGTAGTCACCGTTACATTATCACAGCTCCTGCAGTTAGCCTGATAGCGGCTATTGCCCTGGTCGAATTTACTAAGATCCTCGTTATTCTGAAACGTGTTAAACATGAAGCAGTTGCTCAGGAGACAACTTGGTCCAGGCGCCGGGTCCTTTTCGTGATAATCCCGTTGCTAATAGCCAGCTTCATCGCAGTTTATGATATAGGTTATTACTTTGGACCTTATCGAAATCAACATCACTTTGCTGACCGCAACACTGAGATAGCTGATGTGATGGCTGGCTACCTCAATACTCTTGAAGGCGATTGGTCGGCTTATTTCTACGGTGCGCCAGCCATGTACACTGATTTCCCAACCATCCCTTTTCTGGCCTCCAATTTCCAGGAAGATGTCAATTTGTTTGATGTACTAGAACCAGGTTCGGAACTCCCGGTCACAAAATCGCCAAATGTGGTTTTTCTCTTTCTTCCCGAAAGATATGGAGAAATGATAACGCCTAAACTTGATTACCCATATGGAAAGGAATTGTCTTTTGACGGATACTACTCCGACCCTTTATTCCACGCATATGAAGTACGTAAGGGACCATAAATAATGCCGCAAATCATTTGTTAGAACCACTATTGACCAAAAGCAGTGCAATAGTTCTGCTTGTTTTAGAATGGCTTCTATGCAGATATATGGAATATCAACATGGCTGAAACGGATCAAGTAATACCTGAAGAATCAGAGCCGCAACAAAATAGCTCCCCCTTTTGGGGCCGTAGCACAAAAATTGTGGTTATCGTGGCTGTACTTCTATTAGCAGCTCTGACGGCCTGGCGTTTCCAAGGGTTAATCATCATGACGGTTACCGCGGGCGTGATCGCCTTCATCATCAACCCTCTGATCAATTCCGTCAACCAGAGAACCCGCATATCCCGCGGTTGGGTAATTTTGCTTATTTACCTCGTCCTCGCGCTTGCTGTCGTCTGGCTTTTTGTAGCCCTTGGAGTTGCAGCCTATGAACAGGCAGGGGATTTGATCGAACTTATACCAAATCTTTTCGATCAGATTGTTGCCCTTCTAGAATCGCTTGACCAGCGGAGTGAACCAGTTGTAATCTTCGATCAATTTACGATAGATCCAGTTCAGCTACCTTGGGATAGCATTACAAACCAGATACTGGGGCTGGTCGAACCCACGCTAAGTACCAGTGGTCAGTTTCTGCGGCAGATAGCGACAACCACAGTCCGCACGGTTGGCAACTTTTTGTTTGTTTTTGTCATTTCTATCTATTTAGCGATAGAGTTCCCCCATTTCGGCAAGTATATAGATAGCGCTGCTTCTCAACCTGGTTACAGAGATGATGCCAAGAATCTTTCCAAAGAGTTCGGCCGTATCTGGGATGCCTTCCTGAGGGGACAGGTCATATTAGGCGTTGTCATCTTTGTCGTGGTCTGGCTTGGGTTATCTCTGCTCGGCGTGCGTAATTCCCTGACCCTGGGCCTCCTTTCTGGTATTCTTGAGTTCATTCCCACCCTTGGACCTGTCATCGGCACCGGAGTGGCAATGATGGTAGCTTTCTTTCAGCCACAGAATCCCTGGGGGCTAGAGAGCTGGCAGTTTGCTCTGATCGTCCTAGTCTTTATGATTATTGTTCAACAAATTGAAAACAATTTGCTCGTACCGCGTATCGTCGGAGGAGCGCTTGATCTACACCCTTTGATCGTGATCATCGGCGTTCTCATGGGGGCCTCCTTAGCTGGGATATTGGGGGCGGTGTTAGCGGCGCCGATACTCGCCTCGCTCAAGCTCGTCGGACAATACGTCTGGCGCAAGTTGTTTGATCTGCCCCCCTTTCCTGTTGCAGAAGAAAGGCCTGATTTGATGGAATCATTGTCTCCTGAACAATCCGCCGAGAGCATCGATGCAGCGGATACGTCGAATGACGAATAGGGCCAATTTTTAGAAGAAGGAGCTTATTCCTAATGAAGATTCAAGTAAATACCGAGAAGATGGTAGATTTCCTTGTTGGATTACTCAATACGCCAAGTCCGACTGGTGATACAGGGCGTGCCATGGCTTACGTACAGGATGCCTTCGCACAGTTCCCGTTCCAGATGAATCTCACACCTAAAGGTGTTCTGGTGGGAACCTGGCCTGGGGAATTGAATAACGCGCCTCGTGCTTTAACTGCCCACGTAGATACCCTAGGCGCAATGGTAAGGGAAATCAAGAGCAACGGCCGTCTGCGTTTAACCCAGCTGGGTGGCTGGCAATGGAACTCCGTGGAAGGGGAAGGTGTAACCATATTCGCCAGCAATGGCAAAAACTATCGCGGCACAATCCTTCCTACAACCGCTTCCATTCATGCACATACACGGAAGAAGCGAGAGGTGCTCAGAGATGACACCAATATGGAAGTACGTATCGACGCTCGCACGCAGTCTTCAAAAGAAACAAGATCGCTCGGCATCAATGTGGGCGACATCATTGCCTTTGATCCTCGTGTCGAATTAAGCGACACTGGGTTCATCCGCTCTCGACATCTCGACGACAAGGCGAGCGTAGCAGCCATATTTGGAGCATTAGACGCCCTTGCTCGGGAAGGTTTGCCTCCCCGACAAACCACTACCATTCACATCAGCAACTACGAAGAAGTAGGTCATGGTGCTGCAACTGCCTTACCCCAAGATCTTGTGGATCTTCTCACTGTTGACATGGCTGTCGTAGCTCCCAAACAAGCGTCTGATGAATTCTCAGTCACTATTTGTGCCAAGGATTCGCATGGCCCATATCATTTGAAGTTCCGGCGCGACCTTGAAACTTTGGCCGAGAAAGCAGGACTCTCCTATTGTACCGACATATACCCTCACTATGGTTCTGATGGTGAAGCATACTGGCGAGCCGGTGGCGACGTCCGAGTTGGCCTGATCGGACCTGGCGTCGACGCCTCTCATCATTACGAACGTACACATCGAGAAAGCATTCAGCAATCAGCCCAACTAATTGCGACCTATTTGCGCAGCTAATTTTATTCGCTCACCCTATTTAACTTGACACAGGCGTGAAAATGGACCATAATCATCACTACTGGTCAGACCACTTACCAGTAGTGAATATAATGAACAATTGGAAAG
>JAACFF010000483.1 GCA_009937635.1 Chloroflexota bacterium
AGGAAGAAACTGCAAATGTAAGTCACCAACCCGATGGTGAAAAAGCTGAAACAAAATAATTGGAGATACAAAATAATTTGGAGATAAATGATGTTGAATCCAACAAGAAATTTGAATGGACTTAGCGCCAGCAACAATGGCCAGCATGCCAATGGAAACGGTAATGGTTATGGAAAAGAATTGATTATTACTAAGCCGGCCGAGAAGCTGGCTATCGAATCGGCAGTGCGCACCATACTTGACAATGTAGGCGAAGATTCAGGACGAGATGGCCTAGCGGGCACACCTGATCGCATCGCCCGTATGTATGATGAAGTATTGGGAGGCTACCATGTCGACCCCGTTAAGCTGGTTAATGGCGCCTTGTTTGACGTCGACTACAGTGAAATGGTGCTGGTACGTGATATCGAATACTTCAGTATGTGTGAACATCATATGCTGCCTTTTTATGGCCGTGCCCATGTCGCTTATTTGCCCACCGACAAAGTGATCGGCCTTTCCAAGATTCCGCGACTAGTAGAGATGTTTGCGCGCCGCTTGCAAGTACAGGAGCGTTTGACGCACCAAATCGCGGAGATTTTAGATGATATCCTGGCTCCACGTGGCGTTGCTGTCGCCGTTGAGGGGCAGCATATGTGCTCGATGATGCGTGGCGTGAAAAAGGAACATCCTGTCATGTTTACCAGCGCCTTCTTGGGTGAATTCAAGGAAGATCGTGAGCTGCGCAAAGAGTTCCTAACACTGGTCCGCTAATACCAGTTCAACCACCATATAAAAACACCTGGCAGACCATACCTCCAGGTGTTTTTTGTTTTCAATGTCCTCATCAATCGGGCAAGGCGGTACAGTTGGGTTTCGACTCGAAGGACAACGTGAACTTGATCGTTTAAGAAGCCATTTGGGCTTTACTGCTCGGTTACGGTGTACTGATTCTAATTCAAGCCATGGTCATTCAGGTGACGCTGCGTTTCATTTTCCAGACGCGGCGGGTAACGCGTCACGGGCTATATGCCGCCATCGTGGTATTTTTTACTGCTGGGTCCCGTGTTCGTGTCCGCATTTGGCCTGCTGGAAACGGTCACATTTGCCCAGACCGGGGCGCAGGCCTTTATCGACGGGCAGGCAGAGACCGGTAATATCTTACCCTGGCAACATCTTGTCTATTACAGCTACGTCACGCTGACCACCCTGGGCTATGGCGACATTTTGCCGGTGACGATCTGGGCGCGTTCGCTGGTCAGTTTTGAGGCGATCATCAGTGTGCTATACGTCACTATTATATGGCGCAGTTGGTCGGTTTGTACGCCGCGTCAGATTCGGTTAACCCACAGCTCGTCGCCGGCGATAAACGCCAATGATCAAGAGAATGGCTGTAATCACCGTCGCTACCCAAGCCGCCGCGGCCACAACAGAGGTGTCGCTTTGCTTAACGCCTATGCCAGCAAATGCCCAGATCAAGACGGCCGCATAGGCAATATCACTTCTGGTGAAACTAACCAAACCACCTACGGCCGTCGCGATCGTAAGCATGATCACTGCCCACGCCTCGGGACTGATGCCCCAACCACTCCAATCCCAATAAGCAAGCAGAGTCGTGACATTAGCGATCGTGGCTACTGTGATCCAGCCAAGATAAATGCTAAAAGGAAGGTGGACAAACCAGCGCATGCCCGACGAGACCTGGGCTCGGCCGATATCCAGGCGCAGGTAAATGACGATGAGGCATGCCAATAGGATGAGCATGGCCACCACTGTGAGTGAGAAAATCTCATAGTGCCACAAGAAAATCCAGGCTATATTGGCTAGGCTGGACAAGATGAAAATGGGGCCAATACTTCGAAGGGCGGGGTTATCTGCCTGGGCTGGCAGCAATTGATACACGGCATAGGCAATAAGGCCCACATAAATGAGTCCCCAAATCGAAAATACATAGCCGGCTGGTACAAAAAAGACGTCAAAGCTATCCGATATCTCGCCCGTAGTCTTCCCATTTAAAGGCAAGCTGCTTGCCAGACCATTAACAAAAATTGTGGCCATCACTGATAAAAGTATTAGCACCTGGCGAACTGTATCCTTTTTCATTCTTATTCCTCAGTCGAATGTCAATCGCATCGCTACAAGAAAGTGTTTGGTGTGAATAACCTACGTGTCTATAACATTTTACCCAACGATAGTATTAAGATTGTCAAGCCTTTCAAGGATAAGCACGGTATATCAAGTTGGGAGCAACAATAACCTATAGGACGGCTCTGCTATCCAGGACAAATCTTAGTGTTCTGATGCACGAGTGAATCCGCCATCCGGTCAGTGAAATTCCAGCTATAAACACTCTGTGGTTTTAGCCGAATAGCAGCCTCAGGGATCGTCCTGTTCAAGAGACCTTGGGCTAGCTTATTTTCGATACCTCCCAGATAGCGCACTAATAGTCGCTCCAGGATTTCCAAACCTGCATCCGCTTCAATCTGTGCCAGCGCCCTACCCCGAACGCCGCAATATGGGGGCCGGTCGGCGGCCACCTCAAAACCACAACGAGGCTCATTCATCAGGTAATCTACAACCTTTGCATTTTGCGACGTGGCACAATACAAAGCGCCTTCTTCATATAAGTACCATAAGGACAAGACTACAGGCCAACCCGATGTGGTAGTGGTTGACAAGCGAAGCGGAATCTTCGTTTCTTGTAAATACTCCTCAATAGAAAGCTCTAATTTCATAACGCCTCCATTCAAAATCCACAGATCTGCTACAGATACGGCCGTTACGTTGGCGACAGATCAAATATATCATGGGATAGATTTCCCCGCATCAAGCTCGCCAAAAGCAGAACAGCAACTAACTGGCTTCACTAGCAAGAAGACATGCTATTCGTTGGCTACCAGCCATATCGGAAACTAATATTTGGGCAAAAATTAGACATACCTTAACTGAATCAATTAAAAGCTTGACAAAAGTGTAACAAACGCTTATCATTCAATCATCGCAGGCACACAACGAGCACTCCCAAGGTCACATTCGGCAAGGGCTGATGAGGTCGAAGCTGCTAAGCAATCGGATTTTAACGACCGATAATCATGTGCCATAAAGGAGTTAAGCATGAAGAATTCAAATCATCGAATGCACTTTTTGAATAGTTTTGACAGGCAGCTCAGAGATGAGCCAGGTCAAATGGGGGATGGTCAGGTTTCGAAGATCGTATCAAAGGAAACTTTAGATCCGCCTGACCGCTTGAGTGGTGCAATCGCTATTGCTGCCATAGCGTTGATATTCGCCAGCATCTTTCTTGTTCAATAATTCTTATTTTTGAATATCGCTTTTAACTTTAAAATTTTTGGAGATAAATAATGAAACGCTTTACTTGGTTAATTGGAATTCTTGTTCTTAGTCTGCTTATGGTAGCTTGTGCAGGTATAGCTGAACTGCCCACCTCCTCTGTTTCCGAACAGGCTGCATCGTCCAACGACGCATCTGAAGAAGAAACTGCGGAAACGGAAGCGGCAGAAGAGGCGATGGAAGAAAAATCTATCGTTGATATCGCCGTAGATGACGGCCGTTTCTCAACACTAGTGGCCGCAGTACAAGCCGCTGGATTAGCTGAAACTTTGAGTGGCGACGGGGAATTTACTGTTTTTGCGCCTACTGATGAGGCATTTGATAAGCTGCCCGAGGGCACGGTGGAATCACTACTTGATGATCCTGAAGGCACGCTGAAAGATGTCCTTCTTTATCATGTCGCTGAAGGTGCAGTACCGTCGGAGACCGTCGTGACGCTTGAGTCGGCTACAACCATTCAGGGTGAGCCTGTGGCTATCGCAGTTGCCGACGGAAACGTAATGTTAAATGAGAGCGCGAATGTCATTATCACTGATATCGCGGCCTCAAACGGCATCATCCACGTCATCGATGCTGTTATTCTGCCCCCAAGCATGAGTGAAGCGGCCGAGGCCGCAGATGCCATGGCAGAAGATGAGATGATGCATGCTAACTCAATAGCTGAAATAGCCGCAGAAGACGGCCGCTTCACTACCCTCGTCGCCGCACTTGATGCCGCTGGCCTTGTCGAAACTTTGAGCAGTGATGGTGAATATACCGTCTTTGCGCCAACAGATGACGCTTTCG
>JAACFF010000484.1 GCA_009937635.1 Chloroflexota bacterium
AATCATAGAAATCATTTGCGCAGGAAGGCATCGATGAAGTTATGAATGATTTTCCGCGAGGGCATACAGTGATCAATCAATTTGGAGGGCATCATGACGGATTATTATGATCTAGGAGATTACCAACGTAAAGTTAGCACGACCGACCAGGAAGCCCAGACCTGGTTCGACCGAGGGTTAATGTGGTGCTACGCCTACAATCACGAAGAGGCAGTGCGCTGCTTTGAACGGGTTGTCGAGTACGATCCTACCTGCTTGATGGGATATTGGGGTATTGGCTATGCCGCCGGACCAAACTATAACAAGCCTTGGGAATATTTCGTCGACGAAGATCTACGTTTGACACTATCCATCTGCTACGAAGCCATCGAACAAGGAATGCAGCATTTAGAGGGGGCCACCGGTGTGGAACAAGCCTTGATGAAGGCGTTGATTAGCCGCTATCAATCGCAACAACCGGACCCGGAAGAAGATTTGGAGGTGTGGAACGATGATTACGCTGATGCTATGCGCCTGGTTTACCGGCAATTTCCCGATGACCTCGACGTAGCCACCCTGTTTGCCGAGGCAATTATCAACCGCACTCCCTGGCTGCTCTGGGACCTGCCTAATCGCCGCCCGACCGAAGGGGCAGGAACGATCGAAGCAATGGAGGTGCTGGAGCGGGGACTGCAGCAGATAGAAGAACAAGGACTCCCGACTCATCCTGGTTTAGCCCACATGTATATCCATACCATGGAAATGTCGCCAACCCCGGAGAAGGCGCTGCTGGCGGCTGATAGCTTGCGGGAGTTAACGCCCGACGCTGGTCACTTGCTACACATGCCTTCTCACATCGACGTTCTCTGCGGTCATTACTATGACGCCGTGGTTGCCAACAATCGGGCCATCGCGGCGGATAACCGCTACCTGCAGCGGGAAGGAGCCTTCAATTTCTACACGCTGTATCGCTGCCACGATTTCCATTTTAAAATCTATGCGGCACTGTTCCTAGGACAATACAAATCTGCCATAGAGGCCACCGAGGAGATGTTGTCGACGATTGGCGATGAGATACTGCGAATGCCTCAATTCCCTATGGCTGACCTGCTGGAGAGTCTCTTTTCCATGAAGATGCACGTCCTGATTCGATTTGGCAAATGGCGCGAAATTTTGGACGAACCTCTGCCAGCCGATCCCGACCTCTACCTTCACACCACTGCCATGCAGCATTATGCCCGGGCCATTGCCTACGCGGTGCAAGGGGAGTTGGACAAAGCGGATGAAGAACGGGCATTATTCCGGGTTGCCGCCGCTCGCGTGCCGGAGGAGCGTTACCTTTTCAATAACACTTGTATCGATATCCTGGCCATAGCTGCTGAGATGATGGATGGTGAGGTGGAGTACCGCAAAGGCAAATATGAGACGGCATTTGCCCACCTGCGCCGCTCGGTCGAGTTGGACGACAATCTGCTTTATGCCGAACCATGGGGATGGATTCAGCCAGCGCGTCATGCCCTTGGAGCGCTGCTTCTTGAACAGGGTCATTTGGAAGAGGCGGAAGCTGTTTACCAGGCAGACCTGGGACTGGATGACACACTGAGCCGCCCCTCGCAGCACCCGGACAATGTTTGGAGCCTGCACGGCTACGTAGAATGCCTCCATAAACTCGGTAAACATCACGAGGCTGCCGCGGCTCAGGCCCGACTCGACCTCGCCAGCGCGCGGGCAGACGTACCTATCACCTCCTCCTGCTTTTGTCGGGTCGGCGGCAAGGAGGCTAGTCATGATCATTGTTGCTAAAATCACAGAACTTAGATTTTGTGCAAATTAGTTCGAAATGGATCCAATTGGGGGCATTCCCCAGAAATAAGCTGCTTGAAGTGACTGTCAAGCGGCTTTTTCGTCCATTCAGCTTGAAAATCGGGGGAAATTGGAGGATTAGGGGCTAAATTCTTGGTTTATTGGTCAAAGGGAGTTCGAGTCTCCTTGGGTGGTAACGGCCGATTCTTATACCGGCAATCCCCCTATTCTGCCTTCTCGAAGAGCAAAGACATTCAGAAATACAATGTTGCCCCCATTTTTTCGAAAACGCCTTACTGGCCGCTCCGTTCATATTTCCTCTCCCCTTATCTCACATTCGTCTAGCCTAGCCTGACGACGCAACCCTCGTCCGAGGAGCGCTGGATCGCATCTAGCAACTTATGGACCGCCAACGCATCTTCGAAGTTGGGGGCGAAGCGCTCGCCTTCACGGATCGCCTCTGCCATGCGCACATAGGCCTGCCCGACATTCTGTGGTGGACCAAATGGTACTGCCTTTGGTACAAAAACCAGGCGTTCGGGCACTGGCAATTCGCTCAGCGGCTCGTTGCCCTGAGCACCAACGAGTGTGATCAGCGTGATCTGGGGAAGGCCCTGGGTCGATGCAATGATTGTCCCCTTGCTGCCGTAGACCGCCATGCGCCAGCCATCTGCATGATAGGGTACGGCCGATATTTGGTAAGAGAGGAGCGCGCCGCTGGTGAGTACGCCATTGATAAATACGTTATCGGCCGCTTCTGCATCAATAATCTCCCCTGTGTCAGCCATACGTAACTGCTTAACTCGCGTCGTCACCTTGGCCGAAACCTCAGCCAGCGGCCCGAAGCAGTAGCCGATGTAGTCAAGCGTGTGTCCTCCAACAATACCCATTAGAGTGACCCCTTTACTGCGTTCCTGTTCCCAAGCGTGTCGGGAGGGGCGGTCAGAGGTGCCAGTTCCTAGGAACGTCATCTGAACGGAAAGAATATCCCCCAACCAACCTTCATCACACAGCTCTTTAATGTAGGTGAGGGTTGGGTCGTGACGCCCTTGAAGTCCAATCGCCGTCACGACGCCCTTGTCGTGGGCGACTGCCGTCATCTCCTCCGTCTCGGCGAGGCTGGCACCAAGTGGCCACTCGCAGTAAACGTGCTTGCCCGCATTAAGCGCAGCCATCACAACCTCATAGTGGTTTGGTATCCTTACTACGGTAGAAATGATGTCTATATCTGGCTGTGCTACCAGTTCGTTGATGTCGTAGTAAGTCCTGTCAATGTCATAGGCCTTCGCGGCGGCCGCCGCCGATTCGGGACGGCTTGTGCAGAGTGCCGCCAGCTCGATCTGCTCGATTCCGCGCAACGCGGGCATGTGGGCCGCCGGCCCCCAACCCTTGCCGGTGGCATCAGCACCGACCAGCCCTAGTTTCAGTTGTTCTGTCACTAGTTTCTCCTTGCGAATTAGTTAATAAGAACTTCGTGCTGACAATGTCAATAAGTATCACAACGACCCGCGTTTGCAGTTGGCAAAATAACTTCACATGAATTCTAGCTCAAAGCGCCCGCACCAGGCCTTATTAGGCAGGCCAGTACGATTTCGATCCACGCGCCTTGGCATGAACTGCCGCATTTCTCGATATCAGCGTGAAGCTGTGCGTCGGACTTCCTACCGCTTGGGAGCAGGAAGCGCGTCGACGACCCCGGTCACCACCTTGTAAGCAGCCCAGAGCTGTGCAGGTGGTGCCTTGGCTCGAACGCTGGCCGCCATCCCAATCAGCGCTGTCGTCAAGAATCCGGCCATCTCGTCGAGGTCGACCGTTGGGGTATTTTCCCCACCTTGTTGTGCGTTACTGAGTGCGTGCCGGAAGGCTCGAGTGAGTCGCTCCAAGTAAGCGGCAACGTAGCGCCCGCTTCCTGGGTCCAACGCAGCCCGCTCCACGGCCGTGTTACACATTAAACATCCGAGGCCGCGAAACGGCCCCTCGCTTGCCGACGCGTAGTCGTGGAAGGCCTGCCGGATCGCGTCAACGCTCGCGTCCGGCGCTTCGAGGGGAGCAAGCACGCCCGTGAGGTGCTTGCTGTTATAGCGCTCCAACGCAGCCTCAAACAGCTGCTGTTTCGAGCCGAACTCGGCATACATACTCTTCCGATTCACACCAAATTCGGCCACCAACTCGGCGGTGCTCGTTCCATTGAAACCCTGCCTGCGGAACAACTCCACGGCGCGGTCGAGCAATTCGGTTCGGTCGTACTGTTTTGCCCTGCTCATAAGATTCTCCAATTTTGCCCTTGACACATAGTAACTGATCGGTTACTATGTGTCAAGTAACTGATTGGT
>JAACFF010000485.1 GCA_009937635.1 Chloroflexota bacterium
TTTGAGCAAATCATTGTGTATTTTAGCCTTACCGTAGTCAGCATATACAAACTGCGCCCCTGTGGATAGACGATCGCTCCATTTATACTGTACCCCGGTGGCATAGCGAATCTGCCGATCGATGGGCATATCCGGGGTGCGATCATCTGAATCGACCGGGGAGGTGTCATAGGAAAAACCGAGCTGCAGCAACCATTTTTCAACCGGACGGTAATGGACACCTGCAGCAAATTTCCAGGTATCTTTCCAGTCGCGCGGAATCTTTTGGGAGCCCCGGTCGGTGGAGATGTTGACATCCTCAAATGCGCTCCAATCCTCCCATCCCACGGTTCCAAGCAATGCCAATTGGTCGTTGAACTCATGATAACCGGAAACCTTGATAAATCGCGCCAATGTGATCTTGGTATCGGTACCAGCCTCAATCCCTGGTGGGTCAATACTTACATCACCATCAAATTCCGGTTCGATCTCGGATTGGTAGACAACGCCGAATCTGGTGCGCTCACTCAGTTCCACCAGGGCACCAAGACCGAAACCAAAAGCCACGTCATTGCCGTCGATTTTGACCTTACCGTTGCCGTTGGGAGGCGGGGCTTTGGCTTTCATCTCGAGGTCGGCATACATGATCTGGGGACCGCCACCCAGCGAAAGCCACTTGTTAACCCGGTAGGCAATGGACGGGTATAGCGTCATGGAGAGCAGGGTCACCTCTGTATTCAGGTAGCGGCCGGTCCAGTCATCATCATAATCCAGTACCGCTCCTGTAATGGTGATGAGGTTGGCACCCAGTTTCCATTTATCCGACAGGCTGTGAACGTAAAAACCGCCGATTATGGGGGCCGGACCGCCGGCATTGCCGCCGTCTCCTCCAGAAACCGGCGTGTCGGCATCCGGATCGAACTTGACAGTCGCATTTAACACGCCGGCCGTGCCCATCAGTTCGTTGCCCTTGATCCGGGTCATTCCTGCTGCATTGTGAAAGGATGTCGAGGCATCGTTGGCCACAGCATTGGCCCCCGCACCGGCCACCCCCATGCTGGGAGTACCGAATTCATTGAGGTAAAGACCGCCGGACCAGGCTGGTCCTGTGAAAGCAGACAACAGCATGCAGGTAAAGACTAAAATATAGCTACCCCTTAGTATACTAAGGAGCAAATTTCGCTTACATTGCATAATGCCTCCTATGAAGATCTTTTGCCCATTATTGAATAAAAAGCAATTGGGTTTTAAAGCCGGACAAAGATCGTTCAATTCGTATCAAAAAGATTCTTACTTGTGTATTGCGAATACCAATCTCATACATATCAGCCGAAATCTATCATTCAGCCATATTTCACATTGCGTTTCCCAATTTAACTCAGAGCATTACTGTCAAAAATGATAAAAACGAAAGGGTTTACTGAATTAAAGAGTTATAGTTTCTTCGCGCCTTTCGTGGCGAAATCTGCCTCTGTGTGGACTTGTTCGCCTTTGGCGAATCAAATCCATTTCGGTGCCACTTCCGGAACCTTACGTTTGGCAGCTAATCCATCCACTTGAACAGCGCCGATGGGACGGCCGGAATAACGTAGAATCGAAAATTCCACTCCTGCCCAACCACATCGTCAGGCTGGATAATGGAGTAATGCACTTCTGCGCCAAGGCGCACCGGCAAGTTTCCGAACTGAAAGGTACGATTGATGCCGAGCCCGACTGGGACGGTCCACGTGTTGTCGCTGTCCTGTTCCCAGTTGGCAATGACGTTAGGTGCGGCACCTATGGAGGTCACTTCATCGAGGCTGTAGTAGATGAAGTACTGCAAATTCATCAAGCTGACATCGTCGCGGTCGCTGTCGCCCGCGTAGTCCCAATACTGCTGAACCAGAGCGCCGACTTTCCACTTCGGCCCCAAATAAACGCCCAATGCGGATGGCCCCGCTAACCACTTTCCGGTGCCCAAAATATCTTCGGTCGCCGTCGGAAAACCCAAATCGAAGCCGAGGCCCCAGAGCAGACTGCCACCGCCCTCGATTTGGTAGCCTTTCTTGGGGGAGAAAAGACCATTGTAGTAAATATCGCCGAAGCCGGTGGTACGTCCGCTGAAAAGGTCGATGGGAGCAGTGTCCGTATCGGTGGGAGGCGTGACGATGGGTCCTTCACCGCTTCCAAGCTGTCTATCGCGGCGGTCTTGTGCATCGTCGATCTTGTCCTGGTCAATCGGCATGCTGGGAACGTTCCAGATAACGCGGTTGATAATATTCCAGTTTTCGCCAAGGCCTTTGGGAAACTGAGCGATGCCCATGTAGTTATATTTATAATCGCTTTTATCGAAAGTAGGATTCTCCAATCTGGTTATGTCGATTTGGGTGAAGAGCATGGCCACGTTACCCAACGGATTGTCCATCAGCGCCGACATCTGCCCGATAGTCGGTTGACAGCCGGCTCTCAACATCACGCCGATATCCGCATCGGGATTTTTGCGCCACTCGATGCATTCGGGTGAGAGGGTTTCTTCCTCCTCGACTTGATCCTTATCTGCTTGTGCCATCAGAAAGGGCAGTTCACCGCTGTCTGTCGATACGTCTGCAGCTGCTTCGGGCCAGGTCTCTTCCAACAGGCTATTCTCGCTTAATCCCAGGTATTCCCAGATAGGTTCCTGTTTCTGTGCCGGTAATAATTCGTTTCCGGAAGGTTCCTGCCCATAGGCACTGCCGACTCCGGCGAACACCATCAGCACCAGTAAACTGAAGCAAAATCGAAATTGCTTGTTTTTGAGCATCATGATCTCCTTCTTCTTGAATTATTTCAGATCATTTCATTTTTAGACAGCTTTTCGAGGACCCTTAATTGTGCTTCTGACCCATCTCAGGCAACGGCATTATATTGTCGAGCGGGAGCAGCCAACGCAAGGGCCCTGCCTTTCTAATCATGCGGCGTAAGTTCCGCTCCCTTCGGCGTGACTTCTGATACCCGGTTTGGGAACTTCTGGATCATCTGCTTATGCGCGCGCAGGATGATCTGAACGGGCGTCACCGCGAAAAGGCCTGGGTACATTTCCCCGAACTTCTCGCCCGGGTCGCGCATCACGTTGTAGAAATCCATGCCCGGCAGTCCGCCGTGAGCCCCTTTGATGTGGACCTTGAAGTCCTCATACCGGATGGCGCCGAGGACATCGCCGCTGTAATGGAATATATAGTTACGCCGTCCATGGTTCTCGCCCAACAGGAGCAGCGCCGTCTGATCGATGCCGTCGGTGACCCGGTCATTGGGTATCTTGTCCAACGCACCGCCGAGGCGGGCCGCGGTCGTGAACAGGTCGGTGAGGTGCAAGACGTCCACCGGATCCTGGTTGGGCTCGATCATGCCCGGCCACACTGCCATGGCGGGCACCCTGACGCCGCCTTCCAGGACATCTCCCTTGCCACCACGTAACCACGAGTAGCCGGAGTTGGGGTAGAAGGCGTACATCGGCCCGTTGTCGCTGATCCAGACTACGAGCGTGTTCTCAGCGATGCCCTCTGCCTCCAAAGTGTCGAACAGTTGCCGCACGTGCGCGTTGTGGGCCGCCATCTCGGACGCTTGAGGATTGACCTTGTCCACGTATTTGTCTTTGTGGTGAGCTTTCGAGCCCTGCAACTGCTGGGTGTAGGTCGCCCAATAGATGAAGAAGGGCTTGGGGTCCTTGGCCTTGTCCTTGATGTAAGCGGTGATCTGCTTGATCGACTCGGCTTCGAAGGTCTCCTGTGTGTCCGGGCCGGGCTTGCCGGCGGGCCCTTCAATGGGTTTGCGGCCTCCACCCTTGCGACCCACGTAGCCGGCAATCGACAAGTCGATTCCCGTGCGCTTCTTGTATTCCTCTTCACCGGGGAAGTCGTACCACATCGACTTCCAGGAGCTCGGCTGGTCTGCGTACAACTCGTAGGAGCCCGGCCAGCCGTGGGGCGCGCCGTTCCATAGCCCGTAGTAGGCGTAGTCGTAGCCCTGGTTCTCCGGTGCATGTTCGGGCTCGTCACCCAGATGCCATTTGCCCCACATGGCGGTGTTGTAACCAGCCTCCGAGAGCACCTCGGCCACCGTCACTTCCTCGGCGGAAAGGCCGTCGGTCTGGCCGGGCCAGAGAACGGCCAGCAGACC
>JAACFF010000486.1 GCA_009937635.1 Chloroflexota bacterium
CTTGATATTCCAATTTTCAATTGAATAAATGAGCTCGCCGCCTATCCAGAGGTGGTGAGCTCTTTTATTAACGCGGGTTGCCAAGCCTTAGCAAGCTGTTTGTCAGAAAGACGCTCAGCCAGAAGTGCCTGGGAACCGGCAGGTGTTTGCGTGGGGCAGCAGGCTCTCTGTTCTTAACGCGCACCAATGATGCGCGACATACCTCTGCCGACGAATACCTCATCTTTGAAATCAGGGTTGCTGGCCGAAGCGACAAAATAGGTGACGCCTTGCACAATCGGTCGCTGCTGCAGCTCCTTCCAAAATGCCAGATACTGGTTGGCCTTTTCGGAAGCGATTGTGCCACCCCTGTTGTTGCTGGCTTCTGTCACCCAAATTGGCTTGTTACGGAAGCGGCTTATCGTGTCGTCCAATATCTCCAGAGCCCGTTCCATTGGCGTATGAACAGACCAATAAAGATGGATGCCCAGACCATCGGCTGCTTCAATGGCGGGCCGACTGGCTTCCAGAAAGCGCACGTGGTCTTGCTTATAGCGATATATTTCGGTGCCAGGTGAAAGACCGGGATAAATAAACTGATGGTCTGGAAAGATATAGCGGTATAGACGTAGTAAGCGCAGCCACCAGGTTGCAAACTCCTTACCGTCTGACCATGAATCATGCAAGCCTTCCGGTAGGACATTGGGTTCGTTATGCAGCTCAATGACGACATCCCGCCCTTCTAGAATGGCCATGGTGCGCTGCATATCGCTGATAGTGTCGTTGAAGAACTTTTGCGGAGTGATGCTGCGGCTCCCGAAGTCGAGGAAGGCGCGTACAACCCACTTGGCATTGGGATGGTTATCCGCCAACTTGCGAATGGCCAGCGGGTCGTGGAAGGAGAGCACTTTTATGATTCCAGGGCGGAGAAGGCCGAATTCATCGATTTCCTCATCACTGATTTCGGGATCTGCCGAAGCGTGCAAACCAATGCTTACCTGGCCCAGTGGCAGAGGATCGGGATCTGGTATAGGCGGCGTCTGTTCCGTCGCCGGCTCCTGGACTTCATGCTCCTTGATACGCACCGGCGTGTATTCACCCGCGAGCGGCCCGGTGACATCCATGCGTGTACCAAGCGGGATATAACCAAGAAGCCTGCCATTGCGGCGAGGCGTCTCGCGCAGGTTGACACCCGTCCGTCCGCTTACGGCCGTTGTGCCACTGACATGAATTTGAGCTGTCAGCACCCAACCATCAAGGCTCTTTTCCTCTTCATCGTGCTGCCCGTTGGAGAACGGGCGCGGTTTTTGAACAGCTTTTTTCGCCTGACGCCAATCGACCACATCTGTAGCATAGACGAAGATAGGTGCGTAACCATTAACGGTCAAACCAACCAGGGTAACCATGTAGCCCCACTGCACCTGGCCGATCCTTTCTGATTCGAGCAACGGCGCACCACGCAAGTTGACCCCATGACGACCGACCATGGCGAAGTGTCCGGTGATCTCCATGTATTCTGCCCAGGCCCAGGCAAGCACGATGCCGTCGGGCGGCGTGAGGTTGCTGGGGTCTGGTTCCGGCGGCGGGATCAGGTTAGGGGCGCTATCCAAAGCGCGTGAGGGCACCTGTACTGCAACACAATCACTGCTTTCATCACCGGTGACGATCATCATCGTCCCTTCCGGAATAAGGTCGATGACCTTGGAATCGGTACCCGGCCCATCGTGCAAGTAGGCGTCACCCGCATTAACCTGGGCCAAATCGCCGATAATGGAAACTGAGGCCGTGCAGACCCAGCCTTCCGTATACGGTCCAGCCGGCGTTTTCCAGGCCAACAAAGGCAGCAGAAATGGGGTGGGATCAATAATATTGTTGGGCCAGTTTTTGAATGATTCCCCTTTGCGCTTGAGCGTTAGATGCAAATGGGAGCCAAAGCTGTTGCCTGTATCATCCGCCAGGCCGATTAAGGTCCCCGCTTCTACGCGGTTCCCCTCCTTAACCAGGGCTTTTTCCAGATGGCCGTAAATGGTTTCGTAACCGTCAGCATGGGTGATGCGAATGTGGATGCCATAATTGTGCCCGTCCGGATCGCGAACAACCAACTTGACGCGACCGGGCGCTACGGCATAAACCTTGCTTCCTTTAGGGGCGCGGATATCTAGGCCATCATGGCCCGGTAAACCAAACTGGCTGTAGTTCTGCGGATTAACCCCGAAGTACTGGGTAACGGTTCGAAACTCCGTGGGCCATGCCTCAAACTTGAAACTGCTCAAGAGACATTCCTACCAGGTTTATGGCGTGTAGTCTGACCACGCCATCATACGGCGATCCGTCAAATACACTAGATGTAAGCACTACCAGTACGGATTGCTTTATATCTTACGACGTTACATAAAGTTTGTCAAAACCTAATGGCACCAATTGGAACCAGGTGTTGCCTTGCGAGAGTGGCAGGATATTTCCTTCCAGATCGGTGAAGGTAAGCATATCCTTGGGATCGTTGCGCAGCCAACTGCCTTCGAAGCGCTGCCCATTACGGAATATGGTCGCCGGCCCTTCACCCCAGATCTGGATTTCAATGGATGGGGCTCCTTGACGTACCTCAGTCTCCGGAATCGCGGTATCCACGTGTTCGGCGGATATGACGACGATATTCTTGAAATTGAGTTGTTCACCGCGGTTGGCGTCATTATGGCGCTCGCCATCATTCCAGCGGAAGTAGCGGCCGAGACTGGAATCGTACCACCAGGTCACGTAGTTGCCGCGGTAGCCGATTTCTATTTGTTTGGCAGGTGTGCCACCAGGAGGAGGATCCTCGCTGAAGACCATGCCATTCTGGTAAACCGGCGCCACATCTAATCCACGCTCTTGCAGAATATCTCGCAGACGATACGTGTCGGTGAACATTGTATGCCAGAAATCAGTGTCAGCGTCTTCAGGCTCAGCGCGATAAAAACCACCATGACCAAAATCGGGGGAGATGATGCGGTCATACCAATCTACAACGGCAAAGCGCTCCTTGTTGGCTCCGGCTGCGCCGGAATAACCAAAGGCGGCGTCGTACATCACGGGGATTTCAAAATCGATGATACGAGCGCTGCGTACGGAACCCACGGTATGCGCATCTTTGCTGTAGAAGACGGCCGTAAAGCGTGTGGCGCCCCCTTCCGCGTAATGTTCAAAGACCAGATCGGCATTGTTCAATCCCGCCTGTGGCCGCACCAACTCCGGATAGTTAGATACTTTGATGGCGATAGGTCGCCTTTCCAATAACGCCGGATCTTCCGCAGTTTCTCCCGTTAATGGGTTCACATCCGAGGGGAAGTTCAACGGTCCGAGCCAACCCGCAGGCAAAGGCGTGGCTTCTGGCTCAGCCTCCGCATCGGCTTCTAACTGTGCTTCTGGTTCAGAGGTGGTGGTATTAGTAACAGTTGCCTCTGGTGGTGGCGTCGGGCTGGGTTCGTTCGTGGCCTGTTCCGGATCGGGTATTGGTTGAGGTGGTTGCGTGGACTCAGCGGCGTCCAGAGCAGGCGCTTCTGTCGTCGCTTCGGCCGTCGGTGCGGTTGATATGTTGGCCGGATCAGCCACGCCGGGTTCCCCAGCAGCCGTACAAGCCGCCAGAACCAGCGCCATGAAGCACAGCAGCATCACCAACCAGATTCGTTGCTTTCTACCCATTATGTTTCACTCCAAGTTCTCTTTCTTAACTGGCGTGGCCAGTATACTCTAGAGATCGTACCTGAACCGCGATGTCATTGCCAGTTGTTTCATTGAAATCAGGGCTTTTCCAAAGTTGGAAATATCGTGCAGTGCGCCAACTGAATTTGACAAGAATGGTACATATGTTCTATAATTAGTGACATATTCTACGTCATCGAGACATATTTGGCCATCTCACTACTCCCAACCTGGGAACGCAGCACCCGTCAATAAAATCGATTTTGAATCCCGCAAAAAAATTCAAAAGCAACAAAAGAACAATATCGCCGATGTATAATAAAATAATATACTATTAAACAAAGTACTTCTCGCCTATTTGTCGCCTTCGGAATCGCCCTGCTCTCAATTGAAGTTTTGTTGCTTACTCTTGGCGATGTACCTGAACCAATGCCCAGGCGCTCAAGAGCAG
>JAACFF010000487.1 GCA_009937635.1 Chloroflexota bacterium
CCAAATGTTGGTATATTATGTCGATAGCGTGTTTGCGATAGCCAACACGAAAGGTTTATTTTTAGTGGAAGAAGATGGCTTTTAGCCGCAGTGAACCGTAAAGGAGGGTTATGCCTGCTGTTTTTTGGGGAGCAATCGGCGACATTTACGTCGCCTGGCCCGACACCGTTGCGGCATGGTTGCTTCTTCTCTGCTATGGATTCCTGTTTCTAGCGCTGCTCTTTCGTGGTCGCGCCAGATTGCGCCGTTTAGACAGTAAGCGATGGGCCTTACTCTTGGTTCTAATCGTTCTGGCCGCTGTTTTTAACACCTCCCTACCACCACAAGTTGTTCCCTGGTCTTTACAGCTTCTACCCTTTAACTTCACGGGTAGTCATCCCTTGACTATTTCATTGCTTTCGGCAGTGCCCTATGTGCTGGGAGGCGCGGTTCTCGGACCCACATCAGCTTTACTCATTGGCTTTTTCACGGGATTAGGTCGCGCTCTTGGTCTGACACACCAACCTTTTGCTCCATTCCATTTTGCCTTCGCTGCATGGTTGGCCTCCCAGCTTATGCAACAACGATTTTTTGGCCGCTTCTACCGTTGGTTGCGGCTTCCCCTTGTCAGCGGTACGCTGAGCCAGGTGAGCACGGCCTTTCTTGCCGCTCTTGCCGCCTTTTTGAACGTTACCGGCGGTCTACTGGCCTCGGCAGATACGGCTCTTGCTGTTTTTGAGGCACAGTTTTGGCCGATGTTGGTGGAGGGTCTGGTGGCTGGCGTCATCGTAACTGGGCTCCTTATTACGTTGCCACAGTGGCGTCGCCAAGGCCATCTGGTTCCTTCTCCAGGCCAACGTAGTATACGCAATTACTTGCTGATCGATTTTTCCCTCTTCGGGGCCGCGATCATGTTGCTGACCGCAGCGTCTATATTTATCGTGACCTTATTCCTTTCTACGCAATTGCTGATTGCCCAGATGGCTGCGACGAGCAATGCAGCTTCGTTGGAAATCAACGAGTATCGCAATAACCTGGAGAATGTGTTAAGCCAATATGGCGACGAAGAAGAATTGGCGCGCGGAGATAAGGCGAGTACCGCCCGTGCGTTAGGACGTGTCTATCGCGCGGCCCAACATTTCCGGCCTGTTATGCTCGTGGACGACCAGATGTCTGTGACTAATACGTTCCCTGAGCAAGAGACAGCGACGACTTTGACGGAGCTGGAGCAAGCGGCTGTTTCTAGGGTTCTGGCAGGGGGGACAGTAGCCTCTGTCGTTGTTGATTTGCCGAACCAGGAACGGGTGCTCAGCATAATCGCTCCGGTTCTGGCTAGTGATGGCGGACCCGCAACGGCGCTCATCGGGCGTGTGTCCGTGGAAGGGCTTATTGGGATATTCAGTGAAGCGCGAATTGGCAACGGGCGTGCGTACATTTTGGATCCGCTTGAGAAGTTGGTAGTCTCCACGGGCAGCGACGATTTCCCTGCCGATTGGACAGATCTTGAAGAGAGTGGTGAACAGAGTGTGTTTGTGCCCACTGATTTAGGCGGTAAGGCATTCCTGAGAAAAAACCAGCGCCAGTCGCGTGATATGATTTACCAGACGTCTCGCGCAGCGGATTGGCGTGTGGTTATGGTAGTCCCATATGAAACTGCCCTCAACCAGGCGCTGATCGGACCTTTTGCTATTGCCTTGATTTTCTTGATGGTTACGGCTGTTTTTTATGTGCGTTTAGCGCGTTACGGACATAACCTGGCCAGCCCAATCGCTAGCTTGGCCAAAACATCCAGATCGATCGCTGCCGGAGGCAACTTGACCGTAAGCGTAGACACGGATCGGCGGGATGAAATTGGAGATCTCAGCTTGGCCTTTACCGGCATGCAGCGTGCCCTAAAAGGGCGGCTTGAAGATTTATCTCTCTTGTTAACCGTTAGTCAGGATATCTCAACCAGCATTAATATCAATCAGAGCATGCCTGTCATTTTGCAAGGAGCCTTGAGGGGAACAGGCGCATCTGCCGCCCGCGTTGTCATTTTAAATCCCAGCGGTCGGGTTCCAATAACTTTTGCCGAGGGACCGGCTGGGGCCGAATTAGCCACCCTGGATCGCTCACTAATGGTTTATCTGCGGCAAGAAGCAGAATTGGCGTTGAGTTCACCACGCCAGATACGCGAGTTCCCGGGCTTGGCCGATGCTCTGGAATTGCCTGTCAGGGCGCTTTTCGCCATTGCTCTACGCTCGCAAAACATGTTTCAGGGGGTTTTCTTCGTAGGCTACCGGCAAGCGCAAGACTTCAGCAGCAGTGAGCGCACCCTTTTGCATACCTTAGCAGGACAGGCCACGATATTGGTCGAAAATGCGCGTCTCTTTGCCAATGCCGAGGGTGGGAGACAAAGAATGGCCGCCGTATTGGCCAGCACAACGGAAGCGGTCATCGTCACCGACCAGACCGGAAGAGTCGTAATCATCAATGGCGCATTGGAGCAAGCGTTCCAGGTCACCACCAAGGAAATCATCGGTCGATACGTTGCTGATGTTATTCCATCGCAGCAGTTGGTGCTGGCCCTCACACAGGGGGACAGCGCAAAACGAAATCTGAAAATTGACGGCAAAGATGGGCGCATATACGAAGCAAATGTTGCAGGAATAGTTAGTGAACAGGGCAAAGTAATGGGACAGGTAGCCGTGCTGCATGATGTCACGCGACTGAAAGAGATCGACAGTATGAAGTCGGACTTTGTGAACAATGTATCACACGATCTTCGAACTCCGCTGACCGTTGTCAGCGGCCTGGCCACGGCCCTGGCCATGTCAGATGACTTGTCTCCGGAACAAAAGGAATACACGGAAAATATCGTTCTCAGCGTTGAGCGTATCGTTGGTCTGGTGGACAACCTTTTAGACTTGGGACGCATAGAGGCGGGTGTTGGCCTCCTATTTGATGATGTCGATGTCGCCTCCTTGCTCGAGGAATTGGTGGATGATCATTGGTTGTATGCTCACGATAGTGGTGTCAAAGTGCGGCTCAAGCTTGCCCAGGATTTGCCCCTTATTCGTGCGGATCGCACGTTGTTATATCAGGCTGCGGCCAACCTCCTTTCCAACGGATTTAAGTATGCTGCAGATAGCGGCGATATGATTCTCATGGCCGGCAGAGAGGGCGAAAACGTTGTTATCAGTCTACACGACAATGGGCCCGGAATCGCCCGGCAGGACCAGATACACTTGTTCGAAAAGGGTTATCGGCTTAAGCGGCATGGCTCGGGCAAAGTCAAGGGTTCTGGCCTGGGGCTGGCCATCGTTAAGTCCATTGCCGAGCGGCATCAGGGGCGCTGCTGGTGTGAGAGTGAGCCAGGAAAGGGGAGTACATTCTATATTTCTATTCCTATCAACGGGCGAGTTCGGAAGGAAGATGCTCGTTGATCAAGGTTCTTATGATTAAGTTTGTGGCATCTGCTTCAGCAGTAAGATGACCATTCGCGGCGGACATGCTTACTCTAGCTTATCTAGAATTGCCTGTAATTCCTCTGGCAGTTCGGCCGTAAGGGTAAGTTCCTTTTGATCCGAGGGGCGCCGCAGAGTTAATTTCGCCGCGTGTAGGAAATAGCGCTTGATATGCAAGCGCTGCTTGCGACGGCCGTAAACCGTGTCCCCCACAATTGGATAACCTGCATAAGCCATATGAACGCGGATCTGGTGGGTACGGCCGGTGTGCAGCGTACACTGCACGTAAGAGTATTCCTCATAGAGCGACAAAGTACGGTAACGAGTATGTGCCCATCGCGCTCTGGAGGACCTAGCGCGAGGGCTGCCTGGTACGATCACACTCATTTTCTTGCGCTGGCGCGGATCACGGCCGATAGGTGCATCAATCAAAGCCTCCGGAGGCTGAATTTGCCCGTTGAGAAGCGCCAGGTACTGCTTACCGACCGTCCGTTTCTTGAACTGCTCCTGCAGCATGTGTTGCGCCAAATCGTTCTTGGCCACGACAAGGAGGCCAGAGGTATCCTTGTCTAGCCTATGCACAATGCCTGGTCTTTTCGTATTGCCGATTCCCGATAGATCGGTGCAATGAGCCAACAATGCATTGACCAACGTGCCACTGTCGTGGCCC
>JAACFF010000488.1 GCA_009937635.1 Chloroflexota bacterium
GCAGGAACCCCAGCTACCACCGTATGCGAGGGCACGTCTTTGGTTACCACGGCCCCTGCGGCGACTACCGCTCCTTTTCCAACGCGCACGCCATCGGTAATAATTGCCCCGGCCCCCAGCCAGACGTCATCTTCGATCACAATTCCTACGGCCGTTATTCCTTGCTCGACGAACGGCCGTATTGGATCGTCAAAAACATAGTTGACGGCGATGATCTGCGTGAAAGGGGAGGTATACACGCGGTCCCCTATAGACCTCATTACATTTTCTCCAGGAAAACCTACGTTAAGGAAAGTTACATTAGTCTCTACCTCGAGGAAACTTATCGTTTAGAGCGTTTCTGTTATGCTAGAATAATAGAAGTAACTGATGATTTTTTGCGCCGAAGGCTATTGTAAACTTTGCACTTATCTTGGCAATAGCCGAGCTCAAAACCCTTGAGTAGTCAAATATTGACCTACGTTTCCGCTGCTGGGCCTTCAGTCAATTGAATAAGGGCGTGCGCCTTGCACAATACAACCCGCTTGCGTCCGGTCTGCACCACGCCCTCTTGCTCCCAGCTACTCAAAATGCGGCTGACGTTAAATATGTTCGTACCAGTCATCTCCGCCAGGTCCTGGCGCGACAGCGGCATGTCGATCAGCACACCATCTTCAACACGCTTTCCAAATTGCCGTACCAGCCTCAACAAGGTCAAAGCAACACGCTGCTCAACCCGCTGTGTAGCCATCTCCAAATATTGGCCTTGCAGTGTCGCGAAACGATTGGCCATCAATTCCATGCTATTGAGCGCCAGTTGCGGCATCTGGATCATAAGCGCCCGTGTCGTTTCTCGATCCCAGGAAAGAGCTGAACTGTCTTCAAGCACTTCGGCATACGCCGGGTAATCCAGTCCGCTCAAAGCCACGATGATGCCGATTCCATCGCCTGGCCCAAAGTAATTAAGGATTACCTGGCTGCCGTCCATTGCTATGCGGGTCAATCTAACCCGCCCCTCAATGAGAATGAAAAATGACGTGGCCGGCTCACCCTGTTGAAAAAGAAAACTGCCCCGCTCCGCATGACGCGGCCGTCCATGTTCAATGAATGTCTGGCACTGATCGGGATCCAATCCCTCGAGTATTGCCGAGGAGGCCACGCTTTCAAGAATATCTTCTTTCAACATCCTGACGGATGGTAGCATACTCTTGCCACTCTGCACATAAAGTAACTTAGTCGACCTGTTGAGAAAGCTCGTAGACATACGCACATGCTTCGTTCAGGTCTTTAAAGCTAGATGGAAACCTATCGCATACCAGCTCCGCAATCTGCCTGATGGTAGAACGGCCGTCCATCTGTCCCAGGACAAACCGATCTACCTTGCCATATTCACCCAACACCGGCCGTAATTCTAACAACCCATCATGAATAGGTAGATGCTCAAATGTGCCAGTAATGGAGGTCGACTGCTTAAAATTTACCTTAATCTGCCCCGGATGATCCCCCTCTTGAATACAAGTAGACCAGTGCCAATCATACTCTGCGTCTTCAAACGATGCCTCAATGGCCAGCGTGATAGCATCCCCTTCCTCGACAGCCACCGGCTCGAGCAATGGGAAAAAGCCACGGCCGTAAACCTCGGCATATCGCCTTTCTTGCGGCCCGTTGCTAAAACCTAATTTATGTCCAATCTCCGCGTCAAACCAGACCAGCAAACCGGTTGCTGTTCCACCTCGCATGGCCTTGCCCCTGATATTGCCATTGCGCACATTTGGGTCCGTTATTGACGTGTAATCCAGCACCGCCCACTCCTGTGGCTCCATCAGCAAATTGCGCTTTGTGATGCTCTCACTATTATCATCGCTCCAACTATTAAGAGCGATCCGTCTGGCAAAATCCATATTCAGACCATACGGCCGTCCCCACGGTTTTACCATTTCGTTGTATGCGGCGCGCGCTTCAACCAAGGCCACCCACAGTCTGTCTTTACGGGGAATGAGCACGCCCCCTGTGGCCAGATGCCTTTGGCGCGCATCGACGATAGAGGGAATGTGATTGCCGAACAAAGGCAAGACGCCACGCAAATCAGAGACAACCACATCCGCCTTTTCAGGCAATGTTACCTCGGTAGAGACAGCCTGGATGAACTCAATCTGATCGGCAAAGCCATTGGCAATCGCCAACTCGCGCGCCACATAGATAGCGTCATTCGATTCAACAGCATAGACCTTGCGCGCCCCAAACTTAGCCGCCAGCAAAGCGTGAATTCCCGTAGCCGTACCAATATCCAGAACCACTGAGTCCGGACCCACAGCCGCCTTAAGGGCGTACGCATACGGATCCATACGCACCTTATCGGCGATCATACTGCCATATTCGCGCAACTTGTACATAATCAACAGAAACCGGGTTTCTGGCAGAAACCCGGTTTCATTTCATGATAAATCAGATCGCAGTTTGCGCTTTACAAACCAAGCAGCTCCTTCTTTTTAGCCGCAAATTCCTCATCCGTGATGATGCCCTTCTGATTCAACTCGGCCAGCCGCTCGAGCTCATCCATATAGTCGTCTTTATCAGGATCCTGCTCTTCTACATAATCCCATTCTTCATCCGTCATTTCATCCTTTTGGATGTTCAGATCATTCATTGCCTGGTCAAGCTCTTCATCGCTGAGCTCCTCAGCACTCTTGCCCGTTTGCTCTTCGACACGTTGCACATCTTTTTTGCTGAGTTTATAAGCGCCCAAAGCAACCAGACCACCGACAAGGATGACCCTACGTCTACGACGGCGCCGGCGCATCCTGGCCACCATCCGGCGTGCCATACGTCTGGCCATCATCGCCCCTCTTGCTCGCCCTCTACCACCACGTCTCATACTAATACCTCCACTGCTTTAAGATTGATTTCGTAGTAAAAGCCACTGCCTGATTTTAGGAAGTACGCTTTTCTGAATCCTTTCTATCTATTATTATAATGGCGCTCGCTGCGCCTACAATAATTTCTTACAAAGTATGCCACAGAACAATTTCAAATGCTATGTTTGCGCCAGGCGTATCTCAAATTACGGGAAGCATCGTCCCCTATGAACCATTAATCATTCGCCCATTCACAATTCACAATTCCTCCCGCCCTCACAACCAAGCGGACCAGATTCTCGCTAATTCGTGCCCAGTATCTCCACAACCCCTCGCCCCCCATCAACCCGAACCCTATCCCCCGTGTGCAACAAGGTGGTCGCATTGCCGCAGCCTACCACAGCCGGGATACCCAGCTCGCGAGCGACGATGGCGGCGTGGGAAAGCGGTGCGCCCACATCAGTGACGACGGCCGCAGCGCGCAGAAAAAGAGGGGTCCAGCCCACATTGGTCGTCGTCGTGACCAGAATCTCGCCGGGCAGCAACTGGTCCCCTTGTTCAGGGCTGCCCACGCAGCGCACCAGACCTTCGACCCGCCCGGCAGCACCGCCAAACCCAGAAATAAGCTGGCTGCGCTCCATAGCCTTCAATGGCCCGCTGGCATCGTACAAGTCGCTGCGTCTTTCAGGATCGGCCGCCCACTGGAAGGGATCAAAACGGCCGCGGATAAAAGTCGGGTATGGAGGAAGAGCCTTGTAACGGGCATGCGTCTCTTTTCTCACAGAAATCGTCTCTATAGCCGAATTCTGGCCTGCCAACAGGTTCTGTACCTCCTCAATTTCCAGGAAAAAGATATCGTCTTCAAGGCCTGATAATTCACCCGCACGTACCGCGAACGCCCGTACAACGCCAACAATCCGCACTACTTCTGATCTAACGCCCTCCCGTTTACGAGCGGCGTCAGACGCGGCTTCCAAACGAGCAGCAATCGATCTCGCTTGCCTTGGATGCGCTTCATATAATCGCTGCCAGGCTGCTTCATAGCGCTGTTGCTGCTCCTCCCTTCTCCCCGCCACATGCCCCATTTCACTGCCGAGCTTTGTCATTTGTACGTCTATCCAGGAAGGGTTTTCAACTGGGCGGGCAAAAGATAGTTCTGCTTCATGCGGCCCACGATGGCCAAAGGATGACAGGTAGGATTCCCTACTCATCTCGCCCGCAGCTACTTTTACCAACCCCAGAGCCGGGCCCAT
>JAACFF010000489.1 GCA_009937635.1 Chloroflexota bacterium
GCTTTTGCTGACCGTCAGCGCCTTGACCAGTTCGTGCCCCAAGAAATAGCCGGTCTGTTTGTAGCCCTGCAAGTCATACCAGGAGCCAAAGAACGGTCGTACCGCACCCAGCCTGCTCCACAACCGGTGCCCACGTAAAGGAGCGAGACCACATCGCAATCCAGGCCAATATGCTCCCGGGCACGGGCATACACTTCCTTGCACACCGTTAGCAATCGGCCGTGAGCCGTCTTCATATCCGGTATGCGTTGATCCAAGTAGGGGAAAACATGTTCTAACGCAACCTCGTGCCAATCCATGTCCATCGAGGCATAGTCGTCTACCTGTTTGTTTAGCAGTTCCGGCCACGGATCCATGTAGATCGTGGCCCAGTCATTGATCTGAGCATTTGGCGACTTGTGCTGGGCGTTGACCCAAAAAACCGAGAAAGCGGGGAAGGTATCAATTAAGTGTAAGTGTGGCATAGTTGCTTTCAACGAACGCCACTTTCGTCCAGGACATCAAGAAGTTTCTGTTATGCGACCTGGGAGGTTCATTCAGCAAGTGCGCCATCTGCTAGCGCGCCTAACGTAGTTTATTTCCCGTTACGCCAGCGCCGCCACACCGTCCAAATCGTAAAAAGACCTATTGCTGACACGCCCAGGCCAATGGTGGTGATAAACATCCCCCAATAAGGTCCACGCTCTGCCTGGATGCCCAGCATACTGTAGAAAATCTCGAAGAGAGACCAGACCCAATCTTTGGCAAAGATCAGCGCCAGGCCAAAAGCCAGGATAAGTAGGCCAAGCAAAATACCGGCAATCACGCTGCGTTTGTGGACCATAGGTGACCTCCTATATAGACCATTATACAGGATGTTTTGGTCAGATATCAGGTGATCAAAGAAGACTGGAGCATTCACTCTAGATTATTATTTGCAGACTACGGCCATGGCTAACCAGGCCAGGTCACAATTAAACGGTCGTTCAAAATCAAAACTAACTTTATTCCATGTTGTAGCAAGATTGCCACTAGCTCGCCGCAAAGACCTTCATAGTCGGGAGAGGGTTCCGCATAAAGTAACGGCTCCACTGCCGAATGAGCAGTGGAGCCGCTTGATGAAAACTGACCGTTGAAGGATCTGATAAGCCTATCAGGACCTTTTTGCTTACTTACATATCCCTCATTGGATGTGTTTACTCTAAAGTGAAACGTCCCTCCAATGGATCATGGTCCGAAGCGCGCAGCGTGGTGTCGGGATCTGCCCCAAGATCGCTGGGATAGCCGGCGTTGAAGTGCAGAATATCCGCGGCGACTACATAGTTCAGCAGCGCTGGACTGACCAGCATATGATCTAACACCTGGCTGTTGCTGTCGAAGACGAAGGTGTATACTTCAGGAGGTTTCTCAAGTTCTAATAGATTGGTCAGTGGCACTTCTCCTGCCCCACCTTCCAGGATCGACAATGGGTGACCAGGTTCATCCCCAATCGCATTTTCACCTGGTTCGCCAAACTGGAAGTCGTTCAGGTCGCCGGTAACCATCACCAAGGCGCCTGGATCGGCGTCCAGGATGCCGCTGGCAAAGTCGCGCACTACGCGGGCCTGCCCCTTGCGCTGGATCTCGGTGACCCGGAACGCCGGCCAGTTTACGCCGTACAGCGGATCGTCGCCGCCTTTGGATTTGAAGTGGTTGCCTATGATGGTGACCTCTTGTCCTTCGACGTTGAAGACGCCGACGATGGGTTCACGTCCAGGGCTGGGGCTGGTTGGTCCGAACCATTGCTCTACATCAGGGCCGCTCATCTGGTAGGCATCCAGCAAACCAACACGGTTCGCATCCCATAGGAAACCGGCCTCAATGCCGCGTCCGTCGCTGGTCTCAAAAGAAGTAGCCACGTAATCTGTGCCGGTTGCTGCGTTGACCCGATCACCTAATTCCTGGAGGATCGCAGTATTCTCTCCCTCTTGGGTAACGATGATCTCGGGCAGGCGCAGCTCCACATCGATGGCCATAGCCAGCTTTGTCAGTTGGGTTTCCAATTCTTCGGGAGTTGGCGTGCTGCCGGCGTCGTCCTTGCCACCCTGGCGCAGGATTACGGTGTCATCTCCGTTGAAGAAATTAGCGGTAGAGGTTTGGTCAGCTACATCCAGGATGGCCTGAGCGGCGCCATCATCAGCCAGAACGAAGACATCGCCGGCTGCCAGGGTACCAGCTAACTGGATGGTCGTTCCTGGAGTAGTGTTACCATTGAAATAGATATCAACTCCATAGCCACTAGTTGCCAGATTCACGTCAAAACTTGTGCCATTGTAAATCTCAATGGCTTTATTATTCGAACTACCCTCGACATACTCGGAGATAAAGAGTTCGGTTGCAGTGCCACAGGTTTCCGTGTGAGAGCCAAGATCGTCAATATTATCTTGACCAAAGCCATCCCACTCAACTGCAGGATCAAAGGGATCACTTCCATCTGTGTCACCCTGACAAATTACTGGTTTTCGGCGAAGTGTATTATTTTGGGTGGAGGGTGGACCCCATGAGCTACCAGGATCGAATCCCACCTGCCCAAAGACATCAATCGGGGTGGGTGTATTAAGCACTAGGTCGAACAAGTTCTCGACATTGAAAGTGGTGATCACCGTATTCCCGTTGGGACCAGAGCGGTTGCTGGCCGGCAAATTAGGCAGATTGTGGGTTTTTACGTCATAGCTGGAGGGCTGCAGCTTGTACATACTGAAGGTGTAATCGACAACACCCACCAGGCTGCGCACCCGGTCGCCCGGCCTGACGACGATGGGATCATCGAGGGTTGCGTCGTCGACAGCGATGCGCTCGGGGTTGTAATCGAGGACGTTGGGGTCCTGGCTCAGTTCACCCACCAGAATCTGTTGCTGCCGCGGGAAGAAACCGGAGCCTGGTTTGGCATCAGTTTTGGTCAGCATGCCGAACTCGCCGAAGCGACTCGTGGCGGCTACCACCGGTGCATTCCTCACGGAGACCAGCATACCTTCCAGGGGCTCCCAGAAGAGCTCTCCTTCCTGCATGACTTCATCTGGCAGATCCGACAGTTCGATCGGTGCAGGCAGCGGGTTGCCGCTGGAGTTGATCTCCACCAGGACGGTATCGTCAATGCGGGTCAATGGAAGTGAATTGCCGAACTGCAACTCTTCAACCTGACCCTTGACCGTGATCAAATCACCTATCTGCGGCTGAGGCGAGAGCCTGTTGAAATCATCGATAAAAATGCCATCTGACGTCGCCGGATCGCCGTCGCCGTTGGGATCCTGAATCCAGGCGTCACGGCCGTTTGCCGTAATCAGGGTGATCACGCCGCTTGTTCCTACGAAATCATCTTCGAATGGCGAATAACGCCCGTCCCCTTGGATTTGCATGATCGTCAGCGCCTGGATCACGGTTAAGGAGATCGACGTAGAACCTGTACGTCCCTGATCATCCGACATAAAGGCCGGCAGCGATTTGGATCCCAGGGTTGTACTCGAAGCCACCGTCGTGGCGAAGGAGAACACATTATCACCGGCGGTGACGTCACCATTGGTGCCATCGTCAAAGAACGGCTGGGTTGCCGAGCCACCTATCGCTGTTAAGTCACCTTCGACGGCCAGGCCTGTGCTTGCCGGGTCCGTGCCCGGAGTGACCTCAACGGTCAGAAGCGTCGCTTCGCCCGCTTTCAACAGGTCGGGATCGGCCGAGCCGACGCCCACCAAAGATGGCAGGCCACATCCTCCGAACTCCGAGCCATCGATCATCGTGCCCGGTGACCAAAGTGTCCCACCGGATCCGGTAGCCAAGCTGTGCTTTACGAATGACGGACCAGTGATGTCCGGGTCGAGGGTCAGCGACTGGTTGTCACTGCCCTCACTTCCATAGCTTACGGTGGCAATGTCGGTGGTTCCATCATTGAGGGTAACTGTGTCGCCGCCGTTGTTTAATCCCAACGAGCCAGTTGAGGCTGTCTGTGCCAGGCTGCCGCCGAAAGTACCCGTCAGGGTGGGGCCCCCGAAGACGACAACCGAGCATTCCGCCGTCACTGTCGATCCAGCTGGAAAAGTATGGCGCACGCTGAAGCCATCGCTGAGCGTCC
>JAACFF010000110.1 GCA_009937635.1 Chloroflexota bacterium
TCCCTAATATTATGATGTTTGTTAAATCTGTGCCGGGATCTTTGACTCCGATTCAACCGATCTAGGCAAACCGACGATACAGTAGAAATACTATAGACTTTATGGTATTGAAGTAGCAACCGGTGGCACAAGTGACAAATGTCATATGTTTATGGTGACAAGTTTCCGGTTTATGAACGATAACGATGTCGATCAGAGAAAGGGCCTACGCAAGGTCGAATAGAGAGGCGACTGGTACGCTTATGGGAGCACTTGCCGCTAGCACGGCCAACATCACTACTGCCCTTTATTTGGTTCGGTAGTGGCCTGGCAACAGTTGGGTTTGACGAACAAAAAGGTGGGTTTGTCTTGGTAATGGATAAGTTTCACTTCAGCTAATAATAGAGTAGAGAGTATTCTCAAATGTGACCGGGCGGCATTTGAGGATGCCTGCTACGCTACCAATTTTGTTTGTCAATCCATTACTTCGAGCTTGTCAATAGAATCTACGGTAACATCAGCATAATCAACTAACGCAGCGGGATCACCTGTACTGCCTGTGACGCCTATACTGCCAGCCACGTCTGCGTTCTTGCCGGTCAGCATGTCGTTAATCGTGTCACCAACCATGAGCATGTGTTCTGTCGAGATGCCAAGCTTGGCGGCTATGCTTTGAAGGACCGCGGAATCGGGCTTCTCAGGCAGTGGATCGTCGCCGCAGACGATCATCGCCACATCCTCGGTAATGCCTAACAGGGAAAGCGTTTCCATTGTGGGCTCGCGATCATCACCCGTGGCTACGGCCAGCAGAACGCCGGCTTTTCTCAGCCGATTAACTGTTCCAAGCACATCACCGATGGGCCGGATTTCGGCCGCTTTGATTGGTGCGCCAAGTGTTTGCTGTATTGTCTCAATCGCGACTCTTTCTGCTTGGTGCCAGGGCAAACCCTGTTGATACAAGACACCGGCCGCCAAAGTCACAAGTTTACTCCCTGTTACGATGGCTATGGGCCCGTCTGGGAGAACCTTTTGCCGGGCCCAGTCATATCCAATAGTGTTGGCAAATAGCTGGGCATGCGAGTTTTCGCCTGGGACCGCTTTGACCAAGGCGTGAATCCAATCAGCGGTTCTACGGCCATATGTATGTTCAAAGTCAATTAGGGTTCCATCTTTGTCAAGAACTATACACGAGACATCAAATTGCCGTCCTGCGGCGATGATTTTAACCATTTTGACCTGCTTAGTGCTGATTTGTATGACCCAAAGCAAGATGTTGGGACGTTGATAAGTACGGAATTATCGTTCCTTAACGGGGTAGATGCCAATTTGACAGCTAGATCATAGGCTGCTTCAATTCGAATTCCTCCTGAGAATTGTCAATTAGGCGTTGAGATGGCATTCAGAAAATCGGGCAATAGTGTGCCACGATAAAGGGGCATGACCTCTCCTGCCAACGACGCTTGCCATGATTCATCGATAGTTACGGTGGCCTTACCGCCCTCCATAAATACCGTGATTGGGCTACGGCAGAAACCGTGGCGCAGTGCCGCACCTGCCGTTGCGCAAGCTGAAGTACCCGACGCCAGCGTATGGCCGGCACCGCGTTCCCATATGGATATCTGTATATTATGATCGTCAAGAACATGAACCATTTGTACGTTTGTGCGCTCTGGGAATTGAATGGCTGTTTCGAGATGAGGGCCTGCTGTGTGGATTTGGGCCAGATCTTCAGTGAAGATTACGCAATGGGGATTGCCCACGGAAACGGCGGTGATATGCCAGCCTTGATCACCGATCTGAATTT
The DNA here is from genome assembly GCA_009937635.1 of Chloroflexota bacterium. Classification (GTDB taxonomy): domain Bacteria; phylum Chloroflexota; class Anaerolineae; order Promineifilales; family Promineifilaceae; genus JAACFF01. Next base: position 1,784 of record JAACFF010000110.1, read on the forward strand.
TTTCTCCAACTACCTCGCGCGCTTCTCCGACAAGCGGAATGTCTTTGCTGTTGAAGGAAAGGCGGCCCATTGAGGTTGCAATCTGAGCCGCGGAAGCCTCAAGTATTTTTGCTTGCGATATTTCACCGTGGATGCTGAGCGGGAACTCGTGTTCGCTTACATAGGCGGCGTCCCAGAGGTAGCGAGCAAAAACGCGCATGCCATTGCCGCTTTTCTGCGCCTCCGTGCCATCCGGATTAAAAAAGCGCATCTCGTGCGGCAAATCGGCATTTTGAAGGGGCCCGAAGCATATTCCATCAGCTCCAATTCCAAAGTGCCGGTCGCAAAGTAATTGTATAATCGAGGGATCCAATGGTGTCGTGAAGTGGGCTGGATCGATAACAATCATGTCGTTGCCCAAAGCCTGGTATTTATGAAAGGTTGCTTTCAGATCATTCATAATCTCTCCTATTAACCATCAACAGATTGCTTGCATCTATGTGATGGGTAGACGGAACAGTTCGACACGCTCGATCGGATCTAATCGCTCAAATCAATTCTCGGCCGACGGCGTTGGCGATTTTGCCAATCTGGCGATAGAAATCAGGCAGTGTTGCAAGCGGCAAAGACTGCGGCCCATCGGAGAGGGCGTTCGATGGATCGGGATGGAATTCAACTAACAGGCCATCCGCTCCGGCGGCAACGGCCGAACGTGCGGCAGGTATGACCAAATCAGCGCGCCCGGTGGCATGGCTGGGATCTGCAAGAACCGGATAGGGGCTGACCTGCTTTACGAGGGCGATGGCGTTGGTGTCCAGCGTGTTGCGTGTAGCGGTCTCAAAGGTTCTGATTCCGCGTTCACAGAGGATAATGCGCTCATTTCCGCGGCTGGAAATGTGATCAGCAGCCTGCAACCATTCGTCGACTGTAGACATAAACCCGCGCTTAAGTAGTACCGGCCTGTCTAATTCCCCGGCTGCCCATAACAGGGGATAATGTTGCATGTTGCGGCTGCCAATTTGGATGATATCGGCATGTGCAGCGACAAGAGGGATATGTTCGACTCCCAGCGCTTCACTGATGACGAGAAGATTAAATTCATCGGCCACGGCGCGCAGCATTTCCAACGCAGGAGCCCCTAAACCTTGAAAGCTGTGAGGCGACGTGCGTGGTTTGTAGGCACCGCCACGTAGCACTCGACCGCCTGCCCTCGCGATCGCTTCGGCGGTTGCGCGTACCTGTGCATAATTCTCAACAGAACAGGGTCCGGCCATCAAGATGACACGAGATGCGCCGACGGCCAGCGATGGCCCTAAAGTAACTGGTTGGGTTGCGTGACATTTATTTAGATGTTGAACAACTGATTGATCTTGTTCATTAGACATAAGGGATTCATACTCCATCCAAGCAGGATACTCATTAAGTGAAAATTCTTTCGTTCATGGTATTTGACGCCTTCTGGTAGCGACTTACCTGTTGATCAGGCTGCCTTCTGCTAACATAAGTCTATGCGTTGCATTATTTTGTTCCTAATACTTCTACCTATGCCTATGGTTTCATGTATGCCTGTCATCAAGACCATTGAACCGGCAACGAGCACGTCACTGTCCTTCGCAAATGTTGAAACTTCCACTGCGACAGCAATTCCAGCAATAACAAGAGCCAGGCCAACAGCTACACTATTAAGAGCCGAGGAATCTGCACTCCCTGATCCTTCTCCTGCGCCGCCGACGCCTACGGCCGTGCCAACGGCAACGCCAAATGGAGAGCCTGTTTTCATAGGCGCGGATGATCCGAGAATTCGATATACCGGTCGATTTGATTCTAGCGATGCCAGTCGACCTGTCTTTGATTGGTCCGGCACAACTATTGAGATGGCCTTCTCAGGCACCTCATTGACAGTCCTCCTGGAAGATGATCAGAATCTCTACAATGTTTCCGTTGATGGGCAAAGCGAAGTTCTTGAACCTTCTGCAGGGCAAATGGTATATCTTGTCGCCGAAGACTTGCCAGATGGATCTCATGTTGCTCGAATAACTAAGCGCACCGAGGCTTACGTTGGAAAGGGCGCCTTTTCAGGTTTGATTTTAGATTCAGGCCATGATTTGCAGGCGTTGCCTCCCGCTGCAGAACGACACATTGAATTTGTCGGCGATTCCATTACGAATGGCTATGGCAATGAAGGGGATTCACCCTATTGTTGGTTTACGCCTGAGACCGAGAATGTAGAGCTGGCTTATGCGGCGCAAACGGCCAGATATTTTGGTGCCGACTACAACGTGGTGGCTCTGTCCGGACTGGGCGTGCTGCGGAATCTGCGGGACACCGAGACCGGTTCGCCCCAAACGGCGATTGACATCGTGGATCGTGCTCTGGCAATGAATGCTGATTTGTTCTGGGATTCGCCGGAACCTGGGCCAGATGCCGTCGTGGTCAACCTGGGCACGAATGATTACTCATCACGGCCGTATCCTGATACGGAAGCATTTGTCACAGCTTATGTCAACTTGCTTGAGCAGATTCGCCAACGATATCCAGAGACGTATATTTTCGCAATGGCCGGCCCGCTTATGTTTGGCCCGGCACCCGAAGCTATTCGAACCGCAGTGGAACGCCAACGCGATGCCGGGCATGACGAGCGCGTGCACTACGTGTTGATCGAAAACACTTTGGAGGAAGCAGATGGCGATTTCGGATGTGACTGGCACCCTAGCGAGCAGGGGCACCGAGAAATCAGCGAACAACTCGTGCCGGAGATGGCTGCAGTATTAGGTTGGTAAGGTGCAAACGGTTTTAGCCGACCTTGTCGTTTTGAGTATAATTCTGGGCCATGGCCCGGTCAGAAGAACCGTCAAACAATCGTAAAGTGTGGATCGAAGCTGTACGGCCTCGCACGTTACCCCTGGCTGTAGCAAGCATTGTCATGGGATCGGCGCTAGCAGCAGTCTGGCAACCTTTCAATTGGACCGTAGCGATTCTATGTGTGCTCACTGCGGTTCTCCTGCAGATTCTTTCTAATCTGGCCAACGATTTCGGTGATTCGCAACATGGCGCGGATCATGCTCGACGTGAAGGGCCCAAACGTGCTGTACAGAGCGGTGCCATAAGTGAGAAAACGATGCTGCGGGCTATTGCCATCGCAGCCTTGCTTTCCATGGTATCTGGTCTCGCCTTGCTCTGGTTCGCTTTCGGCGATGATGCGCGCGAGCTATTTATCCTGTTTGTTTTATTAGGCGCCTTGGCCATCATCGCTGCCATCGCATACACGGCTGGTTTTAGACCTTACGGCTACGCCGGGTTGGGAGATCTTTCCGTACTCCTTTTCTTTGGCTGGTTGGGTGTCATGGGCACTTATTTTCTTCACACCTTAAGATTTGATTGGTTGATCATCTTCCCGGCTACATGCAGCGGATTGTTGGCGGTTGCCGTGTTAAATGTCAACAATATTCGGGACGCTGAATCAGACCGGCTGGCCGGCAAACGAACGATCTCCGTAAGAATCGGTCCAAAGCGGGCCCGTGTGTATCATTGGATGTTGTTAGCAACGGCCGTCTTGTGTGCCTGTGTCTATGCGCTTCTGGTTTATTCATCACTTTGGCAATTCCTGTTCGTTCTAGCCGTGCCACTCTTGATCAAGAATGGCCTGGCCGTCTGGCGTACGCAATCGCCTCGCGAAATTAATCCACTACTCAAACAATTGTCTTTGGTTACGCTCCTATTCGTCTTGCTTTTTAGCGTAGGTCAGCTTCTATAGCCCCTCTAAAAAAATGAGAACTCGATGGGCGAAACCATCTGGGTTTTCTAGGTGAGTGTTATGCCCGACGCCAGGAAAAACATGAAGTTCTGCATGCGGTAATGCCGCCTCCATTTGTCGTGCAAGGGAAGTGTACTTTTCGTCCAAATTCCCAGCCAAAAGAAGCACCGGAAGGGAGATTGTGTCAAGCGCTGACCAAAGCGAAGGTTGGCGACCCGTTCCCATACCGCGCAAACTATTGGCCAACCCTGATACACTGTTGGTTAAACGCTGGCTAAAGAGCATATCCCGCTTTTCCTTAGGTATCCGTTTCTGCGAAGCGAACAATGGTAACTGCTGCCAACGGTCAACAAAGGCAGAAATGCCGTATGCTTCAATTTCGTTGGCTAAACGTTCATCATTTTCTATGCGGGCCAGGCGTTGATCCGTTGTTTGCAGGCCAGGAGAGGCGCTTTCGAGGATAAGGCTTTGCAAATAGGCTGGTCTAGTGGCGGCGACATAAAGTGCTAACCTGCCGCCCATGGAATAGCCCAGCAGGTTCACGGCCGAAAAGCGCAAAGACTCGAATATTGCGATCAAATCGTCGCTGACGGCGGGCATAGCGAAGCGCTCGGGAGCCAGATGAGACGACGTACGGCCGTGACCCAGCAGGTCTATGGCTAGAACTCGATGGCTCACTGAAAAGCGAAGCAATTGCTCCTGCCAGTTTACAGAACTGCCCGTGAAGCCGTGCAGCAATACAAGAGGGGGGCCATTGCCTCGCTCCTGGTAAAAGTAGTCGAGCCCATTAACGTTTATTAATGACAAATTCCACCTTCAAATCCATGTGTAACCCTGTATTCGTACTAATTTTTGGGCGCTGGTGCGGAAGCCTGCCGGATTTTTTCGGCCACTTGCTGGCGGTGAATCTTGCCGGATGCCGTTTGTGGTATTCGATCAACAAACAGCCAGATGCGCGGTAGTTTATAGCCAGCAAGGTTATCACGACAGTAAGCACGCAATTCTTCTTCCGTTAAAGGGTTATCGTCATACCGAGTGATCATTGCTGCAACCTGTTGGCCCCATTCACGGTGTGGGATGCCCGCTACACAGGCGGCAGCGACGGACGGGTGGCCCGTTAGTACCCTTTCTACCTCTGCCGGGTAGACATTTTCACCCCCAGTGATGATGATGTCCTCCCGGCGCTGTACAAGCCAGAGGTCACCTTCTTCATCCAAGTAGCCGATATCACCGGTGTGAAAACAACCGTTTCTTATACTGAACGAGGTTGCTTGTTCATCTTTGTAGTATTCTTGCATGACAGTCGGGCCACTAACCACGATCTCACCCATATTTCCCGCGGGTACTGCTTGCCCGGAATCGTCAATGATTTGTACCGAGGTAAAAATCAAGGGCCTGCCGACAGAGCCAGGCTTTTGCCAGGTTTGATCGGGGCCCATTGTTGCTACCTGAGATGAGGCTTCTGTGAGGCCATAAGTGGGGCTCAGGGGTATTTGTAAGTCACGACAGCGAGTGAGTAGCTCAAGTGGTGCCGCGGCACCGCCTAACAGCAGGTGACGCAGGCTGGCCGGCCAGGGGCGACCGGCGCGAAAATCGAGCAGGCGTAGCGCCATGGTGGGGACCAGGGAGATTAGGGTGACATCCTGGATATCTAGACTGCGGCTAATAGCCTGCACCTCAAATCGGTCGTGAAGGATTACGGCCGTGCCATAAAGACACGAGCGCAGTATGATGGCAAGGCCCCCTACATGGAAAAGCGGCAAACAACATAGCCAGCGATCATGGTGTTCAACACCAAGCCGGAAAGCGGATGCGGTGGCACTCCAAAAATGGTTGGCGAAGGTTAATACAGCCCCTTTTGGGCGCCCGGAAGTTCCCGATGTGAAAACGATGGCCTGTTCGTTTTCTAGGCGGAAGTGGCCCATATAGGAACTGTGATCGGTTCTTGCTCGTTCAAGCAACTTCTGGGCCCAGAGCAAGCGACGCCCTTCCGCAGCCAGAATTAGAGCCTGGTCAGCCATTTCTTCGGACGTGATCAGCAGTTTACAGTCGGTATGATCAAGCTGCCAGGACAATTCCCGGTTAGACAAACGCGTGTTTAAGGGAACGAGTACTGCTCCGATTCTGGCCAGGGCGTGAATGAGGCAAACGTAGGCGAGATTGTTGGGGAGAAGGACGGCCACTAGTTGGCCAGGTTGAACGTGACTGGCCAAGTAGGACGCCATCCCACTGACCAGCGCATGCAATTCGGCATACGTCCACTGCCGTTCGCCAACGACGAGGGCCAAGGCCAGTGGGCTGGCATTGGCCCGGGCAGCTAACCAATCATCCATTTCAAGATCGGTCCTCAGGGTCGCCAAGGATATTGGTGAAAGTCAGGATCACGTCTTTCCAGGAATGCGTTTTTCCCTTCGCTGCCTTCCTCCGTCATATAGAACAACATGGTGGCATCACCGGCCAGAACTTGTAGGCCGGTTTGACCATCCAGTTCGGCATTAAGGCCCGCTTTTAAGAAGCGAATGGCGATAGGGCTTTTCTTGAGGATTTCCTGAGCCCAGCTGACACCTTCTGATTCCAACGCATCCAGCGGCACGACTTTGTTGACCATGCCCATTTCCTGGGCTTCTTGCGCATTGTATTGGCGGCAGAGGAACCAGATCTCTCGAGCTTTTTTTTGACCAACGATGCTGGCCAGATAGCTAGATCCAAATCCGCCATCAAAACTGCCAACGATTGGACCTGTTTGCCCGAATACGGCATTGTCGGCGGCAATAGTCAAGTCACTGACGACGTGAAGTACGTGACCGCCTCCGATTGCATATCCGGCAACCAGCGCAATAACGGGCTTGGGCATTGTGCGCATGATACGTTGTAATTCCAGAACATTAAGACGCGCAATGCCATCCTCGCCAACATAACCGGCGTGACCGCGTACAGACTGGTCGCCTCCCGCACAAAATGCCCATTTGCCATCCTTTGGTGAGGGACCATTGCCAGTTAGCAACACAACACCGATGCCGTTATCCATCCAGGCATCGCGAAATGCCTCTATCATTTCGTCGATGGTCGCAGGGCGGAAGGCGTTGCGAACCTCTGGACGATTGAAGGCGATACGTGCCATGCCGTCGGCTTTATGGTAGGTGATGTCTTCATAAGTTTTTACTTCTTGCCAGTCAGTCATAGATTCTCTCCTTTAACAAGAATCAGCAAGTGTTGCTGATAATGTAGATTTGATGAAAGATAAACCAATTTTGGGTCTAGAATGTATTTGTATGCATGTTCCTAAGAGCGGTTTCGACCTGTGCGATAATTTGCCGACGTATGCTTTCGTCTTCCCGACTATCTGTACGAACTTCAATAATTGTGGGATTTGGGGTGGCGATTGATTCGTTTAGAGCTGCTTTAAAGGCTGTTCGATCCACGATAAGGGTGTATTCAATTCCGTACATCGCAGCAAGCGGGGCAAAATCCAGGTTATGTGGTGTTAGAAATAGTTCTTCGAATGGGGTTTTGAATTGGGCTATGGGCAGACGGCGGAAAATGCCTCCTCCGTTGTTGTTGAGCAATACGATGGTTACATCTGAAATAGCCTGCTGATTGATGGCCATTAAACCATTGCTGTCATGGAAAAAGGTTATATCGCCCACAAGCAGGACATTGGGGCCACCGGAGACGGCTGCGATACCCAGCCCGGTGGAGATGTTGCCGTCTATACCGCTGGCACCGCGATTGGCAAACAAGCGAAACGGCTCCGTTCGTGGCTGACCGAATTGGTCCACATGGCGGATGGCCAGACTGTTCCCCACAAATAGAGTGGCGTCTGTGGGCAGAAGGTCAAGAACGTCAGCGACGACTGATCCGTCAAAGCCGATTGTTTGCAAGGAAGCTTCAACGGTCGACCAGCAGATGGACTCAGTTTCCAGCCATTGTTGCTGCCAGTGGTGATCTATTGCGCGTGTGACCGAGCCGGCCAGGTCATGGCAGAGGGCTATGGGATCGACTTGGAGGAATTGGCGGGTACGGTGGTCTTGATCTGCCCAGGAGCCGCTTTCTCGAATGTGAATGTGATATACGGGATCGGAACGACTCAAGTATTTATTGAGCCATTTGGACGTAGGAACGGCCCCAAAGCGAAGGATCACGTCCGGAGGTGGAAATGCTTGATTACCCTGTAAAAATGTCTCGTAGCCACCAAGAACGGCCGTAGAGGCCACATGGGGGCCAAAGCGCAAGCCTGAAAGTGGATCGGCTAAGATCGGATAGCCACATTCTGCTGAAAGCTGGGAGAGAGCTTGAACAAAGTCACCGCCAGGGCATCGCGGACCGCAAATGATCAGACCGCGCGGATGGTTCTGTAGTACTTCTCCCGCCCAATCAATTTGTGCTTGCGTAGGCTGCAAAGCACCTCTCATGATCTGGGTAAATGGCCGCTCACCCTTTTCCTCTGCGAAGGCATGGGGCCAACTTTGTGGATCTGTTGATTGCAAAGGTTTGCGAAAGGGGAAGTTGATATGAACGGGGCCTTTTTTCATGCCGTTGGCGCGGGCTAGAACACGGGCGGCCAGGGTGCGCAAGCTACGCAAGAGTATGGGCGGAGCGCCAGTCTGGGGTAACGCGACATCGAGGGACCAAAGCACATGATCGCCAAACATTTTTACCTGGTCGACGGTCTGATTGGCCCCACTGTGCCGTAATTCAGGTGGCCGATCGGCGGTTAGTACAAGCAATGGCACTTCGGACATGAGCGCTTCGATGATGGCTGGATGGAAGTTGGCCGTGGCTGTGCCGGAGGTGCAAAGTAAGGCTACGGGTTTGTCCTGGGCTAGAGCCATACCCAAGGCGAAAAAAGCGGCACTACGCTCGTCGAGATGTAAATATATTTGGATGGCGGGGTGGTCATAAAAGGCTAAGGCCAGCGGCGTACTGCGCGAGCCGGGGGAAAGACAAACGGCGGTCAACCCATTGTAGGCTAATTCATCTACAAAAATCTCGGCCCATATTGCGTTGGGGTTGCGAGAGAGAGGATCTTCTTTGGCGGGTGAAGATGGGATCACGATAAATCCTCCAAAGAAAACTGCGTACGCTCTGACGGTAATCCCAAGGCGGAGAACATCGGCTGAAATTTCAAAGCTGTTTCCGCCCATTCCTTTTGGGGCAGCGAGTCAGCCACAATACCTGCACCGGAATAAAGCCAAACCCGTCGTTCCTGAGCAACGGCCGATCGGATCGCCACGGCAAATTCGCCATCCATATTGCAGTCAATCCAGCCCACAGGGGCAGCATACCAACCGCGCGGGACGGGTTCCGCATGACGAATGAAATCAAGAGCCATGGATCTTGGTGAACCACCCAAGGCTGGGGTAGGGTGGAGCGTTTTCACCAAGGGCAAGATACCTAGCGGTCGCCGTAGTTGAGCTTTAATGGGGGTCAACAGGTGGTGAATATAGCTGAGCGTGTAAATTTCGGGCTCTTGGGTCGCTTGCAATTGTGTGCTTAAGGGCTGCAAGCGGCGCATCATTGATTCAACAACCAATCTATGCTCGTGGCGATTCTTATGGCTCTCCAAGAGCTGGTTCACCAAAACTTCATCTTCTGTAGTGGTTGCTCCACGGGGCATTGATCCGGCCAGAGCCATGGTTGTCACATTTGTGCCTGAAAGTTGAACCAGGAGTTCCGGTGTTGCGCCGTAAAACGCGTGGTAGGGGCGCGGTTCAAACAGAAATCGTGTGCATTCGGTGGCGTGGTTGTTCAGATAGGATAACGCCCGTCCGACATCTATTCTTTCCCGCGAGCGCAGCTCACAGACACGAGACAAGACCACCTTTTGTAAAGCAGTGTCCTTAATGCGAGAAATGACCTCTTTAATTTTCTCTGCCCAACTTTCCTGAGACATAGGGTAGGTAATGATCACAGATGATGGGTCAAGTGACCTTCTCTGAAAACCGTCGTTTTCCTCAATTAAGGATTCGTATCGGGTAACCAGGGCTTCGTGCAACTGCTCGCCTGCTTCGTCAAGATTTTCGTCCTCTGGCAACATCGCGTTAATGGTTATCCAGGATTCTTGGCCTGACTGTACAAGCTGGTAGTGGGGCAATATAAAATGTGCCGGGTGAAAAACAGACCAGGTATTATCTGGCGTGAAATCATCGTCGAAAGCAAATCCTCCAAATAACCGAGGCGTAGCCAGATCTGATGGGCAAGAAAGTAGTGAAGCTTGGTGGAAAAGTGTAGTTGCCTTGCGCCGAATGTCAGTAAACCGATTCCCTCCCCAGGCCATCATCTGCACCGCTACACCGAAACCGGCAAATAGTATTTTGTCACGGCCGTTTTGCCAGAAGAACCGCTCCTGGCCTTCAGCATGCTGGAGCAGCTGTCTTGCAGAGACCCCAGGAGCAGGCAAGCTGTAACTCACTAGCCGTCCCTCGGCTGGGGATTGGAGGAGAGGGCGAATAACGGCTGCTCCGTTGGCCCACTGGGATATCTGTACCTCCTTACTCTTCATAGCCTACACTTTTTAGGAGGACGGGAAGAAGCGCCTGCATGATCCGTTCAGAATCTGGCTCACCCGTGTTAACCCAGCGAATGACCACGTTATATATGGCACCCATCCAGGCTATAGAAACTATTTCTGTGTCTACGGGAGGAATATCGCCTACCTCAACCGACTCGTCCAGGTAAGTCTGAATCAGATAAGCAAAGCGATCATTTATCTCGTTGCGTTTGTTCTCAAATGTGGTGCCAAGGCCAACCGCTTGAACCAACAGTATTTTTGCTGGTCGCCGGTAACGGCCAAAGGTCTCCAAACAAGTGGTGAGTGCGACGCGAACACGGCCGATTCCTTTTTTCTCTTGCTGGATCGCTTCTACAACGCGACGTTCAAGGAGATTGGCAAACTGATCGACGAGGGCTAAGAAGAGCCGCTCTTTATTGGGGAAATGAAAGTAAATGGCCCCTTTTGATGTGTGTGACTGATCGACAATTTCGTCGAGCCGGGTGTCGTGGTAGCCTTTGTCTGAAAAGATATCAAGCGAGGCATCCAAGATACGTTCCCTGGTCGTTTGCGGATCGCGTGTTTGTTCCATAAATTCCTCAGCCCTTAATTTCAGACCGACTGGTCAGTCTGTTGCGGAATCGTATCACATTATGCTGGAGGACCAAGAGGGAATTAAAGAAAGTCTTACGTACGTCTTAACCTAGGCGACATACTTCCAAGGGCATATACGCTTTTCGAGCCAGTCAACGGAGAAGTACATACCTAATCCAAGAAGGCTCATGGCGACGACCCCAGCATACATGGCCGGATAATTAAAGAGCGTATTACCATTTAGATAAATGTAGTATCCGAGCCCACGCTGAGTAGCAAAAAGTTCGGCAATATACAGTACGGCGACGGCCGTGCCGACAGATTGGCGTAAAGCGGTCAATATGGCCGGTAAACTGGAGGGAAGGTACACGTAGCGAAATAACGCACGTCGCCCGGCACCCAAGCTACGCACAGAGAGCACCATCTTTGGTTCAATATTAAGCGCGCTGTCCCGAACCAGAACCAATATCTGAAAAAAAAGTATCAGAAAAATGATGAATATTTTTGGCATATCTCCTACACCCAGAAGCAATAGGATTATTGGCAGAAAGATAATCTTGGGAATTGGGTAAAGTACGTAGATGATGGGAGAAATGAAGCGATTTATCCTCCGACTCTGACCAAATATAAGCCCTAAAGGTGCCGCAAATAAAATGGCCAGGAAAACACTAGCAAGCACGCGCCAAAGGCTGACTACAAAATGTATAGCTAGCTCCCCATTCAATTCTTTAACAAAGGCGGCGGCCACTTCTAGCGGACCGGGTAGGATGGGACTGTCCACAAGCCAAGCTGCCACTTGCCAGATGATTAATAGTCCCAGGAAACCCAATAACAACTCCCGCTTCTTCATCAGGTAGGCTCCAGCTCCTGGCGAAGACGGCGGCAAAGGTCAAAATATGCAGGCGTCTCCCTGAAGCGACGGTCGCCGGCTTGGGAATTAGAGAATGTGAGCGCTCGTCGATTTGGCGGTTGTTTTAAGAGAAGGATCTTTTCGCCCATAACGGCCGCTTCCTCGATCGAATGGGTAACGATGATCAAGGTTAAGGCTTGCTCCTGGCTCAACTCAAAAGTCTGATCTTGTAATCGGACGCGGGTAGGTGCGTCTAGTGAGGAGAAGGGCTCATCCATCAACAAGAGATCGGGATTCAGGGCCATTGTACGTGCTATGGCCACCCGTTGACGCTGACCTCCAGACAATTGAGCTGGGTATTTATTGATGTGCGGTGTCAGGCTGAGACGTTTTATCCATGTATCGACATGCTCTTCATGCATAATTGCGTCAAAGTCCTCTGGGGTATGTTTGCCATCCGGACCATAAAAGCGACGTATATCTAAACCTAGGGTGATGTTCTTGCGCGCGGTTGCCCAGGGAAGTAAGCCATAATCCTGCAAGATCAGACCTGTCTGAGGACGTGGGCCGCTCTGTATACGACCGGCTATTAAGATCTGACCAGATGTTGCTTGTTGTAAACCGGCGAGTAAGTAAAGCAGTGTGCTTTTGCCGCAGCCGGATGGTCCGAGAACAGCCCACCTTTCTCCTGCGAGTACATTCCAGTCGAATGCTTCAAAGATGGGAGGGGACTTTGGGTAGGCAAATGTCACTTGATGGAACGAGATCATGCGCAGTTGTATGGTAGGAATTTTTGCGGAACTTCGCTTATGGCAAAAGTGAATCATCCACCGATGTGGAATAGTCAAGATCGGCAGTCAGATACCCTTCCTCCCGCGCCCACTGAAGCATATCATCCCATTGGGCTTGCGTGGGTACAGCGGCTGTTGGGTAGTCTGGTACACTATAGTTGCCGAGTAATGGCGGAGGCACCAAGTTTTTCTCGCTAAGCAAGTCACTCCATTGACTTTTGTTACCGTTGATTTCATCAACAGCTCTTTCTATGGCCCTTAAGAATCCACGAATTGCCTCCGGATGCTCGTCAACAAGTTCTTTACGAAATGTGTAGACGCTGTGACCATATTGAGGATAACTGGAATCGTCAATCACAATGGAGGCCCCGCTCTGTATGGCCAATGCAGCAGCCGGATCGGGCATGTTGGCAGCAGCCAGCTCTCCTGAACCGAGCAAAGCCAGCCGATCAGGGATTCTAGGTATGGCAACTGTGACATAATCGTCATCGTCCAGTCCGGAAGCTTGCAACAAACGATCAGTAGTGTATTCAATTATCGTACCTTCTGAAATGCCGATTTCTTGGCCTCTGATATCGTCAACGTTGGTTATGTTGCTATCAGCTGAGGCCAGAATATAGAAGTGGGGAAAATCAGGTAGTGCTTTGCGAGCATAGCGAACGGTGATTACTTCGGGTGACTCGCTATTATAAAACATGGTTGAAAGCAGTTCGTTTACCATTCCATCAGCTTGCCCGGACTTGATCAACTGGTCGCGATCCGGAGCAGAACCAACGGGTAAGAATTCGACGATCAGATTTTCGTCGGCAAAATAACCCTGCTCCTCTGCTACGTGTGCGGGCAAAGTATCCATAATGGGTAGCATCGCCATTTTGAGGGTGACTGGTTCGTCGGCACCAGAGCAGGAAGAAAGTAGCAAAATAAAGATCAGTATTAGGGGAACTATGATCAAACAAGGGAGGGTTCGCTTTTTACTTTTCATGCCTCGGTTCTCCTTTGCACAAGCAAAATTGAAGTTCTTGAGCCGGACCATTACAACAGGCATCATAAGGCAAGTATAGGTCGGGCAGTCTGAAACTCCAAGACAAGTGATCCCGTCCTATTTGGAATTGGTTTAAGAGATGCGCCAGAGCACTCCGCACCGATTCCAAC
>JAACFF010000490.1 GCA_009937635.1 Chloroflexota bacterium
CTAGCATATCACGATCAACTACTCGATAGTAGGTAACCTGTGGGGTCAATATGATAAAAGGGGTATCAATATCTCCAACTATCGCAGTTCTTCCTAAAGTTGCCTTGTGTGTCAGTAGGATATCCCCTGTTGTTGCAAAGCCCTTTCTCAACGTGTCTGCCTGTTCTTTCGAAATAAATTTGCAGTTTTTGATGTTGACTTTGCCGTTTTCAAGATCTGAGGCCATGATAAATGGAATTCCGCTCTCAGTAAAATCAGAATGTTTTGGGTGAATCCCTCCATGATTTCCATCCAGCGGCTTAGCTAAAATTCCATCATCTACTAACTCAGAAACGTTTCTTAGTTTCCAGCTCCGTGGTATGCGACCAATCTCAGTCAATCTAGAATCAATCATCGACCATAGTTACCTTCGCTAGATTCTCCTGAATTAACGCGTTAAGGCGGGATTCCTCCGCCAGCTGTTCGGTGAGTTCGGCCTGAAGCAGGGCGAAGCGTTCGGCGAAGTCGAAGTCGTCCTCCTCTTCCGGCAGGCCGACGTAACGGCCGGGGGTGAGAACGTAATCGAGCTCGCGCACCCGTTCGATGGGCGCGGATTTGCAGAAACCGGGCACATCTTCGTAGGGGGCAGAATTGACAAATCTTCATCTTCAAGAATTGACAGATCTTCATCTTCAAGATTTGTCAATTCTTGTGCGCCAGTTGTGGTATGTTGCGGCGATCTGGGCGATATCCTCATCGGAGAATTCCAGCGTGCGGCGGTTGATCAGATGGCCCAGATTACGCGCATCGATGAAGAGAATCTCCTCGCGGCGATAGGGAAGCTTTAGATTTGACAAATCTTGAAGATTTGTCAAATCTGCGCGACGAAGAAACCACAGCGAGGCCGGGATCTGCGTATTTAAAAACAGCTTGGCCGGCAGGTTGACGATGCAGTCCACCAGCCGCGCTTCCACCAGCGCCTTGCGGATCTTCCCTTCGCCGGAGGTCTTGGAGGTCAGCGCGCCCTTGGCCAGCACAAAGCCCGCCTGCCCGCCCGGAGCCAGATGGTAGAGAAAGTGCTGGATCCAGGCATAGTTGGCATTGCCCGTTGGCGGCACGCCGTACTGCCACCTGCCGTCCTTGCGCAGCAGGTCGCCGCTCCAGTCGCTGTCGTTGAAGGGTGGGTTAGCCAGAATGAAGTCCGCTTTAAGGTCCTTGTGCGCGTCGTTGAGAAAAGAGCCCTCGTTGTTCCACTTGACCTGCGAGCTGTCGATGCCGCGAAAAGCGAGGTTCATCTTAGCCAGTCGCCAGGTGGTCTGGTTGCTCTCCTGCCCGTAAATGGAGATGTCGTTGATGCGCCCCTGGTGCTCAGTGACAAACGCTTCCGACTGCACGAACATGCCGCCGGAGCCGCAGCAGGGGTCGAAGACGCGCCCCTAGTACGGTTCCAGCATCTCCACCAGCAGCTTCACCACGCTCTTCGGCGTATAGAACTGGCCGCCCTTTTTACCTTCCGCCAGCGCGAACTCACCCAGGAAATATTCGAACACATGCCCCAGCACATCGGCGCTGCGTTCCTGCGCCTGGCCCATGGCCACGTTGCTGATCAGGTCGATCAGGCCGCCCAGATTGGTGGGGTCGAGATTGCCGCGCGCATAGACCTTGGGCAGCACGCCGCGCAGGCTGGGATTTTCGCGCTCGATGGCGTCCATCGCCGCGTCGACATCCTTGCCGATCTCCGGCGTCTTGGCGCGCGCCTGCAGATGGGACCAGCGCGCGACCGGGGGGACGAAGAAGACGTTTTCGGCGCGGTATTCGTCGCGGTCCTCGGGGTCCGCGCCCAGGTGTTCTTCGGCCATCAGCCGGGCATAGAGCGCCTCGAAGGCGTCGGAGATGTATTTGAGGAAGATCAGGCCGAGGACGACATGCTTGTATTCGGCGGCGTCGATGTTTTTACGCAGCTTGTCGGCCGCTTTCCAGAGCTGTTTTTCAATGGGTTCTTCCCTGTTGTTGGTTTTCTTTCTGGCCATTTTATATTCCTGATTAGATTGTGATGGGGCAGCCACAGCGGATTGCCCATACATATGCAAACGCCGCTGAATGGTTGCCGCTCGCATAACGGCCGTATTTATTTAGCTTACGATTCCGACCTTGACTCACTGCCAATGGGCAACCAATTGCCTCCTCTTGGCTCGTACGTAATAAGGCGCCAGGATAGATTGCATGTTATATTAGTGAGAAGAAATTCCGCTATCCCAGTTGAGAAAAGCAAATATAGATTCGCAACGACCGAACTCACATGCCGCTATGAAGCGCTGCGGAATAGCGGTCTGAGGCAGTGCTTTATTAGCTTCCGAAATTTTGCTCCACAGTAATCACTACTTTTCCTTGGGCGTTTCCTTCTTCTAGATACCGGAGAGCCTCGGGGACTTCATCTAACTGGTAACACCTATCAATAACAGGTACTACTTTGCCGGCTTCAAAAAGCGCTATCAAAAAAACAAAATCTTTTTGATTTGGATTCCCATACATGGAACCCATTTTCTTACTCCCCGTCATTGAAATAAATGGTCCCAGGAGCAGAGCTTGGAAATATTGAGCATAGGTACCTCCGGCACAGACATAAATCCCTTCGGGGCTTAAGGCACGCCTATAATCCGAAAGCGAATGATAGCCCCCGAGAGCAAGAATCAGGTCATATTGCTGCCCACTTTCGGTGAAATCTTCTTGCTTGTAATCAATGACATGGTCTGCCCCAATAGAGCGCACCATGTCCACTTTCTTCGTGCTGCACACGCCGGTCACTTCAGCACCGAAGGATTTGGCAATCTGCACCGCAAACGTGCCCACACCACCGGACGCACCAATAATCAAAACCTTTTGCTCCGGCTCAATCTGCCCTTTATCGCGAAGGCCATTAAGGGCGGTAATCGCCGCTAAAGGTATGGCCGCTGCTTGCTCGAATGTCATGCTGACCGGTTTCAACACCAATAAATCTTCTTTAGCACATGCGTATTCAGCAAATGCGCCAAAATTGCTGTTTCCGAATACTTCATCACCGGGTTGAAACTGCTCTACGTTTTCGCCAACTGCTTCAACCCGCCCTGCTATGTCATCTCCGAGTATCTTGTGTCTTGGTTTTAGAAGCCCCCCTCCCATAAGGCGTTGCAACGGTTCACCACTCAAGACCGGTAAGTCACCATAATTTACGGATGCCGCATGAACTTTTACCAATACTTCATTATTCTTTGGAGCAGGTTTTTCTACCTCTTTGAGCTGAAGAACATCCGGTGGTCCGTATTTTGTGTATACAATCGCCTTCATGAGTTTCCTTCAATATTACTTTGTTCGTACGTGGCCCTCGACAGCTTGTAGACCTTCCATCCCATAACGAGATAGAAGATGAGGCATGCGAAATAGCTGCCTGCGCCGATCATAGAGGAGGGCTCGACCATTTGGAGAACTGCCGCTACGAGACCAACCACCCCGAGCACCACACTCACCCCGCCAAAGCCCTTGCCAAAGGCCGGGTCCCCAAGCATGGCCACCCCGAGAACAATGAGACCTACCGGCACGACAAAGAACCCTACGTAGAGCATCGCATCGAATATGCCCTTGGTCGCCTGCCACAAAAGCGCGAGTGTCGCCTGATCCGCGGGGGTCGCCCCAGGAGCGTGATAGAGGTCGGAGAGCGGGGCGTGAGCGACATGCGGGGTTGTTCCAACCACCATCACGACTAGGCCCACAATGCCCAGGACGCTCCCAAAGAGAGCGGGCGCGAGACTCGTCTTCCGGAGAGCACGATACAAGGCAAGGAAGAGGGGGACTTCCAAAAGGAGAGCCACTAGATATATGCCATTCTCTACTACGCGGGCCGCTTTGATGTCGGGGAACCTCGTGACCCACCCTGCGAGGTCGGCAGGATCTGGGGGTACGAACACGCCTACTACGACCCAGACGAGGACGAGGAGAATGACACCCAGCATACCGGACAGACCACCCCATCGCAGAACACTTTTCTCCTGCTCCACCATCTGTAAATTAATCATCTTTAACCTCCTCTTATTCCGGACCAATTTCTCTAGAAAGATGCCATTA
>JAACFF010000491.1 GCA_009937635.1 Chloroflexota bacterium
GTAATTCTTTTGGGGAATCGAACGAGATTTACGGTAGCATTCTATACAACAATGGTGTCGATGGGGGTTTCCTGGCACACCAACTCTACACGCAGAACGACGATGCCAGCCGGCCGGCACGCATCATCGATTCCATTATTTTTAATGGCTTTGCCTTTGGCGTACACGCCTATGCTGGTGGTGTTGGTCAGCTAAATGGGATCCACATGATTGGCAACACTTGGTTCAATAACGGCGCAGCCCAAACGATAGGGGATCGAAAAGATAATGTTCTGGTCGGAGGGGTCAATGGCACTTCGAACATCTTACTTCAGGAGAACATGGGCTGGGCTTTCAGTCCGGCGGAGCGCAGTGTGGCCTTGGGGCGTTACAGCGACCTAAACCAGGATATCACGCTCATCGATAATTACCTGGTAGGCAATACCAAGCTCTTCAATACGTGGCAGTCGGTGACCATGACCGGCAACACCTTCTACTCAATGAGCCCTGGAAACGGCACCAATTTCGACCCAACTCAATTCCCTAATAACCTCTATCTGACAACACGGCCGACGGGCGCCCAAGTCTTCATCCGGCCCAACCAGTATGAACAGGGCCGGGCGCACATCGTAGTCTACAACTGGGACCTGGCGAGTACGGTGAATGTAGACTTGAGCGGCTTGCTCAAACCCGGCGAAGCGTACGAGGTCCGCAATGGGCAGAACTACTTCGCGCCACCGGTTGTGAGTGGGATTTACAATGGTGGACAGGTGGCCCTGCCCATGATGGGATTGGAGCCGGCTCAGCCGATTGGTTGGGGAAGGATCGCGCCTGCAGAGCGCACTGGCCCTGAGTTCAATGTTTTTGTTCTTATTAAAACCGGCGCTGTTCCCAATACACCTACCAACACCCCCACGCCGACTCCAACCACCACACCCACGGTGACTCCAACCACCACTCCAACAGCGACGCCAACAGCAACTACGATTCCGTTGGTTACGCCAAGGAGCGGTACACCTCATTTTTCATATCTGTCACTTCTTATGAATTGATCTGTAAACTGTGGGCAAGGTGGTTAGGTCATGTTAAATTGTGAATGGTGGATTGTGAATTGGTAATGGGGTCACCCCATTCTCAACTTTTACAAACATTATGTCAATTGTACCCAATATCCAGGATAACATCAGCCTACTACCCCCATATCTTCGATAATTGTTTTGCACAAAATAAGAACAATTATCGTTTCCCCGCTCAATACCTAGCCCACGACGATTTCTTGCCGTTCTCGCGCCTTGTCTCTATTATTCGCTTGCCTGGTGGTCAGGTGATTTTATTGTTATGAAGGAGCTAACATGAGGTTGCACTTACCGGCAATTAATGAATAGGCCTTTCCGTAACGCAAGCTTTCCAGCTTGCAGCCACAACCTGGAAAGGTTGTGTTACGAATTCAGTGCGCCACGGCGCACCACCAATAATGAAAATAGATATGCCAACCGCTGATAGCTGAAAGCTGACGGCTAATAAAAAAGGAGTTAATGACATGGCTACACCTATTGCATTGCAACTGTATTCGGTTCGTGAGGCGATGGAGCGGGATTTCGCGGGGGTGGTAAGAAGTGTTGCCAATATGGGTTATCTGGGGGTGGAGACGGCCAGTTTTCCGGGCACGACGCCTAAAGCGGCGGCGCAATTGTTTGGCGAGTTGGGGTTGGAGGTGACAAGCGCGCACCTGCCGCTGCCTTTGGGCGAGAAGCAACAGGAAGTATTGGACACGATGGGTGATCTAGGCTGCGAGCGTTTGATCAGTGCGTATCTCAGCCCGGAGAGTTACGGAACGGTGGAACAGATCAAGCGTAACTGCGATCTGCTGAATGAGGCGAACAGTGTGGCCAAGGCACATGGCTTGACACTGGGGGTGCATAATCATTGGTGGGAGTTTGAAGCGGTGGAGGGGCGGACGGGATATGATATCTGGCGCGAACGGTTGGACCCGGAGATTTTCTTCGAGCTGGATACGTACTGGATTCAGACGGCGGGGGTTGATGCGGCGGAGGTGGTGCGCCAGGCGGGGAGTCGAGCTCCTTTGCTACACATCAAGGATGGCCCGACTATGCGAGATGAAGCGATGGTGGCTGTGGGTGATGGACGGATGGATATTACGGCCGTTGTTGGTGCGGCGGGAGATAATGTCGAGTGGCTGATTGTAGAATTGGACCGCTGCGCAACGGATATGATGGGTGCTGTTGAGAAGAGTTATGCGTATATGGTGGGGGCAAAGCTGGCTGAAGGGGGGAAGTAAATAGTTATTGGTGAATGGTGAATTTGTGAATTGTTAATCGGGTTGGGTGAACGCTGTGCTATTAGTCTTGTCGGGCCGGTGGTGCAGTAGTCGTTCGGCGAGCCACCATATTGTTGCTGAGGCGAGAATGAAGAAGAGGGGTTCTATCTCCCAGCGATAGCGCGTCTGCACGTGGAATATGGCGTAGATGAGTGTGTAGTAGGCGAAAATCAAGTATAAGAGCATATAAGAACGCCACTGGCGGCGTGTTAGGAAGGCTCCCGCTATAGTGAGCGCCAGCAGAGAGATATAGCCCAGCTTGTAATATTGCGTCCAGGACGCGGTGTATGTGCCGCCGATATTGCTGCGGAAGAACCAGAAGCCAATAAGTTTGGCCTGCAACAAATCCAGCCATTGATCAGGGTTTTGGCGGATGAAATGCAATCCCGCTTGATAAAAGGCGGCGTCTAGCTCTAATTCATCCATGGTCTCCGCTCGATCGGCGATGACACGGGGCATGGGATAGGGCTGCCAGGGATCGGTTACTTCAGGTAGCGAGGGATCGTGTTCGATTCCCAGGTAAGCGGCGACCCGTTTGGTATAAACTTCATGACCACTGCCTGTTGTGAAGGGGTTGTTGCCGTTCCAGAAGACAAACCCGCCGTTTGTGGCGACAGGTACAAGGCGTTGGTGAACGCGATAATTGCGCACCGTCCAGGGCAACATGGTAAGTAGCGCAAAGAGCAGGATGAGTCCACTGAGGACGGTGATAAGCTTGAGGCTCTTGGGGCGGTTTAACCATAACCACAGAAAAGTGATGGGAAGCAAGCCGATGAACATAAAACGCGCGAGCAGGCCCAGCCCGAGCAGTAAACCGGCAATGAGTGCCAAGAATGGGGACGGCCGATCGCGAAGCCACACGATCGTCGCCAGATAAAAGAGGAGCAAGAAAAGGTTGAGCGTCAACGAGGGCGGGTAAACGGCCATGATAATTAGTACGGGATAGAAGGCAAAGGCGGCTGCTGACAAAAGCCCAATGAAAACATTGTCGCTCAGTTTGTAGCCGACGATAAAAAGGAGGGCCACTGTCGCGGTGGAGAGGACGATGTGAATCAGGCTTAGACCGCGCACAGCATCGGCGAAAAGGCGGATGGCAGCGTAGTTGATTGCCGGGAATAGTGGCGGCATGAATGATCGCAGCGGATTGGCGGACCTGGTGCCAAAGAGTTCAAACGTGAAGCCTTTGCCCTTGGCCATGTTATCGGCCACCATGCCACTTTCGGTAACGCGTAAACTGGAGACTGGGTCAACGAATTGGAGGGCCAGCACGCGTGCCAATAAGGCCAGGATCAGTACGATAATGAGTAGACCAATTGTGGTTTTGGGGTTTATGCGGATCGAACTTGTATCCATGGCCCTTATCTCGAAGCGCTTTCGACTATGCTAATAGGATTTAATCGCTGTCACGCGCATTGTATCTCACGTTGGCCCGTGGACAACTGCTGTCACGGTGGAATTGCAGACAGTATTCATTTAGCGGTCGTTTGACAATTCATTCGTAGACCTTCCGGAGCGCGCTCAATGGCAGATAATAATGGGATGGAGTAAACTGGTAGCGGCCTACAGATTTGACGTTTCCAGATCTTGCATGGGAAATCCGCGAAGTAGGCAAATTACTCAGACCTCTCATGTTTAGACGTCCGTGGTATCGCTCACCCCTATTGATCCTGTTAGCATTCTTTTTGCTGCAATGGCTGCTGCTGTTTTCGATAAGGGAGCCAACGTGGGATGCTGTCTCATACTACGTCTA
>JAACFF010000111.1 GCA_009937635.1 Chloroflexota bacterium
AATCAAGGATATGTCAGATATGCTATTGCACAAACTGGATTACCCCCCAACGGCCGTTAACCATCCACTCTTCGTCCTCTTTATTCAAACGGGCGATTTGCTCTGCACTGAGGCCGGCGGCTACTTCAGCTTTGAGGGCGCGCAGGGCCAGGAGCGGCGCGGGCGTGTAAGCCATAATTGCCTGGAATGATGTGGTGTAAGGCCAATGGCGGTCTCCCAAGAGCCTGCGGTAGTTGGCGTCACCCTTGCTGATGATCAGATGGGATTGGGACAGATCTTTGCGCAGGTCAGCGGGCATTTCCCAGAAAGCGAGGGGGGATGTCCAGAAGGGGTTGTCGCGTAAAAGCAAACGAGAAGTGGCTAAATAATTCTCTAGCCGGCTGCCAAATGCGGCTACGGCCGGGACTTCTTGGGCGGCCAGAAAAGCGGCCGTTTCCTGTACGTCCACAATCGTGGCATCGGAGACAAAGGTGGGATGCATCTTGAGATGGAAGGTGACCGTTTGCGCAGCAGTGGTGGCCAATAGATAGTCAGCCAAAGCGAGATCGGCCACCAACTCCAGACCAGCATTGTCAATCATAAAATCAATGCGCACGCCTTGATGATCGCTCAAATAAGCGGTCAGCTGCACCGTATCATCTACCAGGTTTTGCGCTTCTGCTCCTTCCCAATCGGCCTGGATGGACTCTCCCCCTTCCTCCACGGGCCAAAGGCTCAGGTCGGCACGGTTACCCCACAAATCAATAGCGACCAGCGCTGCACAATAATCTTCTTGCCAGCCGAGATCGAGCCAGGCCTGCAGCCGGCTGCTAATCGTGCTGATTACAGGGCGGGCAGTTAACAACCCTTGTCGTTTCTGGTAGGCGAAGGGATCGAGCCCTTGGCCCTGACCTGGTCCAAAATAGCCTGTTGCTTCCAGCAGACGACGGTAAAAGTAGGTTTCGACGACAAACCAGGGTGGTTCCAACCAGTCCTGGCCGAGGTAAGGGTGAATAGCATAATTCCAAGCCGCAGTGTCCGGAGCTTTCTCTTGCTTTAGCAAACGTATTGGCACTGCCGGGATATCGTCGATGAGCGCTTGTACACGGGATACAGTGTCTGGAGGAAAGTTGTTCTCAGCCAGCATACGGCGCGCGATTTCGGGCATGCGGATGGTGGTCGTGCTGTGGGCCCAGGTGCCAGGGATATCGCTGCAGATAGGCGCAGGAACGGGCAGACCTGGCACAAGTTGGCGGGAGTTTATCATAGATTTAATCCTTCTAGAACATCAAAGATTGCGCAGATTACACAGATTTATCGCCGCCCGAATTGTTGCTTTACGTTTTTCATCCCTTTGAATAACGCAGTAATTCATATTCATTTTTTGTTGACATCAACCGATGATCAAGCGAACGCCTAAAATGATCAATAGCACAAGAACGATTTTGCGGAACGGTTCGGCATTTATCCGTTTGGAAAGAAGGAGCCCGGCGATCAGTCCAACGGCTAAACCAGGTAATGCCAACAAAATTTTGGGCCAGACGTCGGAAGTATAGTTGCCGCTTATCATATGTACGGCAACAACGACTAAGGAATTTACCAAGAAAAAGCCTTGCAGGTTTCCCTTAAATTCATTTGGCGGCCAGCCACGGCAATTGCCAAATATGATCACTGGTGGGGCAGGTGTATTGTAGGCACCACTTAAAAGTCCGGCAACAAAACCGAACCCATAAGCCCAACCTCCGCTTGCTAGTTGCGGCAGCTTGGGGCTCAACAGGGCGTAGAACGCATAGCCAACGAGTAGCACACCCAAAGCGGTAGTCACAATGGCGGCGTCAAGGTGCCGCAGAGCGACCACGCCTATAGGGATGGCAATTACAGCGGTGATGATTAGCTGAGATACCACACGCAGATTAAGCGCTTCCCGATAGCGAATCAAAATGAAAACCTCAGACACAGCGGCTAATAAGGCCACAAGGGGAGCCGAAACCTGTAAGCCAAGATAACCAACCAACAAGGGCATGGAAACAAGTGCGAATCCAAAGCCAACACTGCTTTGAACAAAAACGGCTAAAAAGATTATGGCGGTTACAAGCATAGGGACCAATGGCTATTGGGCTAAGTAGTTATGGATTAAAACGGAGGGAGTTTATCATGTTTTAGTTATCGCGCTGCACATTAACGCGATGCCACTGGGGCACACCAATAGGGGTCAACTCATATCCTTGCAGGTCGGGATTAACCAGTACGGCCGAAATCCCGTGGCTGGTAAAGACCACCGGGGCCTGCTGGACAATACGTCGCTCTGCTTCCTGATACATGCCTAGCCGCTTGTTCACATCACTTTCAGTGCGAGCCTCTTCCAGCAGGGCATCGATTTGCGGATCAGCAAAGCCGCCCAGGTTTTGCGTGGACTCGCTATGGTAGAGGATATCGAGAAAGTTTTGCGGATCGGGGTAATCGGCGCACCAACCAGAGGAATAGAAGTGACCGTTGTTGCCTGCATACAGTTCGTCATAGTATGCGAAGGGTTCGAGCATGACCGGTTCGACTGTGACTCCCAATGCTTCTTGCCAGAGGGTGATGACGGCCGTGATATAGGGTCCTACATCTCCGTAACCCTGAGTCGTGAAGGTCAGAGGGCCCAACTTTGTGGGATCTGCATAACCGGCCTCTGCCAAAAGCTGGCGCGCTTCCTCTAGATCATAGGGATAACTTTCACCATCCAAACCGCCATAGCCAGGCATCCCAGGGGGAAGTGGGCCATCAGCTACCAGCCCATTTCCTCCAGAGAAGGTTTCAATAAGCCGTTCCTTGTCCAGCGCGTAGTTAAAGGCCTGGCGCACGCGGACATCGTCAAAGGGTGGCAGGCGATTGTTCAATCCTATGGTGGATGTACACATACTCACGCCTGTGCGGAGCTCTTCGTTTAGGGGGTTGTTTGGATCTTGCACCCTCGCCAACGTATCTGTGCCAATTCCCACCAGGTCAATTTCCCCGGTTTCGTACATGGCTAAAGGCAACCCCGGCCCCAGGTCATAGACGACATGCGCGACTTGAGCTGGTTCAAGGTAGTATTCTTCGTTGCGAGCCAGTATAAGCAGATCATCATCTCGCCATGTCTGCAGTTTAAATGGCCCGGTGCCATTGGGCATATGCTGCCAATCCTCTTGATTGATATTTGGGCCATCTACAACAAAAGTCACCGGATAGGCCAACTTGGCCAGAAATGTGATAACTGGCGCTTGCAGGCGCACTTCCAGAGTATGGTCATCAATCGCGCGTATGCCGCTGATATGTTCTGCTTGGCCGGCTATTTTTTCCGCCACGCCCTCGATATCGCCCAGGTAAGTCAACGCTGTTTCTGAGTCCGTGTCTGGATCGGCAGCCCTTTCCCAAGAATAAATGATGTCCCTGGCAGTAACAGGAGTGCCGTCATGAAAGGTTGCATTTTCACGTAGATAAAATGTGTAAACCAATCCATCTTCAGAGACTTCCCATCCAGCTGCCAGATCAGGCTGAACCTGCAGATTGGGATCCAATGTGGCCAGGCCGCTGAAAACATGTCCTAAGGGACCGTCAGGGCCGCTCAAGGTGGTAGCCGGATCGAGGGTACGCGGTTGGCCACCTTTTAGCACAACAGCATCTTCACGATCAACTCCCTCTGCGGCCAGCCTTCGCGTCGCTTCCGTCGTGGCTACTGATGCAAGCTGGCAACTGAGGAGTAAAAAGGCAGGTGCGAAGATGAGGAGGAATGATCGCCTTGTCATGTTATGCCCTTCTTTCGCCAGGCGAAGAAGCCCACCAACAGCAAGGGCACCAATCCAAGACCGCAAAGCCCAGATGTTGGCTCTACCGGCGCAGGGTTCTCCGACTGGCCCGCCGGCGCATGCGGCGTGGGCACAGTAGCCGGACCGGCGAGGGGAACCACTGTGGGTACGCCGGAGGCACTTAAAGGGATTGGTGTAGGCGGAATTTGACGCGCAGGCACGTCGATCCACATACGCCAATCTTGTTCTAAACCATCCACATTCATGCCGTATGTTTGCTCCAGGGCATCATCATAGCTCTCACCTTGCGCAAGAAGTAGCAGGAGCGTCTGCAACTTTTCCTGTCCATATGCTTCGCGCAAGTATTTGATGGTGCTGTAGCTCTGGCTGTAGGCAGAGCCGGCTTCGTCGTCCTGGGCGGGGAAGGGGCCGTTGAGGCTGCGTAGAGGAGCGAAACTATTCTCTTTGATGCCCTGATCCAGATCGGTCGTTACATCAGTGGATGGTTCTCCCTCGGCATACATCGCCAATCCCTCTTCCAACCAGGTTGGACGACGTCCACCAACACAACTACGGCCGTATTGTCCTACGACCAGATGCGCCAGTTCATGTCGGATAGTACTGCGTCCCCAATCTTCAGCCAGATGGAACGGGACGCCTACGAGGATGATGTTGTACTCTGGAAAAGCGACCGCTCCTGCCCAGTCTTGGATGTAGAGGACGGCGTCGCGCATGTCGTCAGATCCGCCATAAATATAAAGTTCCACATCTTCCTGCAATTCAATTCCCAGATCCTCTTCCAGCAGTGCCAGACCAGCCACGGCCGATTCTAGCAACAATGGGCCCACTTCCTCTCCGTCATACCAGTGCAAGATCACATCACCCTCACTGATGGTCTGCCAGGAAAAACGGTCATCGGTGAATTTCAGATTTTGGCGGGGTGTTGTATAGGTCTGCCCCTGGTCATCGGTCAAAGTCCACTCCCACCACAGATCAGCACCAGGCGGTGGATTGCCGGAGCGGATCATGGGCCATTCCCACTCTATGACTGGGCCATCCACTTCCACTGGAACTTGTGTACTGACATCCAGGCAGCTTATTTGCTCAACATCATAAGTCAAGACCGCGTCAACTATGGTCAGCGCCGGGTCCACTTCAAGGCGAAAATGGACCTTAGTTGGGTAATCAACGGACGCATCATTGGTAATGATGCGCTCCTCGCTGAGTGTTATAGGGTTGGCATTTTGAGCATCGGCGGTCGCTGGTTTTAGCCAGTAGATCATTAATAACAGCAGCGAGAGAATAGAGACTCGACGTAAAAGCATAATAGCAAGAACGATAACAAAGCGCGTGGCAGAGGCAATGGTTGCTCACTCCCCGCTAAAAGAGATCATCCAACTATCCGGGGAGGATGCACAGTTAATAAGACCGCCAGGTTGAAGCAAAAAAGGCGACCCTTGCGGATCGCCTCTTTCAAAATGGATAATCAAATAAAAATCAATTACCTGTAAACGTGTTAACCACACCATTGCTGTCGCCAAACTCATTGGCCTGATAAGCATCGGCTTCTTCATCATTCGCCCAAGTGCTCTGGTCTACGAAGTACCGAAACTGGTATTCAGATTCTTTAGGTAGGCGAACTTTTATGCGAAAGGGGCTACCAGTTTTCTTTGCTTTCTTCATCGGTAGCGGTTTCCAATCATTAAAATCAGATACGAGAGCAGCTTCTTTGGCATTCTCGTCGGCGTACTCAAACGTGACTTCACAATCATCTTTTGTCTTAAAAAATCGTTTCTTTAACATGGTTGCTCACTCCTCACTTTTCAGAATTAAGCTTGCGGCGAAGGGCAAACTGAAGATCGCCCAACCGGCGCGGGATTATAGTAAAGGCCGTCATAAAGGGCAAAATGAAACTAATGTTCTACTCAGGTTTATAGAAAGGCGTGGTGGCTGCCTCGTAATCGGTGACAGAGTCGGGCGGTAAACAACGCACACTATACACATTTACCAGGGCACGAATTTGGTGCAAGATACGTACAGCCTGGCGAGGGCTCTCAACTTCCAGACTCATTACGATGCGCATTTCTCCAGGATGCGGTGTCGCAGGGGTGCAAATGAATGGGATGTTGATTTGTTCTTCTTGCATGGGGCTGGTGATGTCAAACAACAGGCCAGGGCGATCATAGACATCAACCTGAATGGTGATCAGCCGGGCTTTGCGGCTCGTCGTTTCCCCCCAACCAAGTTTAAGCAGACGACCGGTGGTGCGGTTGGCTCGCAAACTGTGGCAGCCTTCTCTGTGGACAGTCACGCTCCCGTTTCTGCGGAGGTAACCTACGATGTTATCGCGCGGGCGCGGTTCACAGGTAGCACAGAGTCGCAAGTAACGGCCGTTGGCATTGGTGACGATGTATTTTTCACCACGTGGTGCGGTCACCATATTGTCTAGATTGCGTACCGGTTCTTCTGTCCACTTCTTGGCTAGCACACGGGTAGCTACCACTGTTGGCAACAATTCAGCTCGCCCAATAGCATGATATAGATTTTCGGTGCCCTTGTAGCCAAAAGAGCGGGCAACAGCGAGATGAGAGTGGCGCGGCAACCCTAGCATTCGCAATTCCGCCTGAAGTAATTGCTTGCCCTGGATGTCCACCTTTTCTTTTGGCAGGCGACGAAACCAGCGCCGTGCATGGGATCGGGCATAATTCGTGCCCAAGTAACCTAAATCTTCATCGAGCCATTCCCTCTGTGGCTCTGCTCGCAACCCCTTAATGATCTGCACCAAATCGCCGTTACGGAGGATGCGATTCAGCGGGCTCAGCATTTCATTCACTTTTGCTGCCTGGCATTGATCGCCCAATTCTGTATGGATAGCATAAGCGAAATCAATGGGTGTCGATCCTTGGGCTAATTCGATAGCATCCCCTCGCGGCGTATAAACCCGGATTTGTTGGGCAAAGACATCCTCTACGACCATTTTGACCATAGCACCAGGATCCTGATAGTCAGAGTCAATCGTTTCGCGAATGTTCTCAGATAACGCCTCTATCCTTTCGGCGATGCCCTTATCCCAAAGCGGTGTATCAGCATACAACCAGCGCGCCAAGACCCCGATTTTCGAAACCTCATCCATCGCTTCAGTTCGTAATCTGATTTTAATATGCTGCCCACTATCATGAATAACTGTCGTGTGTAAGGACCGGTATAGGTTATCGCGGGGAACAGAGATGTAATCGTCAAAACGATCAGGCACGGCTTGCCAAATCTGGTGGAGATGGCCAAACGCCGTATAACAGGAAATCCAATCATCTAGTAGAACAACGAGGCGCAATGTCCTATCTAATTCATGATAGGCAACCCCTTCAGATGTCAGATCTTGGTAAACAGTGTAAATATTCTCTGGCACCAGAGCTACCTTACGTGCATCAAGATTCGCTTCTA
Source organism: Chloroflexota bacterium (assembly GCA_009937635.1). Classification (GTDB taxonomy): domain Bacteria; phylum Chloroflexota; class Anaerolineae; order Promineifilales; family Promineifilaceae; genus JAACFF01. The sequence continues at coordinate 7,191 of JAACFF010000111.1, forward strand.
GCAGACGGGCGAAAATCTGACCGCTGACTAAGTGAAACATTTCTTGTTGATCTTCACGGAGCTGTTCCAGGTTTTGCTCTATTATTTGATAAGCTCGATTATTTAAGACCTCCAGCGACAAGGCCTCCAGTTCGCTTTTTAGCTGCCAAATTCCCAAGCGATTGGCCATGGGCGCAAAGACGTAAAGGGTTTCACGTGCTTTCCGTTTTTGGCCATCATCCGGCATATGCTTTATGGTGCGCATGTTGTGAAGGCGGTCAAATAGCTTGATAATCACAACCCGGACATCATTGACCATCTCACGGAAGAGTTTCTGGGTACTTAGATCTTGGATCTCTTGTTTGGATAACTGGCGTCCTTTAGCCACACCTTCGGAAATTTCCTTGAGTTTTGTAACGCCGTCAACCAAGCTTGCAACTTCACTACCGAACTGCGCCTTTATCTCGTTAATAGGCACACTCGCATCTTCAGCCACATCGTGTAGTAGCGCCGCCATTAATGTTTGAGCATCAAGATGGAACTGAGCGAGATAATAGGTTACTGTCAGGGGATGAATAAAAAAAGGCTCGCCAGATTTCCGGATTTGATCTCCATGTTTCTGGCGAGCATACTTTGAGGCTTGCTGTACCCTGAGTCGATCCTCCGGGCCAAGATAAGTGTCAAGAAGCTTAAAAAGCTGCTCGCAGGTAACTATTGTTGTGGGCGTCATGATTGCATCTTCTTGAAATCGACAAACCGATATCCAACGCCTCGCTCAGTGAGAATGTACTTGGGGTGAGCCGGATCTGCTTCAATTTTCTTACGCAAGTAATTGATGTACAGGCGCAAGTAATGCGTTTCATCTCGATATTCGTAGCCCCAAACTTTGGCCAGTAAGGTTTCATGAGGTACAACCCAACTGGCGTTTTGTATGAGAACATACAGCAAGCGATATTCTGTGGGACGTAAATCGATGCGCTCTCCGTTCACGATAACCTGATGTCGATTAAAATCAACGGAAAGGCGATCGTCGATCTTCAGAACAGTGCGCGGTGGTGGGGCAGGCCATCGGGCGCGTCTGAGAACCGCCCCGACTCGGCTTGTTAGTTCCCCTGGGCTAAAAGGTTTGGTCACATAATCATCAGCGCCCAGATTGAGACCGCGCGTAATATCTTCTTCATCACTGCGCACTGTGAGTAAGATTACGGGAACTGTGGAAATTTCTCGCAGGAGACCAAGGGTTTCGAAGCCATCCATCTCTGGCATCATCACATCCATAATTACCAGTTCTGGTGTATGCTTTCTGATCTGGTCGAGGGCTTGAATGCCGTTCTCAGCCTCTACGACCTGATAACCCTCTAGCTCCATATTCATGCGGATAAATCGTCTCATGCGTGATTCATCATCAACAATGAGGATTAATTGGGGCGCTGTTTGCTCAAAAGATTCTGGTATATTTTCGACCATGGTTATTCTCGTACGAAGCCGATTACTTTTTCAATTCCACTCCCAGGCAATAGCTGTACATATGCAATCTGATGCCATGGAATTAAGATAGTAGTTACATCGTCTTGCAGATAAGCCAGTTTCATGCCATCGCGCTGCCGCGGGTTACGGATAATCATAAACTGGTCAGCAGGGTTGGGCAATTGTTCAATTTCGCCAAGGATCAATTGTTCATCTATCAAGCGTAACATCACGGGCTGTAACATACAACAATCTCACTCCAGAATAATAATCACCAGCATACGCCCGAAACGCACTTGCACAGTGGGAGATAATGGGTACGGCTGTTCGGGATCCAGTCGCTTTTGATCGATCCACGTACCATTGACACTGTGCTGATCAATGAGGACCAATTCTTGTTCATTCTTGCGGATGAGCGCATGTCGTCTTGATACGCCTAACTCCATTCCCCCATCGCCAGTGAGGTCTAACTGGGGCATGAATTCTGCATCCGGGTCGGCGCGGCCAATCCAAATTGGTGTGGACAAATCTAGCTTGCCCTGTCTTGCACTACCCGGTATCAGATAGTGAATATATTGCTCTTGTGAAGGATCTTGCGATGATTCTTGTCTCGTATCATCATACAGGGCATGGCCACACTCCTTACAGAAAAGTGTGCCTGGATAAAATTTCGCGCCGCAAGTATCACACTGAATCATCCCACTCCAATTGTATCGTTTCTCGCATCAACGTGCGCGTACCATACTTGAGCCGTTTACGTCCTTCGGGTGACAATGTTCCAGACCTGGACAATCGCCGCGCTTCAACATTCGCTTGGTTGGCCAGGCTCGATTCACCTACCTCCAAGAATCTTGTGGAAAGATGATGCATGCGCATCGCGGCATTGTCCAATTGGCCTAATTCGACCTCTTGCCACACCTTCTCATTCAAGCGATAGAGCGTTAACAATCGGACTGCACGTACCAGATCCGGGGGAGGGTCAATCATTGGGGCTTTTGCCAGAATTGTGATTTGAATTTGTTCTTCAAATGTTTGTTCCCCTTGTCCTGGAATCTCGGCCACAAATGTTAAAGGGATGCGAATGCGTGTCTCAATCGGGTGAGGAGCTATGCTAAGTTCCAGTAAAAGAATCAGGGGGGCCCGACCCTCGATGTCCCCCAACTCGATATATCCATCTTCACTTGTCAACGGCTTGGCAAAGGGTGTCAGTCTAAAACTATCGAGTAATGTCACCCACCGGGGCCATTTCTCGCGCAAGCGTACATGCCGAGCAAAAGTAGCTCCCACACTTTTCAACCGTGTCCCTAGACTGGCAACGATCGTCTGTGGGGCATCAATATATTGTGCCAAACCATTTGACGGGGCTACTAAGGCATCCAGAAACTGATCATCCCAGTCAGCTCCAATACCAAATGCGTTGAGAACAATTCCCTCTTCGGCTACCTTCGCGGCTAAGTGAAGGCATTGTTCAGCATCTCCATATGTATGCCCGTCCGTCAGCAGTACGAGGTGATTGTAATAATCGTTTAGCACCACGCTGCGCATCTGCTGCACGCCAGCAGATAAGCCTTGAAAGATCTCCGTACCTCCAGTTGCCTGAATACCTTGGATTTTGGCGATTGGCTCTTGGTGCTGACCAACGGGTCTGGAGGGCAGTACAATTTCAGCGCGGTCGCTAAAACTCACTACCGATATGACATCACCTGGTGAAAGCTTGTCGAGCAGCATCTGCAAGGCATTTTTAACCTGATCTAGCCGCTCACCACGCATCGAACTGCTGCGATCCAGCACTATGCAAAGATTGAGCGGCAACGTGGCTCCAATATTATTGTCTTGCGACCGTAGTTCAACAAGCAAATATAATATCTGTGGGATGTCCAACACAGTGATATGGGGGCTGCTTAATTTAACATCAGTGGTCAGATGAGGTGCCTGCGTCTCCGCTAGCAAGGAATCATATAGATTCCGTCGCTCTGAGTTACTCAACACTTCGTAAGCATGAAGGACTATTGAGGAATCGGCTTCGGCAGCCTCGTTCTGCTCTTCTTCAGATCTGGCCTGGAGGCGCTCGAAAGCTTCCTCAATTTCGCCGGCTGAGGCGTCACGCTGTATACCCAAGATTTGGTAATAATCACTCTGTTTATAACTCATTCGTTAGGACCTAGGGTGGCCTGCTCCCGCCTATTGCTAACCATGCCGGCAATTGAACAGACACAAATGCCGACCTTTGCTAATGGAGGGTATAAACAACTTGAGAAGCTCTTCTAACCCAATTGCATAAAGTCGTCTTAGAAGCAGAAATCAACAACTACGGCCGTAATGTTATCATACCCTCCAGCTTCTATGGCTGCAGCGATTAGCTGATCTGTGATTTCATGTGGCGATATTGACTGATTCATGATCTGTTGTAATTTGATCTCTGAGACCAATCCACATAGACCATCGCTGCAAAGGAGCAACTTTCCATTGCGCGGCAACGATCGTCTATAAGTATCGACCTTTAGCTCATCTTCCTGCCCTAATGCGCGTAGCAAGACATTCCTATACTCGTAATGTTGGGCCTCTTCAGCTGTCAACTGCCCTTCATCTTGCAGGCGCTGGACTAACGAATGATCATTTGTGATTGGCTCTAAATCGCCATCAACCAACCAGTAGGCCCGGGAATCACCCACGTGGGCTAGATAAAGTTCGCGGCCTAATAATACCGCTACCGTTAGAGTGGTACCACCATCTTTGGAAGGATCTGGATTGTAAATAGCCTTGTGGGCACTCTGCACCGCATCCCCCAAAATCTTCTCAATCTCGTCCTCATCAGGAGGTAAGTCGCTCGTAAGGAGCGGGATATAGATTTCTTTCAGAATATGGCTTGTGGCTGTTCGCGAGGCTACCTTACTGGCCAGATGTCCACTTTCGTGTCCTCCCATACCGTCAGCAACGAGATAAAGGCCAAAAGGTAAAAGCGGAAAGTGCCCACCGCTTTCTGAACTGAATACCAGGCAGGAGTCCTCATTGCGGTTGCGGATTGCGCCGACATCACTACGTTGGGCTACTCTCAATTCCGGCGACCCCATACGTTCATCTTCGATAACAGTCTCGTCCAAGACCTCTTCAGGCTTTGTATCGGCAAGTGCGTCAATTTCAGTCTCTATTGCATCAGGGTAACCCATTGTCTCATCCATCATCATTCGTTGATCCTTGCCAATGTAAGATCGTGATTCTTATAAATTAGTTTAAGCGCCACGCTTTGTTCATTAGATAGGTAGGGCAAAAAGCTGGTTTTCAGTAGTACCTATATACATAACGTCTTCCACAATTTGGGGTGAGGCGATAACTTGACTGCCTGTATCAAATCGCCATAGTAGGTCGCCACGGCGGACGCTTAGACCATAAATGCTGCCATCCGTAGAGCCGAAATAAACAGCATCATTCCAAATGATTGGCGATGATGCGATTTGTCCGTCAGTTTGATATTCCCAAACTTTATGACCTGTGGCGATATCGATGGCATAAAAATAACCATCAGCAGATCCAATGTAAACTATTTCCCGGTCAACAACCGGGGAAGAGATGACCGGTCGAAGGGTTTGGAATCGCCAGATCAACCAGCCAGAACTGGCATCTAGGGCATAGATGGTCCCATCGAGGGAGCCAACGACCGCAATATCTTCAGCCACAACAGGAGACGAAGTGACGCCGCGTCTTGCCTGAGTCTGCCATTGGGTCTTCCCTGCGGTTAGTTCTTTGCTGTAAATCTCGCCGTCCTCTGTGCCGAAAATAATTCTCTCCTCAGACACAAATGGCGTGGAGCGTACAGCGCTGTAGGCATTGGCTCTCCAGGCAAGGGTACCGCGGTAGGCGTTAAGGGCATACAAGTAGCCATCGTCGGAACCAAAGAAAACATGGTCAAAGCGAGCCGTGGGTGAGGAATAAATCGGGCCTTCGGCCGCGAAAGACCAATTTTGCCGGCCATTTCTAAGCTGCAGCGAATAGAGGTGACTATCCGATGAGCCAATCATGACGGTATCTTCATATACGCATGGAGAAGCACCGATGCTATCGTTTGTGGGGAATTTCCATAAAAATTCCCCTCTATCTGCGGTGATCGCATAAAGGTTGTTGTCGTAGGCGGTCACAAACACAATGCCCTTGGCAACGGCCGTGCGAGAACGAATTTCATCCTCACACCTGAACACCCACAAGGGTTCAACCTGGCCAATTCCAATTTTGACAACCGGCTCTAGGTCATTGGCGGGAATCCCCAAGAGTTCCAGATCGGCCTCTTCCAAATCGGCCTCTGAAATCATCAACAAGGCTTCATTTAAAGCCATAGCATCCGGGAAACGTTCTTTTGGATCATAGGCTAAGCAGCGATTGACAACAGCCTCAAAAGCTCGTGATACATGAGGATTAATTTCTCGAATTGGTCTTTCGCTGAACGTGAATGGGGTTTCCTGGCGAGGGTCGTGACGGGTTAGCAAATGATGAAGTGTTGCCCCCAACGCATATATGTCAACAGCCGGTGTTGCTTCTCCCCGATATTGTTCAGGAGGCGTATAGCCTTCTGTGCCAATCATGGTTCCACGTTCTTGATCTGCTTCAAAAAGTTTGGCAATGCCAAAATCGATGAGCCGGATGCGATTCTCCATATCGAGCATGATATTAGACGGCTTCAAATCACGGAAGATGATCGGCTGGGGTTTTTGACTGTGTAGGTGGACCAGCGCTTCACAAACTTGGAGGGCCCAGTCAAGCGCCTTCGGTTCATCGACCAGATCTGTCGTATCATCCATCCACTCCTGCAGGTTCTGACCTTCCACAAGCTCAAGGACCAGATAGCTGCGATCCCCTTCCGTAAAGTAATCAGATATATCGGGAATGGAGGCGTGGTTGAGCATGGCCAGCATGCTGGCTTCTCTCTCAAATGACAGGATGGTTTGCTCCCGCAGTTGGGGATCGGCCGTCAGAATGACCATCTCTTTGACGGCACACAATTTCGTAACGGCAGGAAAGCGCATGTCTCGGGCTTTGTAGACAGAACTGAAACCGCCCGCACCTAATTTACCCAAGATGTGGTATCTTTCTTGCAGTACTGATCCCGGCCGCAATGCACCGGTCCCTGCCATGCGCTCTTGTTCTTCGTCTTCGAGCGCCAGTTCGCGGGTTGTTAATTGTGCCATAACATCAAGTCTTTTTCCTTAATGGCCAATTATAGGTTGACCTACTACCAATAATCAAGGTGAAATCAAGAATGGACATCATTATTACACCGCAAAGGTCTTACAACACATCTTAAATCAGAAGCGTGTCATCAATTTCACTCATCGACAACGACCCGGGAATAGTGGCAACTATGTTCTTCATACACGTTGCCGGTTTGCAGGGTTGCTCACTATAATACCATGCCTATGGACAAGAAACTGACACATCTGGATGAGACCGGTCAGGCGAAGATGGTTGACGTGGGTCATAAAGTAGATACGGAACGTATCGCTGTTGCTCGCGGCGCAGTGATCATGGAACCCGATACGTTACAGCTCATCGTTGAAGGCTCACTAAAAAAGGGAGATGTTTTGACGCTGGCCGAGGTGGCTGGAATCATGGCAGCCAAACGTACGAGCGAACTGATTCCGCTTTGCCATCCCTTACTGCTCAATAAGATTGATGTCAGTTGCACACCCAATGAAGATGCATCTTGCGTTGAAATTGAAGCCTCAGTCCGCGTACGGGGCAAGACAGGGGTAGAAATGGAAGCGCTCACGGCCGTATCGGTAGCCGCTCTAACCATATATGATATGGCGAAGGCGGTCGATCGTGGCATGCGCCTGACGGATATTCGTGTCGTCTATAAGGAAGGTGGGAAAAGCGGCATCTTTGAGGCGCAGTAAATTACCCTTAGTATGAGCTTAGTTTTCCAATATCCTAGCTTGGCTCGTGTTTGCAGACAAACTTATGGAACTAAACATCCGCCTTTTTGCAACTCTAAAAGACCGCGTCGGACAAAGTAATATCCGTGTGACCGTATCTCCGCCGGCTACAGTACAGGATCTATTGGACGCCATCGAGTTGGCCTACCCCAATTTGGCCCCTTCATTGCCCACGGTTCTTGTGGCAATCGACAAGAATTTCGCCTTTCCCGAAAGTATCGTCGAGGAAGGCAATGAAGTAGCCTTATTTCCACCGGTTAGCGGAGGAAACTCATCATTCCCTCATCCAACCCACTTTGCCATCTCCCATGATGAGCCAGATATGCGGGCTATTTATGCCCATCTGACGCAGCCAGACGTTGGCGCTATCGTCAATTTCACCGGCCTGGTTCGTGGGCAGACACAGAGAGAAGGGCTACCACCGGAGACGCTTTACCTTGAATACGAAGCTTATAGCGGTATGGCTGAGAAAAAAATGGCTCAGATCGCCTATGAAATTTGGGAACGATGGCCTGGCGTAAAAGGAGTCGCCATTGTCCAGCGCGTTGGCAGAGTAGATATCAGCGATGTGACCACTTTTATAACCTGCGCCGCTGGACATCGTGATCAGGGTGTGTTTGAGGCGGCTCGCTACGGTATCGACCGTCTGAAGGAAATTGTGCCCGTCTGGAAGAAAGAGGTCGGGCCAGATCGAAGTGTTTGGGTTGAAGGAGGCTATCAGCCTTCTGCGGATGACAATAAATGATGACCCATCCTAAACCGATGCGTCGTCCTT
>JAACFF010000492.1 GCA_009937635.1 Chloroflexota bacterium
CGGGGATTCGAGTTCCTCCGCGCCCACTTTTTCCCCTTTTTGGTGCACGTCAGCCTAAATGTTAAATACTCCCGCCAGAGGTGGTGAGGAATATATCCTTTCAGCACCCACGGTTCATGTCCCAACGGATGCGAACCGTGCTCCAATCAGGATCATGGCATTGCTGATTGCTCTATTTCAAATTGCCTTGCAGAGCTTCCTCGATCATGGGAAAGCGTGGCCCGCTATCGGAGTGGGGGGTTCTTGCCAAAACTGATGAAACTGATGCTCAAAACCTAGCAGATTTCGGCAAGAACATCCAATCATGCCTGTTTGTAGCCAAATCAGAGGAAAAGAAGCGGCTTTACTCACTGCTCACCCGTAGTAGGCAGCTTGCAGAGATGTTAACTGCCGAGAAAAACCGCTGAAGGAACGTTTATCCAGAGCTGTTAACCTCAATTGAAACCATTATCACTTGTCCTAAAGAAGAAAATCGTTCGTCCACGGATCGACTACCTGCCTCACGATGCAGCCTGATGGTGCCTTTGGAATCCGATAAGAATGGATATTCCATTGCAGATCTCCAATTACGGCACCTTCTTCGCTTCGTACGTTACACCGCCTAGCAACCCCACAACTCGGTCTACCTCGCCGCGGTCATTCCTGTAGAACGCAATCTCAAGAGCGGAACTGGCTTCCTGCTCAGATACTGGCAGGTAAAAGCGGCCTTCAGAGCTTGCGAATACTTCATATTCCGGTTCACTGGGTAGCTGGATAAGAATACGTGTGCCATCGACGCGGATTGTCACGATATTGCCATCTGGAAGCTGATATCTACCGGCATATGAAGCCAAGACTTGCGGATCAACTTGGACCAGCGTGAATGGCATCCTGCCGATGAGTAGGCGAACAACATAATCAACATCGACCTGTACATTGGCCAGCACCACGACGCCAAACTTGCGCTCAGGATCCCAGGCCAGATAGGAATAGGAACCATTCGTTCGCCCGCCATGATAGTGAAACCCCGTGTTTGCAGAAACCTGCCAGCCCAGTCCAATGGTATCTTTTCCAACGGTCGGGCGCTGAGGTGTGTTTGCCAGCTGCAGGGCGGGCTGCAGTTCCGTTTCGGTCAGCCCCATATTGGCTGCGAGGAAGGTTAGCAGATCATCTGCAGTGGACCGGATCATGCCCGCCCCGTCATAGATGGGATAGTCCAAGAGGTGGGTCGGAGCGAGACTGCCGGTATGGGGTACGGCCAAGCGAGAACCCATCTCTGCCGTCAACTGAACGCGGGTGCTGTCCATGCCCAGAGGGCGGCAGATTCGTTCCAGCAGTAGTGCTTCGTAATCCGCCTGGCCGGCCCTCTGGACGAGGAGGTTTCCCAGAAGGCCCATGCCGAAATTGGAGTATCCATAGCTACTGCCGGGTTCATGGGCCAGGCGATACCCGGAAAGGACAGTATACATCTGTTCGAGGGTTTGAAGATCGTATACGTCTCGCGGCAGCCCGGAGGTGTGCGTAGCCAGGTCTAGCAGCGTGATGGATTTGCCCTCATGCTCTGGTGCCGTAACCCCTTCAGGGAGATACATCGAAATCGGATCATCCAGCTTGACCTCGTCATTTGACACGGCTTGCGCCAGCAGGATTCCGGTGAAGACCTTGGTGATGGAACCGATTTCGAACACGGTATCGGCATCCGGGACGCGGTCGTCGGTGGCGCTCAACCTGCCATAGCCGACCACCCAGCGTTCCTGCGGATCGTCTGCGATCATCCCCACCACGATCCCGGGGGCCCGCTTTTCCACGTCCACCAGTTGAACCAGCAACGCTTTCGCTTCATCTGGGTCTGGCAGCCGGGAGGGCTTTGGTGTCGGTGTGGGCGGCTGAAAAATCGAACCTATTGAGCAACCTGTCAGTAGCAAGGCCAGAATGGTTGCCAAAATATATTTACATAACGAATTTCGAGTTGACATTGGTGACTCCCTTCATAGTTTTCAGAATCCCTTCACCATTGACTGAGGCTTTTTGAACGTAGGAAGAGTGAGTTTGAACAAAAACCTTTCAAATACCGAGACCCAGGCAAATCATCCGCTGCGAGCGAAACGTCTATTTCCAGCCTATCCATGGGCCGATTTCCAAACATGAATCGTGCCTTGGATTGTAAAACTCTTCGATTCGTAGATTCCCCCGGTCATGGTGCCGCGAGGCGGACATGTACTGTCTTTAGAACGGAGGGAATCAAATATTCAATTTCCTGTCGATAACCATTGTCCCTGACCAGAAGATCAGCACATTCGCTATCAATAGTAATACCGGTATCAATAGATTTATCTCATACGTTGTTGCTGCTGGCCCATGGACCAAAGGTGGAATAGTTAATGATAAGACATAGCTCAAGCCCAAAAACACTCCGAACCCCAAGGCAACAAATGCGGTCAGCCAGCCAACGCTCAAGTCAAACAGGCACTTTGCGACTGCAATCAGCAGGTAGTTGAGCAAAGGTATAATGGTGAAGACTAAAATCCAGGTTACACCGACCAGAATACCAAGATACAATAGATCCGAATTGGTAAACCATGGCGAGAATCCGTCAATTTCACCACTTGTAGCACTGGAAAACAAGGTTCGATAAAATGGCCAGCGGAACGGAAAATCAAGAGCGACCAGCAATAGAAAGTCCAGAATGAACAAGCCAAGTCGCGAGCCAACCACATGCTTTCCATTCACGGGCAGGGAAAACAGCAGGTAGGCCTGGGGGCTGTAAAAATCCCGGACAAAAATGATGATCTCCGCCACGAGCAGGGCTGCCGCCGCCATTCCTAGCAGTATAAAAGTCATCGCATAGATTTTCACCCCGAAGACTTCATAGCTCCAAGTAAACCAATCCAGGATACTATCCATCCGGGGAGTAGGTTTGGAGACAGTACTGACCACAACATATAGCAGGTAGAGCAGCACGATCCCTGCGTAGACCTTCAATCGTTCTTTTATTCCGAAAAGCATCAGCTTGCGTATCATGAGAATATCTCCTTATAGATCCCCTCAATGGATCTCTTTTTTTCCACCCGCAAATCATCTGTGCTGCCGGACAGCACGACCTCACCAGCCTTCAAGAACACCACCTCATCAAGCAGCTTCTCCACATCGGTTATCAGGTGGGTAGAAATTATCAATGAACCTTCGGTATTGAAATTTTCCAAAATCGTATCAATGGTAACCATACGCGCACCAGGATCGATCCCCTCAAGAAGCTCGTCCGTCAGGTATAAGCGTGCCTTCCTGGCCAATGCCAGCGACAACTGCAGCTTCTTACGCGTACCTTTCGAAAGAGCAGTCACCTTACGCCTTTGGTCAATCCCCAACCGTTCCAGCAACGCAAAAGCACGGTCAGGATCAAAATCTTCATAAAACGTATTGAAATATTGGATAATCCCTTGAATGGTCATCCAGTTTGGCAGGTGATTGACATCTGGCATGTATGACACCAATGCCTTGGTCTGCTCACCTGGAGCCATCCCGCACACCAGCACCTCACCACTAGATGGTTGGAGAAGACCAGCCACGATCTTGATCAGAGTTGTCTTCCCGCTGCCATTGGGACCCAAAAGCCCCATTATCCTGCCGGGTTCGAGTTCTAGATCCATATTCTTCAGAGCCGGAAAATTGGCGTAGGATTTATTCAAATTGTGTAGTTGTAATATCGCTTCCATGGTAGCCTCACTCAGACAAATGCCTTTCAATGATCTTGAGGAGTTCATCGTGTGAAAATCCGAACTCCTCCATTTCTCTTACAAACTTAGCAACCCTATCGAGAACCATTTCCTGGCGAAGTTTCAAAACGACCTCCGTCTCATCGACAATGAACGTGCCCTGTCCTCTTTTTGTATAAACTAACATTTCACGCTCCATTTCTATGTAGGCTCTCTGCACGGTGTTTGGATTCACTTCCAACTGCTTCGACATCTCGCGCACCGAGGGAAGCTTCTCGCCGGGCAGTAATTCTTTTGAAATCATCTGTTTCTTGATCAAATCCATGATCTGTAGATAAATCGGTTTATTTTCATCAAATAC
>JAACFF010000493.1 GCA_009937635.1 Chloroflexota bacterium
AGACGGCCCACATCATAGCCAATATCGCCAAGCCAGGCTTCTATGAACAAACCTCGTGCTTCTGCATCATCCCTCAGCGATTCAAGATCATAATTTATCTCTTCGAGCCAATCCCATGCCCACTCAGTGGCAATCTCCCAGCTTCGGTCGATCAACCAAGCCCGGGCTAGTTCAGCCGCAATTTCTCGCTCGCTGGCACCATCAAATACCGGCGTAATTGCCCGAAAACCTAACCGGGAAGCTGCCCAACCGAGATGAATCTCCAAAACCTGACCTATATTCATACGGCCGGGCACTCCAAGCGGGCTCAAAATAATGTCTATCGGAGTCCCATCTTCCAGGTATGGCATATCTTCCACAGGGACGATCTTAGAGATAACGCCCTTATTTCCGTGGCGTCCAGCCATCTTATCGCCCTCCGAAAGTTTGCGCCTTTGAGCAACACTCACACGCACCATTGTCTCCACACCGGCAGGCAAATCACGGTCTCGTTGGCGATCAAAAACCTGGACATCTACAACCTTGCCACGAGCTCCATGTGGCAACCGCAAACTAGAATCTTTTACCTCGCGCGCTTTATCACCAAAAATCGCACGAAGCAGTTTTTCTTCCGGACTCAACTCCTTTTCACCCTTAGGTGTAATCTTGCCCACCAGAATATCATTCTCGTTTACATCAGCGCCTACACGAATAATCCCTCGCTCATCTAGATCTTTAAGCGCATCTTCGCTGACGTTGGGGATATCGTAGGTGATCTCTTCCGGCCCGAGCTTTGTATCCCGCGCTTCGACCTCGTGCTTTTCAATATGAACCGAAGTAAAAAGGTCGTTACGGACTAGGTTCTCGCTTACCAAAATGGCGTCTTCGTAATTACCGCCCTCCCAGGAAAGGAAAGCTACCAGTACGTCCTGACCAAGCGCCAATTCGCCATTACTCGTAGAAGAACTGTCAGCCAGAACATCACCTTCTGAGACACGTTGGCCTTTCACGACAACCGGCCGCTGATCAATGCATGTGCTTTGGTTTGAGCGATTATACTTACGTAGCTTATAAGTTCTTGGTCCATCTCCGCCAATCACGACCACTTGATCGCCGGTCACGCTGGCAACCTCACCAGCTTCCTTTGCCTGTACAACCTGACCGGAATTACGAGCAGCCTGCAACTCCATCCCAGTGCTCACAATAGGCACATGTGGCTGCAGCAAAGGTACCGCCTGGCGCTGCATGTTTGAGCCCATCAACGCGCGGTTAGCATCATCATGTTCCAGGAATGGAATCAGAGCTGCAGATACCCCAACAATCTGCCGTGGTGCCACATCCATATAATCAACTCGCTGCACAGACGTAAAACGGAATTGTTGGTTACGACGCGAGGAAACACGAGGCTCCACAAATTGACCATTGTCGTCTATCGCTGCGTTAGCTTGAGCAATCGTATAATGATCCTCCTCGTCAGCCGACATGTAGGATATCTCGTCCGTAACAAACGGTGTGACCGAAACTTGATCAATTCCTGCAGCCTTGATCTTTGCCGCCAATTCTTCGGAGATAGTCGTCCCTGCATCGACAAGGATCTCCCCTGTATCAGGATCAATCACATTCTTAAACGCCTTATGTCCAACCAAACCATCATCGCTTACAGTTATACTGTTCCGAACACGCCGGTAAGGAGTCTCAATAAACCCATATTTATTGACACGGCCGTAAGTGGCCAACCGTCCAATCAGACCGATGTTAGGACCTTCAGGCGTCTCAATGGGGCAAATACGGCCGTAATGACTATGATGGACATCACGCACCTCGAATCCTGCGCGTTCCCGGCGCAAACCACCAGGACCAAGTGCAGAAAGGGTACGTTTATGGGTTAGCTCTGCCAGCGGATTAGCCTGCTCCATAAATTGGCTTAACTGCGAGCTGCCAAAGAACTCGCGTATCGAGGCGACGACAGGTCTAATGTTGATCAACGCGACTGGTGTCAGGTTGTCACTGTCGCGAATAGACATTCGTTCTCGCACAACACGCTCCATGCGCCGCAATCCAACCCTCAATTTGGCCTGAAGCAGCTCCCCAACCGTCTTAATACGCCTATTGCCCAGATGATCGATATCATCCGGCCCTTCTTTACCGTTATTAATCAAAATCATACGCCGCACAAACCGTACAATATCGTGCTGGGTTATCGTTCTGTGCGTCAGCGGTACAATATCTTCAAGATCCAGACGCTTATTCAACTTATAGCGGCCAACTTTTGCCAGATCGTACCGTCGCTGATCGAACAATTGCTCAGAAAGATACTGCTGTGCATTGTCAAGCGTGGGCGGATCACCAGGGCGCATGCGCTTGTAAAACTCAATCAGCGCTTGTTCCGGCAATGGTTTGTCAAGGCTCCATGGCGGTTCCTGCTCAATACTGCCTTGGATGTAGAGATGCTCACCGTTGGTATCTATGTCCTCGAACAGCGCCAGAATCTCCTCGTCCGATCCATCCTTCAACAACGGGTCATTAAGACCATCGTCAATTGCCGCCATCGCCCGCAAAAACAAAGTTATTGGCACCGTCCGTTTCCGGTTAAATTTAATCGTCAGGTAATCCGTCTTTCGCGTTTCAAATTCCATCCAGGCTCCACGGTCTGGAATGAGTTTGCCCATGGCCAGGGGTCGACCCGTTGTTCTCTCCTCCTCGATTTCGAAATACGCGCCCGGTGAGCGGATTAGCTGGCTAACTACGACACGTTCGGTACCGTTGATGATGAATGTACCAGCAGGGGTCATAAGGGGGAAATCGCCCATGAAAATATCCTGCACGATTGGCTGGTCCATATCTTTGCTATACAACATCACCTTTACATAAATAGGGGCTGCATAGCTCATGTCTCGCTCGACACACTCCTCGACGCTGTACTTCGGATCACCAAACCAATAATTAAGGTCAAAGCCATCCACCTCAGGGCGGTTCGATGGAAAATAAAGCTGCAAATCTCCTTTGAAGCTTTCGATTGGAGAAATCTCGTCAAACAATGCCGCGAGGCCTTCCTCAATAAATGTCTCAAAGGATTCCAACTGGATCTCAATCAGCGAAGGCAATTCCAGCGGATTAATTGTTCGGGCGTACGACTTAGTCGGTTTACTGGGCATAAGTTTGTTACCTGCTCCCTGCCGGGCATAATCTCCCCGGCCCATCAAAATCTTTACCTCTCAAGAACAAGGGGTGCAACCAAATTGCTGCACCCCTGAAAGGGCTAACTCTAATTGTTCAATCTAATACAATCCCAAATCTGCAAATTAGGCATAATAGGCGAAACTTCATTATACAGGTTTGGTATCAACTTGTCAACTGCGAATATATCTGCTCGATTTCCTGTCCAGCCTCCCGCCAACTGTAGTGATCCGCGGCACGCTGACGCAATTGCTGCCCCAAGCTGGCACGTTGGCCTGGGTTATTCATCAACTGTCTGATTGCCGCCGCAAAAGCACTCGTATTGCCTACTGGAGCGTAGATGCCTAGCTCCGCAAGATACTCTCGATGAACCGGCGTATCGAACGCTACTACGGGTTGGGCCATGGCCATATAGTTGAGCAGTTTGCCGCTACCCTCACTGGTGGACATCTTTGGCGCTACGGCGATGTCCCCCAACCCTAAGTAGGTTGCAGCATCCCGGTATTCGATTTTCCCAGTAAAAGTCATCCTGTCACCAACCCCTGCGCTGTCAGCCAAACCTCGATAAAGATCGACGTTAGGATAGCCCATCACCAGGAAGTGAATTGCATCGCCCGTCTGATTAAGTTTAGCTGCGGTTTCGATAAGCTGTGGTATGCCTTGATAATCCGTAAGCAAACCAAGATAGGCAACAATCAGCCGGTCCTCGGGTATTCCAAGTGCCAGGCGCAAATTCTTGCTAGCCCCTGGAGCCAACAGGTCCGGTCTGAACCGCTCCGTATCAGCACAATCTGGTAATGGCTTAATAATCTCGGGGTTGACCTGAAAGTCCGCTTGTAGCATTCTTCCAGCTTGAACGGAACTGGTGAGAATTGCGCTTGGAAGCCGCTGGTCAAT
>JAACFF010000494.1 GCA_009937635.1 Chloroflexota bacterium
TACCCAATACTTGATGCGCAGGCGGCAGCCCGCCCGCGATGGATGATTGCGGCCTTAGCGATTTTGATCTCGTTGGCTGGCTTGTTACTATGGCAACGGCCGTTGCGCTCATTGTTGCCGTGCGCCGCGCGGTAGATCTTGACGATATTGTCGGCGGTTACGAGCCTGCTCTGGCGCTGAACCCGCAAAATGCCGCCGCTAATCGGCGCCTGGGACAAATCGAGCTATCGCTTGCCAAGTATGAAGATGCGTTGGATCATTTAACGGCCGCTTTCGAGCGCACGCCTTGGGACAATGTCACGCGGCAGATGTTAGGCGAGGCATATATAGCCAATGGGCGGATTAAGGAAGGTGCAGCCCTGTGGTCTGGCATCAATACGATGGAGAGACACCTGAGTCGGTATAAGTAAAGTTATGATCAATGTTAATTGTAATCTTTGTGGCCAGGATGAGTGGGATGTGCGCTTTCGCTCAACTTTGAACAGCGATACCAGGTTGGCTGTTGATGCGGTTCGCTGTACATACACCGGTTACGGCCATCATGCACAGATTGTGCAATGTCGTTCTTGTGGCCACGTTTATGCAAATCCCCGCTGGTCCGCTCAGGAGATAATTGCCGCCTACCAGAATGTCGAAGATCCAGTTTATGCCCATGAACGAGCAGGACGGGAGCTGACTTTCCGCAAGCACCTGGACGCCTTGGAAAACCGGTTGGGTCAAGCAAACAATCGCTCCGTGCTCGACGTTGGTGCCTATATCGGCGTGTTTGTGGAGGTGGCGCTTGCTTCCGGATGGGATGCGCGCGGCTTGGAACCTTCAGAATGGGCCGTTACTGCGGCGCGTGAGCGCGGTCTTCCGGTTCAGGCGGGAACTCTGGCAGATATGGCGTCTGAGCAGCAGTTTGACGTGGTCACGATGTGGGATGTGATTGAACATATGTACGCTCCCTCTGAGGAACTGGGCAAAGCATTCGACGTCCTGAAACCTGGAGGCACCATAGTCGTGCACACAATGGACATCGATAGTCTGACTGCGCGACTGATGGGTAAGCGTTGGCCGTGGCTGATGGATATGCACGTTCAATACTTTAGCCAAAAAACATTGGCGCGCATGCTGGAGAATAATGGCTTTGAGGTAGTCTGGTCGGGCGCTCAGGGGCGTTATCTGCGTCTCGGCTATTTGGCTTCGCGTCTTGGCGGACTCAATAAAACGCTGGGGCAGTCGGCGGAATCGCTGATCCAAACCCTGAGAATGGATGAGATTGCCGTTCCCGTAAATTTTGGAGATCTTTTTACGGTTTATGCGCGACGGCCGTGAATTCAAAGTTCCCTTGGCATTCTCAAGCCGGTTTGCATATACTTCAGCGAAAATAGCTTGTAAGGAACAAGATGACCAACGAAAAGAATGAAAGTGATGCACGATCTGATTTTGTGCGCAACATTGTCCTGGACGATCTGAAATCCGATAAATGGGGTGGACGCGTGCATACACGTTTCCCCCCTGAGCCCAATGGCTACTTGCACATTGGGCATGCGAAGTCGATCCTGCTTAACTACGGCATCGCTAAGGAATTTGGCGGCAAGTTCAATTTACGTTTCGACGACACCAATCCGCTAAAAGAAGAGAGCGAGTACGTCGAATCCATTATTGACGATATTAAGTGGCTGGGAGCTGAATTTGACGATCGCCTGTATCATGCCTCTGACTATTTTGAACAACTATACGAATGGGCGGTGCAGCTAATTAAAGACGGCAAAGCATATGTGGATGACTTGAGCGCTGAGGAAATTCGCCAATATCGTGGTACATTGACCGAACCCGGTAAAGACAGCCCCTACCGCGACCGCTCTGTCGAGGAAAACCTCGACCTCTTTCAGCGCATGAAAGCGGGCGAATTCCCAGATGGTTCGCGCGTATTGCGGGCCAAAATTGATATGGCCTCGCCCAATATGAATTTGCGCGATCCCGTTCTCTATCGCATTCTACACGCGCCGCACCACCGCACCGGCAACTACTGGAATATCTATCCCATGTACGATTGGGCGCACGGCCAATCAGATTCCATTGAAGGCATCACCCACTCGATTTGCACGCTGGAGTTTGAGGATCATCGCCCGTTATACAACTGGTTCCTGGAACAGTTAGGGGTCTATCACCCCCAGCAGATTGAATTTGCCAAGCTATTCCTTACCTATACCATCATGAGCAAAAGAAACTTGATCAGGTTGGTGGAGGAAGGGCATGTGAATGGCTGGGACGACCCCCGAATGCCCACCATTGCCGGTATGCGCCGCCGTGGCTATACGCCGGCGGCTATCTCCGATTTTTGCGGTCGCATCGGCGTAGCCAAAGCCAACAATCTGGTTGATTACGGCTTGCTTGAATTTTCGGTGCGTGAGGACTTAAATGCCCACGCCCCACGCGCCATGGCTGTCCTGAACCCACTTAAAGTGGTTATTGAAAATTATCCCGAGGATCAGGTAGAGAAATTTGACGTGCCGGATCATCCGCAGGATCGCAGCAACACAGAGACACACAAAGTTCCCTTCTCCCGTGTGATCTACATCGAACGAGAAGACTTTATGGAAGACCCGCCGGGCAAGTTTTTCCGCCTGGCTCCGGGACGAGAAGTTCGCCTGTTGAAAGCTTACTACATCACCTGCACCGATGTCATTAAAGATGAAGATGGAAACGTCGTTGAGCTGCGTTGTACTTACGATCCACAGTCGAGAGGTGGGCGCTCGCCAGACGGCCGTAAAGTAAAAGGAACCTTGCATTGGGTCTCGGCCCAGCATGCTATTCCCGCCGAAGTGCGCCTCTATGATTTGCTCTTCACCAAAGAAAATCCCAGCGAAGTTGAGCCCGGAAAGGACTTTACCAGCAATCTGAACCCGCAATCATTGCAAGTGCTCACGAACTGTCTTGTTGAACCAAGCCTGGCAAAAGCGCGCCCGGGAGATCAGATCCAGTTCATGCGCCAGGGGTATTTCACCGTGGACCCCGACTCTAAGCCAGGCGCGCTGGTGTTCAATCGCACCGTGACCTTGCGCGATACATGGAAGAAGATCAAGAAGAAAGGATAGCGTGTCAGCAGAGTTCGGCTGCCTGCTTTAGCAAGCGGCTACAATTTTGAAGCCCTGGCATTGCCAGGGCTTCTAGCGTTCATAGGACCCAGGATCGGCCACAAGCGGTGGCTCATTTGCGACACTAGAGATAAAGTTCGAAGATGAGGCAATCGATAATCCACGTGGCTTTGTTTATTTGGATGTAGGTGGGGTGTTGGATCAGTCACTATCGGCAACCGCCTTATATCCGGGGGTTAGCATTTTCCAGCTCACGTCAATGTGCTCCTATGAATTCCGGTTCGGAATAATGAGGCTGGTTGCTAATATGGAACACTAAATTGTTCGAACACCTTTTTCGCGAAAGTGCTGTCACCGTCAAAGGTGACCTTGCCCGTTGCGATCATGTCGTCAGCAGTCGCTCGCCCAGAGGCGAAGACGTGGAAATCAAACGTATCCATGGCGATCGTTGCCGATGGCGTTACTTCGCCAAACTGCCAAACCCCTCCGGCGAGTCCTGATAACTCGAGGACAAAACCTCCACCTTGTGTTACCGGACGCATGACTTTCTCCAGGTCGCGAATGACCAGTGCCGTTAACCGCCCGTCATGCGCTGAAGACAAAACCATTTCACGATTTGTTGCCACACAAATGTCATAACGGTGGCTCCAGGTGTCCCGGGTGAAGATGTTATCCGTCAGGTAGCCGAGGGGAGCCCTTCCCACGGGCGGACCAAAATCAATGAGGGGGATGGCGCGTAGAAACCCAGGTAATTTTTGCCGGTTGGCGATTGCTTTAGGACCGGTCGCGCGAAGTTCGTCCAGCAGAATCTCTGGGGATCTGCCTTCCCGATCCTCGAGTTGGCGGCGGTTTATGGCGTCGATAGGCATCTTTTCCTCTTTCATATAAGGATTCCCCATGCCTTGCCGCCTGAACTCGGCAAAACTGGCGCCTGCTGCGTAAGCGCCAGCCTGGTGAGCGAGAATGTC
>JAACFF010000495.1 GCA_009937635.1 Chloroflexota bacterium
TACAGGCTTACTTGTTTTGATGGTTGATGCTATGGTCGGTCTCCTGACCGCGCCACAATTCACCCCGCAGAACATTATTGACTGCACTTAGTTCAAAACCCGGTTTTTGGGGCAACGGCTACATGTAGATGCAGAGAAAATTTCTGCAACCAACGCCATCCTTATCCCGGTTTCTCTTAATCGGCAATCTAATCCGTAACCATATCAAATTTGGTTCCAATAAGACGAGCAGCAATCCAGGCAAGAGTCATCGTGGGGATCACCTGTGTAAATGGGAGAAGCGCCTCAAAGGCCGCTACATCTCGTAAGGCACGAAGGCCAAGTCGATCGAGGATCGCCCACGTGAAAGGCGCAGCAAGAATGTCCAATGCGAAGTCAAGAAGATCGATAAACACGACCAGGAGCAGCGGTGTATACATTAAGGTTTCGCTGAATCCCGCACCCGGCGGAACGTCCATGCGACGAAGTCGTCGGATGACAAAGAGAAACAAGATCAGAGCCACAACAAAACTAACTGCCATAGCCGCAAATACATATAGACCAAAATCACGAACCATTTCTATAGACATAGATTCCTCAAAAATTAGCGGTTTACATATGCTGGCCACCGCCGAATTCCTTTTGTTTCAAATAAAGACTATCAACAGCCTTGCTGCAAAACAGAAATTGTGCGGAGCTTACTTCAGCATTTCACCCCGATAGGACCTGCACCACAAATATAAGCAGGATTACGAGAGCACCTACAATCTCCACAACCGTAGAAATGCCCCAACCGGCCACACCCCCTAGGCTGGCCTTCAGAGCCAATCGCCAGTCACGCTGTTTCATAAACTCACCCAAGAAAACACCCAGCGCATAGCCAATAACCGTTCCCAGTATAGGTAAGGGAATGACAAACGTGCCAATAATAGCGCCAACGACACCTAGAAACAGAGCTCGTTTTGCTGCTCCCGTTTTTTGCGCTCCTAGCAGCGGCAACCAGATGTTTGAGAGGCCGGTAATGAGAGCAAGTAGAGTTATCAGAACAAGAGAAGGCCATCCAATAATCTCAAAGCCAGTGCGCCAAGCATAGACAAGCACGGTAAACCAAACGAGAAGCATTCCTGGCAGAATTGGAACTACAATACCGATCATCCCTACAAGGATGAACGCAACCGCTAATCCAAATCCTATTGCCCCCAAAAATACAGAGTCCACCTTTCTTCTCCGTTTTTACGCAGCGCACTACTTTTACTACGCAATATGCTCGATGCAGTTTCAACAAACGAAACGATTCTCAGATTTGAAGGCCTATTGCCCTTACAACATTCGGTACGCTTGCAGAAATCTTTGAAATACTTTCCTTAGGTATGGACGATAGCGGATAATATTGTCAAGCGAGCGGCCCACCGGTTCGGGTTCTGTCATCCGATTGACCCGCTGCCAGGTATATTTGTCAGGCATTTGGTCAAACCAAGTGGCAAAATACGGGAACGAAGTCGTCAGAATTTGCAGGCATCGTGCAGCAGGAATTGCCAGGCGCATTTGTCTGGCATCGAATTGTCCACTCAATTCGGCTTTCATGGCCAACAAATAACTGTCAATCATCGTCTCTTCGGTAACAGGCGGGTCTTCGTAAGGGTTGACTGAGAGCAATTTACTATCCGAAAATAGGAGATCAAACTGTTCCTGGAAAGATACTACATCCAAAATCGCAGGTCCTAGGGCTACATTTCTCCAATCCAATAGACGATTTTCCCTAAACAGCGTAAGATGCCAATGATATTTATGCATATTGCCATGGAGCAGCGTAGAAGGCAGCTGTAACAATGGCTCTAACATAGGCACTGGATCATCCAGTAAATCCTCAGCTGCGGCTAGATGACTCTCTCCAAGAACGCCTGGCCAACCTCCCAGAGAACGCATTACCGCCAGACCATTTGCGGCTTCTAAAAATCGTGGAGTTAGTCGCCCGGTATGGTTGAGCGCATGTTCAGACAACAAGGCCGAGGGGCCTTGCTCAAAGTAAACAGGATGTTCCTGCCGAAGCTCCCGCCACGTGTAACGCTTATGGTCGCGATCTACAAAATGTGGTAGCCAAGAGTAGTATCGGCCGATTTCCGGCTGATCCCAGAAAGCAGTGTGAAACTCAACCATTTTGCTGAGCACTTCTTCCACATCCTGATGGCTCAAACGGTCGCGACGTACATGGTTTGGCACATCTTCAATTACAACCCAACCTGCATTTTCAAATATATGAACGAACCAGCATCGGGGCGCAATAGACGGTAACGTTGGCGCCAGATCACGGTAGAATAAGGCCTCGTTTAAGGTGGTCTTCTTGCCAATGAAAGGTATCGGATCGGAATTGTTCGCCAGGCTGACCAAATAGCGACTAATCCGGCGCGAGTAATCATTGGTCGTTGAATTGAAATGCAGAGGCTGAGCCGTCACGGCCGTTACAATCACATCCTCCAATCCCTCCTGCCCGGCCAGTAACGCCGTCCAAGCCTGAGGATCCCGCTTCTGCAATTGCACCACATCAACCTGCGATTCATTCATACGGGGGACATTGTAAAGAGTTGCTGCGCCTATTGCAAGCATAATCTACTTTGTTTTCTTACACTTTCATATCTGGAAGCACACCAAACTGATCCAAAATGAGGCGATGCTGAAATCGAAATCTACCAGGCAGATTCCCATTCACTCGAAACTTGTTATAATGTCGGCACATAGCCTCATGCGACAGAGCGACAATGTAGCCTGCACATGCCACCTAATTATTACTGATACCTGAAAGCTTATCCGGTCCAGGAGAAATAGATTTCATGTCACCGACACTTAGCGATGTTCCCGATGAAAGGGGGAAATTTGGCCCATATGGCGGCCAATTCGTACCCGAAACCTTGATGCCTGCTCTAGAAGAACTGATCGCCGCCTATGAAGAGGCACGGGTAGACCCCTCATTTAGTGAAGAATATTCCTATCTGTTGCATACGTATGTGGGACGACCGTCTCCACTAACCTATGCCAGTCGCTTATCCGAAAAGTTAGGTGGAGCGCAGATCTACCTCAAGCGCGAAGATTTAAACCATACCGGCGCACATAAAATCAACAATGCTCTAGGCCAGGCGCTCTTAGCCAAGCGAATGGGCAAGCAGCGAATAGTCGCCGAAACCGGAGCCGGCCAACATGGCGTGGGTGCGGCCACAGCATGTGCTTTACTGGGACTCCAGTGCATCGTCTACATGGGCGAAATTGACATCCAACGTCAGCAGCCAAATGTCTACCGCATGAAACTTCTTGGTGCGGAAGTGCGACCTGTCAGCAGTGGCAGCCGGACGCTAAAAGATGCCATCAATGAAGCCATCCGTGATTGGGTGACAAATGTAGAGACAACCCACTATCTCTTGGGTTCTGTACTAGGTCCACATCCTTATCCAATGATGGTGCGCGATTTTCAAAGCATGATTGGCCAGGAAGCGCGCGAGCAGGTTTTGCAATCCTGCGGCCGTTTACCCGATAGCATAATAGCCTGTGTAGGAGGTGGCAGCAATGCTATGGGTATTTTCTATGCCTTCCGTGACGATGACGATGTGGACTTCATTGGCGTGGAAGCGGGTGGAGAGAGCATTGAGAGCGGCTTGCACGCAGCCCGCTTCGCAGATTTAAACGTCGCCCGTATTGGCGTTCTCCATGGGACAAAAAGTTATGTTATGCAAACCGCCGATGGCCAGATCATGGAAACCCATAGTATTAGCGCCGGCTTGGACTACCCTAGCGTTGGACCCGAACATGCCTGGATGCGCGACCAGGAACGCGCCTATTATACATATGCCACCGACGAGGAGGCCTTGTCCGCCTTCCAGATTCTTTCACAAACGGAAGGCATAATTCCTGCGCTTGAATCGGCCCATGCCGTAGCCGAGGTCATCAAACGCGCTCCCAAAATGCGTCGCGATCAGATCGTTATTGTCAATCTCAGTGGCCGCGGAGATAAGGACCTGAACACGGTCATCAAGGAAATGGAACTTTAGAAAAAGGGCAGCTACTCAGCGAGATTG
>JAACFF010000112.1 GCA_009937635.1 Chloroflexota bacterium
CCTTCATACGTACTCCTAAAGGGAAAAAGAAGGTGGGATTGGGATACCATGTAGCAGGAGTGCCAAGATATCAACTACCATTTGATGGTATCATGGCCATAGAGCTCTTTCTGGCGGCTTATGCCGCGCTCGGAATTGGATTGGCTATCCAACGTGGAAATACAGGTCCGCTGTTACTATTGCTAACCAGCCTGTTGGGTTTCGGTTATGTCTTCTGGATGGGATTCCTAGAGGTAATTCCTCAGAACTTATCGGGGTGGCGAGCTACGCTGAGGCCAAGGTTTAAGCCTGGCAGTCGCAACCGTGACAACATTTGAACTTTTTGCCGCTTCCAATACGACATTGATCGTTGCGTTTGATGTCTCTATATTTTTGTGCCTCTTTTCCTGCATCCCCCATCGCGTATAGTTGCATGATCTCAGCCGGAGCGCGGTTTTGCAGTTGTAAGCAGCCATAATGCTCAGAGGTCTGTTAACATGAAGAAAGAAGCCCTTTTAACCGGCGGCAGGTTGTTTTGTTAACGGATTAAGCTATACGCCTTTCTGAAACTAGAAAAAACTAAAGCAATATCAATAATATTTACAAGTCTTGACGAAATATTAATAAAACACTTGACAATATTACAAGATCTGGGTATCATGCAAAGAGGTCTAAAGATTATTGTCGACGCTTGTATTTGGAGAATCAATTTAATGAACCCAGTAATAGGGCAATGCCCAATTTGTCATGACACGTTGCACGTCACTCGTCTACACTGTCGCAATTGCGATACAGGAATCGAGGGGCATTTTACTTTAGGGCGTCTGTATTATCTTTCACCTACCCAATTGAGATTTGTGGAAACCTTCCTTCGTTGTGAAGGAAAGATAAAGTGGGTTGAAAAAGAGATGGGTCTTTCGTATCCAGCAGTGCGAGCACGATTAACCGATGTGATTCGGTCAATGGGATACGAGGTCGGCGCGTCCGATGAGAAAGGTGTCTCAGAGGAGACCCGTGTTGAGATCTTGACTGAGCTGAATGCAGGCAATATAAGCGCCGAAGAGGCTTTAGAGCTGTTAGGCGGCGAATAATTTGTGGAAGGTAGATTATGACTGATTTAGAATTACGAAAGGATGCCCTGGAGTTGCTGGCCAGGGGGAAAATTAGCATTGATGAGGCGGTAGCGCTGATAGATCAGTCGCAAGGGCACCCATTGTCCGAAAAAAGCGACGAACCGATCTATAGAGCAGAGATGTCGGAAGATCTTGACATTGCTATGGAAAATGACATTAAAGTCAACGATGTGTTCGAAACTGCAGAAGATTCTCTAGTGCAAAATGAGGACCTGCAAATCGATGAGATCGAGGCTCATAAAACTGAGTTGAATGGCAAGCAGCCGCGCTGGCTTCGCATTCGAGTAGCGCAACTTGAAACTGGAAAAAACAAAGTGGCCGTAAATATCCCTTTTGGAATGGTCAAGTTTGGCTTAGGTATTGCGCGGGTTTGTAGCCCTGAAATTAAGGGGGTTGATCTGGACGAGATTAACGACATGTTTTCTCATGCAGAAACTGGCCTTTTGGTAGACGTGCAAGATGAAGAAAGCAATGAGCGTGTTCAGATTTACTTTGAGTAAAGGAGCGCTGGAATGGCTATAGATAGAATTGAAACAGGCAAGATGCCGCAAATTGAAGTATCCGATTGCGCCGGCGATCTAATAATACGCCCATGGATGGAGATGGCAATACAGGCAAAAGGTGATTTTCAGGTGGAACAAGTAGAATCTAGTCACTTTTTTAGTTCCGCGGGTGACTTACGCCTGTTTGTTCCTGAAGAAGCGGCAGTAAAGGTGCAAAATGTGCGTGGCGACCTATCGATCAAGAGTATCCGAGGAGATGTTAGTCTTGGTGATGTTCGTGGAGACGCCATCCTTGTCGGTCTGGGAATGGTTAAGGTGGGGGAGATCCATGGAGATTTGGCCGCGAAAAATCTGGAGGGTCCTCTAAGTATTGAATGGGTTCACGGAGATGCAGTTGCGCGCAACATTGGTGGTATGCTGTCCGCGGGGGTAGTTCATGGTGATTTCGCAGCCTACTATGTAAATGGGGACGTGCGGTTGGACCAGGGTAAGGGCGATATTAATCTGAAGACAGTTAATGGAGAAGTGTCCATTAACAGTGGGTCCCGCGACGTCAATTTGCGTAACTTAGGCGGGATTTGTTTAGTTCATCGTGCCGACGGTGATATTCGTCTTAAAGGTGGTCTGTGTGAAGGTGAGCACACGTTGACGGCATCTGGAGATATTGTGGTCCGATGGCCGGCCAATGCACCTTTACATGTGGTGGCGATGGCGCCGGAGGTCCGTAATCGTCTGCCTCTCCAAGACTTGAAGAATTTGGATGGTGGATTAGTTGGTAGATTAGGCGATGGGGACACAGCGGTAACTCTCACAGCAGACGGCCGAATTGTGCTTAAAGAGGAGCGACTCGTCGACGAAAAGTGGGAAACGGGTCAAAGAGAGGCATTTGACATGGATTTTATGACTGATTTGGCAGGTTTAGGTGAACGTGTTGCGGCCGAGGTAAACCATCATATGGCGCGCTTTGGCACAGAGATTGAGAATTATTTCGGTCCTGACTTCGCCCAAAATATCTCAGAAAAGGTATCCTGGCAGGCTGAGAAGGCGGCAAGAAAGGCCGAAGCTGCCGCAGAAAAGGCTCACCGATATGCTGAACGAGAAGCGGCGCGGGCGGCTAAATACGCGCCTCCGCCACCACGCCCCCGTAAAGCGCAAACGGCCGCTCGAAAAGCCTCAACTGAAGAGCAACTCAAGATCCTTCGTATGGTAGAAAAGGGGACAATATCACCTGACGAAGCCAGTACGTTGCTTCAAGCTCTGGAACAATAGGCGGTTTATTGACAATAAGCACGCGGACTAAGGAGCAAAGAGTTGGGGATGTTTCAAGCTGCTCGCTCGCACACTGGCAATTTGCAGGTAGAATGGGAGAATAAGAACCAAGTTGGAATGAGTAGATGGTAGTTACATTTCTTGCAAGCCGATTCAAAAACGGTTTACGCCCGATCAATCCTGGTAAGGATCTCGCCCAGCTTATTGAACTACTTCGGCTAGTCTTCGGCAAAGAGATGGAAGCTGAAGGGGAGCCTATGTTTAGAAGCCCGCTTGACAGCCAGACGCCTGCTTTTCTTTGGCGACTCGACCCAACGTTGTCCAGATTGGCACCGGGGTTCGTATGGGAAGAAGATGGCCATATTGTTGCCAATGTGACGTTGTTGCCAACACGTAATCGATCACGCTTTCTGGTTGCCAATGTGGCTGTACATCCAGACTTCCGAAGACAAGGCATCGCACGCTTGTTAATGGGTGCTGTTCGAGAGGACGTTCTTCAAAGAGGCGGCAAAGAGGTTTTGCTTCAGGTCGTGCAGGAAAACCACGTGGCAATTGACTTATACAGTCATATGGGATTTGAAATACTTGGCAATATGGCGACATGGCGGACGTCAGTTTCTCGTGTGCGCGAACTGCCTGACGATTCGTTAGGCGTGGTTGTACGCAACCTTGATCGTAAGCGCTGGCGAGAGGCATATCTATTAGATTGTATGGCGCTTGACCAAGATATGCATTGGCCTGATCGATTACTGCCCAACGCATACAAAATGGATCTTTTGCGCCGGGTTAAGGTTTTCTTGAATGGCCAACATGAGAAGACCTGGATGATCCTAGATGGTAGCAAGCAACTCAACGGACTCGCGACTATATATGGCGAATGGGGCCGGTCACACCAGTTGAGTTTACGGGTTCATCCGCTTTGGCAAGGAAAGCTAGAACGGCCGTTGTTGAACAAACTCATCCGTCGCCTGCAGACTATGCCGCGTCGAAATATTCTATTGATTCACAATGCAGATGATGCGACTATGAACCAGCTATTACCGGATGCAAACTTTAGCCGGGTTCGTACGCTTACGCATATGCGCCTGGTTTTGGAAGACGGATCCAAATAAGATATTTTAAAGTTCTATGCTCTTTAGCTAATAGTGGACTGGTACGGGAAATAGACAAAATCGGAGGAATACCATGGCAAGCGCAGAAGAAAGAATGCAGATCTTGCGCATGATCGAGGAGGGAAAAATCACCGCTAGCGAAGGGGCTGAATTACTTCGTGCTCTAGATAAGTCAGGTCGTGGCCAAAAGAGCGAACCATTAAAAGGGAGCAGCGCTCCCCGCTGGTTTCGCGTCCGTGTCACAGACACTAAAACCGGACGCAATAAGGTCAACGTAAACATCCCTATGGGCCTCGTTAACGTCGGGATCAGGATGGGCGCTAAGTTTGCGCCTGAGATTGAGGGTGCTCAGTACGAGGAGATTATGGAAGCCGTCCGCAGCGGCCAGCAAGGAAAAATCATGGACATTGTGGATGAAGAGGACGGCGAGCACGTGGAGATTTTCGTGGAGTAGAGCCTGTCGAACCCGTAGGAAAGTTGGAGGGTTCCAAGCCAGTAGTCGCGCTGCGCTTTTTGCCTTGCCAAGCTATTATGCTGGAGAGGTGAAATATGGTCGAAAACTCCCTTTATCAAAACCCTAAATATCTTCGCTGTGACCAATATCGTGATTCTCGAAATCTTGGTGCGCGCGCCTAATTGCACCAGCGCTTCGGCAAAGATTCAAACTCAACTAAAGCCCTGATTTTCACGAATTGCAATGCACCAATATCAGAATACTCTCGCTGTGACAGAGGCGGAGCCCCTGCTGGATTATGTGCTTTCCTAGTCAGAAGCCAGAAAAGAGGCTAATACAGAGAGAATAGATGAAGTGCGGGACCATGTGCGACACATCATTGAAAAGCACGGTGCTTCTGAGATCACCACCGATTCAGGCTTGTTTGTTGCGTATAGATGGAAGCTAGGTTGTGATCTTTGAGGGCGAGGCAAATGCTTCACCAGCCGGCGCTACCCTACTCTGTGGATAAAATGTGCAGTTTTGCATGTGGAACGGTTTCATATGAACCAACGTGGAACTTCACGGAAAAACCGGTTTTTAGCACAGGATATTCATCCGTCAGCGCTTTAGTTTGACTGATCGCAAAGTCGACTAGCTCGAGAAACCGCTGTTGGTGCTTGCGCTCCATCTCCTCGGTTTTGTAGCCATATTCGTAAGGAACTGCCAGCCAGTGAACGGCGGCTTCCGGTTCTATACATTCAATCAACGCAAATTTCTTGTCATCATCCCGGGCCACAATGGTTCCAGGCTGCTCCCCGCTGAGAATGGACGGAAATGGACTTAATTCTTCGCTCATTGTAATTACTCCCTATTAAAAAACCTTCAGCAGAAATCTGAGCCCGTGAAAGTGATTCATGGGCAATTGTAGCAGTTCCAGTCTCCAGGACAAATCGGCAAGGCAGTTTACTTTAGTAAGTGAGATGGACACTGGTATTCCTTTCTATTTCTCATATAATCTCTTGGTACGGCGCTATGTGATCCTAGTTGCTTTGGCATTAAGTGGCGCTGCCTTTAATCGTTATGTTTTGTTTGTCTCTTAACGTCAACAGGAGAACCAAAAGCATGTTAGGTACAAGTTTCCCCTTACACAACAAACGCTTAATCTTCCCTTTTCTACTAATGATTGCCCTATTGATCGTCGCTTGCGGTGGAGGAGCCAGTGAAGAAACCCCATCCGAACAAGCCGGAGAATCTCCGGCAGAATCAACTGAAATTGATGCACCAGCTTCTGAAGAAGAGGCTGCTGAAGATGAACTTACTCAAACTGAAGGTGGAACTCTGCGGGTCGCGATGCAGCCCATCGTCAACACGGACCCCATTAACATTTCTTCTGATAGCGAGGTGTTGGTAGCAAATCACGTATATGACTACCTTGTTGACATCGATGCGCAGTCTAATATCATCCCTCGACTGGCAACAGAATGGGGAGCCTCTGATGGCGGATTGACCTACACTTTTAAATTGGCCGATAATGTTATGTGGCACGATGGCGATGCCTTCTCGGCTAATGATGTCGTCTGGACATTTGAGCGGTTACGTACCACAGAGGGGACTCCAACGGCCGATCTCTTTGCCAATGTCGAAAGCGTTGTGGCAACTGGCGACCTGGAGGTCACTTTTAAACTCTCTGAACCCAACTCATTCTTCTTGTATGATCTAAGCGACAATCACGCCTTGATACTAAAAGAAGGTACAGAGGATGCTGCCACTGTTTTCAACGGCACTGGTCCATTTAAGGTTGGCCGGTATAGTCCCGAGGACCGAATTGAATTGGTGGCCAATGAAGATTACTTCATAGATGGACAACCCAGCCTCGACCGTGTGGAAATCATTTTCTTCAGCGACGATGCTGCTTCTATAGATGCGCTTCTTAGTGGGCAGATTGATTTAGCCATGCGTATGCCTACTGCCTTATTTGTGTCGTTACAAGAGGAATCGGGTATCGAGACGGTCAGTATACCTACCAATGGCTTTGACTTAGTCCGCCTTCGCTCAGATCGAGAGCCTGGTAGCGATCCGCACGTTATGCAAGCGCTTAAGTTGGCTACGGATCGGGAAGCCATATTTAATGTAGTACAACAGGGGTTCGGAGCGATTGGAAACGATACGCCTATCGGACCACTCTATGAAGCCTATTTTGATCCTTCCATAACGCCTCTGTCAAGAGATATTGACGCGGCCAGGGCATTGCTGGCCGAGGCAGGCTATGATGAGGACAATCCCTTGATATTGACCCTGCACACGCCTGACACTGGAGGTCGCCCCGATCTGGCAGCCGTACTCAAAGAACAGTGGTCCGAAGCTGGCGTCGAGATTGAAATTAGTGTCGAGCCAGAAAGTGTTTACTATGGCGATGAAGGCTGGCTGGAAGTCGACCTTGGCATTACTGGTTGGGGTTCGCGTCCGTACCCGCAATTCTATTTGGACACGATGTTGATCTCCGGTGCCAAGTGGAATGAATCTCACTTTGCCGATGAGGAATTTGATCAGTTGGTCTCCATCGCAGGAACTACTGTTGATGATTCTCAAAGGGTGAAGTCTTATCGTGAGATTCAACAATTGCTTTCTGACCGTGGACCGATTCTAGTTCCATACTTCTTTGCCCAGCTCGGCGCGATCAGCGACCAGTTTGAGAACTTCGAGATGAAAGCCTTTGCGGGACGTAGCGATTTCCGCGACATTGTCTACGTCGGCTCTCAATAATTGGTTAATGACTGCTTCCAAAGCGAACATAACAACTAAAAGCGCCATCCCAGGCAGGGGACGGCGCTTTTTCGCCGTCGTACGCCATTTATTCAACCGCCCAGTAACGGCTTTTGGTACCTGTGTCTTTCTGGTGTTTGTACTTATGGCACTCATTGGACCCTGGCTCGCACCCTACGGTGCAAACGAACAGATCTATACTGATGCCCGCCAGGCGCCTTCGTCAGAGCATTGGTTTGGCACCGATAACCTCGGTCGCGATGTTTACAGTCGTGTTCTGTATGGAGCTCGGGAAGTGCTGGAACAAGCGGGATTAGGAACCATTTTGGCAGTAATCTGTGGAACCTTCTTTGGCCTAATTACAGGGTATCGTGGGGGTTGGTTGGATGAGCTAACGATGCGCCTATTTGACAGTTTGTTGGCGCTGCCTGCGTTATTACTTGCCCTATTGCTACTTGGTACAGTCGGCCAATCCCGGAATGCTGTACTGATCGTGATCGTGGTTGTCTATACTCCAATTGTTGCCCGAGTTGGACGAAGTGTGGTCCTATCTGTTCGTACGAAGGGGTTCGTGGAGGCGGCGCAACTTCAAGGGGAATCGCAAACTTGGATTCTATTTCGCGAGATACTACCCTCGGTAGTACCAGCGCTGACGGTCGAAGGAGCCTTGCGTTTTTCTTATGCCATTTTTCTCGTGGCTTCCTTAGGTTTTCTTGGCGTAGGGGTCCAACCCCCAAGTCCCAATTGGGGCTTAATGGTTAGCGAGGCTCGCACCCATGCGTCTCAGCTACCTTGGGCCTTGTTCTTTCCTGCCGCGGCTATAGCTCTCTTGGTCATAGGCGTTAATCTGATGGCTGATGGAATAAAAAACACGCTGCAATCCGCGGACTGAAAGATGGCTGAATCTGAACCTACGCTGCAAATCAGTGACCTAACCGTTGCCTACCGGCAAGGGAAGCTTTGGCCAGTCGCCGTACGTGATTTTTCGATAGAAATAGATGCGGGCAAGACCTATGGTCTGGTCGGTGAGAGCGGTTCGGGCAAGTCCACTGTGGCGCTGGCTATTATGCGGCACCTGGGCCAAAATGGCCGTGTCCAAGGTGGAGAGATATTTTTCCAAGGTCGTGACTTGCTGCAACTCTCACAGGTAGAAATGCGCAAGATATGGGGCGAACGATTAGCAATGGTCCCTCAGGATCCGCTCTCATCGCTCAATCCATCGTTATCTGTCGGCGAACAGATCGCCGAAATCTTGAGGAAACATGCGCAGCTCAGTCGGGAGGAAGCACGCAGAGGAGCCGTAGAATTGCTGCGAATGGTTCGCGTACCGGATCCGGAGCGTGTTGAGCGCAGTTATCCGCATGAGATAAGCGGTGGAATGCAGCAGCGGGTCCTGATCGCTATGGCACTTAGCACCGAACCGCAGCTCCTAGTTCTAGATGAACCAACAACCGGTCTTGACGTTACAACGCAAGCGGCCGTGCTGGACCTGTTTCGTGACCTCATCGATGGGCGTGATACGGCGGCGCTTTACGTGACGCACAACTTGGGCGTCGTGGCTCGAATTTGCCACCGTGTGGCTGTTCTTTATGCTGGTGAATTAGTGGAAGATGCAGCGGTCATTGATCTGTTCCATAAACCCTGGCACCCTTATACTGAAGGCTTATTGGAAAGCGTGCCGCAATTAGGACAGAGCAAATCACAAGTCGAGTTGCAGGCTATTCCTGGTCAGATACCCTCGTTGCTGAATCGACCTAACGGATGTGTTTTTGCTGATAGGTGTGCAGTTGCTATCGAACGCTGCCACTTGGAAAGGCCGTCGCTGGAGATACCAGCAGCAGGTCGAAGCGTGCGCTGTTTTCGCTGGTCTGAAATCGCCGCAGGGGAAATATCAACCCGGAGCACCGATACAGCTATCAACCTGTCACAAGACAGTAATGGTGAGCCCTCGACACTATTGACACTCGACGATCTGAGGGTTTATTTCGATGTCAGCCGTTCGCTGACTGACAGTATCAGACGCAGGCCCGGACAACTCGTAAAAGCTGTAGACGGCGTAAGCCTAACACTTAAGAGCGGGCAGACGTTGGGTCTTGTCGGCGAAAGCGGTAGTGGTAAAACGACTTTGGCTCGTTCTGTAGTTGGTCTTGCCGTTCGTACAGGGGGTGAGATTGACTTGCTGGAAATGAACCTGCCTCCTGACCTACGAAAACGGCCGCGAAAGATGCGCCGCTTGCTGCAATACGTCTTTCAAAACCCGGAAGAGGCTCTAAACCCTTACATGACCGTTGGTGAAACCTTAAGACGGCCGTTTATCAGGTTGCTTGGCAAATCGCGTGAGGAGGCGGATACTGAAGTGGTTAAATTATTAGAAAAGGTGCGCCTTCCAGAGGAATATCTTAACCGGTTGCCAGGCCAGTTGAGCGGTGGGGAGAAGCAGCGTGTAGCCATTGCTCGAGCCTTCGCTACAATACCCGATCTTCTAATTACCGATGAACCTGTCTCTGCCTTGGATGTTTCTGTTCAAGCGTCAATTCTAAACCTGCTGCGCGATCTGCAAGTTGAGCACAACAACACCCTTGTCTTCATCTCCCATGATCTTGCCGTAGTAGGTTATTTGGCAGACTTAATCGCAGTGATGTACGTGGGCCATTTCATGGAATTGGCAGTGACGGAAAGCTTATTCCGGTCACCATTCCATCCGTATACCGAGGCCTTGCTATCTTCGATTCCCGTGCTTGATCCTACTGCTGAACATGAGCGGATTCGCCTGGAAGGGGATGTTCCAAGCCAAATTGATCTGCCTGGCGGCTGTCCTTTTCACCCGCGCTGCCCCCGATATATCGGTGATATTTGCCGGATGGAGACCCCTCCCTGGCAACAGACTGATGAAGGCAGCCAGATATTCTGCCATATTCCTGTAGCTGAACTCGAAAGTGCTCAAACTTCACTGGGAAACTAATTGCGCTAAGTCAACCGGGGCAAGATTCTCATGACTCGTTACATCCTTCGCAGAATTGGATTCTTGGCATTAACCCTGTTGTTGACCTCGATTATTGTCTTCACCGTGACACAGTTCCTGCCTGGTGATGTCGCCAGGATAGTGCTGGGACGGGAGGCTGGGGAGCAGCAATTGGAAGCATTCCGCGAAGAGTTTGGACTCAATGACCCATTGCCGGTTCAATATGTGAACTGGTTAGGTGACTTTCTGCGAGGTGACTGGGGTCGCTCGCTGAGCACGAGATCGGAGATATATCCAGTGGTGATGGCGCGTCTGCGAAACTCTATGATGTTGGCCGCGCTGACAATGCTGATAGGGGTGCCTTTGTCTGTGCTGCTGGGAGTAATCGCTGGGTTAAATGAGAATAGGTTAGCAGACAACACCATAAGTATCGGGTCATTGTCCGTCGTCGGACTACCCGAGTTTGTGACCGGCATATTGCTGATTGAAATTTTCTCGCGCCGCTTAGGCCTGTTGCCAGCCAACTCATCAATACCCGTCGGCGCCTCGTTTGGCGAAGCATTGCCCATGTTGATCCTTCCGGCCATAACGGCAACGCTAGTTCTCCTGGCCTATATTGCACGCCTTACGCGGGCTGGGGTGGTGGAAGAGTTGAAGAAACCATATGTACGAACAGCAACACTAAAGGGTATCTCTCAACACGCTGTGACGTTCAAACACGTCTTACGCAATGCCCTGTTGCCGACCATCACCGTTATTGCCATCAGCTTTGGCTGGTTGATTAGTGGTCTTATCGTTATCGAAAATGTATTCAATTATCCTGGATTAGGGCGTCTATTAGTTTTTGCTATCGACCGGCGTGATTTGCCACTGTTGCAAGCGGTTACCATGGTCACGGTCATTGGTTTCGCCTTGGCCAACCTAGCGGCCGACCTTGTTTATGCCTATCTTAACCCTCGCATCCGTCTTGGATGAAGGATTATCTATGGAGCCGCATTTGGTAAAGGAAAGGTCCCAGCAGGAGCGTACCAATCCGATACGTTGATTTCGCCAGTCGCCTTTCCTTCTTCAACCATTACGACGACCAATGTGTGATCTTCACACATAAACTCACAAAGAGCTGCTTCTGTGTACCCTCCGCCTGATTCACTTTCGTCCCCGGTCACTCTGGCAAATACATAATATTCACCGGCAGGGATCTCGTTGGCATAGTGAGTCCAGCCTTCTTCGGTCTCAAGTGCGTAACGCTGGCTGCCGTCTGTTCGTAAGAAGTATAGGGTCATTGCGGGCATCCCCCCTGCCGGATAGCTTATCTCTCCTTCTACAACGCCATATCCAGGAACATCGGTAGCTGGTGGCGGCGCTTCAAACTGAACATAGAAAGACGCTCCAAATGTTTCGCCGTGCTCATCAGCCAGCTGCCACCAAGCCTGATAATTTCCCGGCGCTGCCGGAGATGTCAGCTTTATGCTGATCTCCGTTTCTTGCTCTGGGGGGACGACCTCGAGAATTGCCTCATTCGACCAGGTAAGTGGATTTCCACCGCCCATTACAATCTTGTAATTTGGGGTCCAGCTGCAAGTGCCAGTATTGCGCACAAGCCAAGTTTTGACGAAAGTCTGACCACGCTCAATCGACGAGTGGT
Organism: Chloroflexota bacterium; assembly: GCA_009937635.1. GTDB lineage: Bacteria > Chloroflexota > Anaerolineae > Promineifilales > Promineifilaceae > JAACFF01. The sequence continues at coordinate 11,803 of JAACFF010000112.1, forward strand.
CTGGAATCGTGACGTCTGAAACGAATTGCGCGTCGTTAGTGCAGTCCGGCGGGTTAGCAGGAATCGAGGAGTCGACGCTGGCCTTAGAGGAAACGGTCAATGACTGGACCAGGCTATCAAGCTGTGACAATACGTGCAAAAAATCGGCCGATTCTCGTGCGTTGGCGTTGAGTATAACTTCACCAATCGATCCTGTAAGATGAACAGGATCATTAAACTGCACATAATAGCGGCCGTCCTCGGTAATTCCTTCAAAATGGTAGGTTAAGTGAAGGGTATCTAGTGAATCATCTGGTGCACTACCTTGCTGTATCCGCCGGATACCAAGACCGCTGTGAAAGGTTAACATCCGCTCAAGCGCTTTCTCGTCATCCGGCTGGAAGTCGTCATTTGACAATCTTGTTTCCAGATCGGTGATAATGCTCTGGACTTCAGTAGGGATACCTTCAAAGAATTGGTTGCGGTCACCACGAACGGGCAGAATCGACAAGGTGGACGGTTGACCATCCAACGTGCTATTCTCAAAACTTAGCTGAATCCTATCGGGGACGCCTTCAAGATACAAAGACGAACCATCTGCTCTATTCCAGATAGCGGGTTTTTTCTCGAAACCAACTTCACCGTTAAATTCAGGATCGTGGGCGATAATTACTCCTGGAAAAGATGTATAAACCGGTGGAGCAGGGGAGGGAAATTCTTGTCCAGGCGCGATCGTTAAAGTGCTTAAAACACTGTCTAACAGCGGCAGAATAGCTTGAAGCTCAGCGCCTAGCATGTCATTCTTGTTCGCTATCTGCTTCACTTTCTCTTTATTGTCAGCTTTCACGCTGTCAGAGTTTTCATTTTCGGATAAGGGGACAATAGCTGACACATAGAAGCTGTCATCAGCGGTGAGGCCTTGGTAGGCATAAAGCAACGGTTGGCTGACCGCTGAGCCAGAATCCAGGTTCACCTTCGTAACATAGCTTATGCCACGACCATTTTGAAAACTGACATACGTTGGCTCAGTGTGAAAGATCTCGGTTGCTTCAAAAAGAGGCAGGAGCGGCAACGATCTGTTTAACCCGGGCAAGGGGTCGGATAGCAATTCACGCAGCGTATTTATTTGAACAGATGCTTCTTTCGACAGGGCTTCGTATTGCGCTACGGGGAAAATAAGCACGCGTGCCGTTTCAAGACTATTAGAATTGGCAAAACTAAACTCGATGTATTCCGGTTGTGCTTGGCCTTGTCCCTGCGCCGCGGCAGGCTGTCGAACTGGTTGCCGAAGGAGGCCGAGTACCTCTTCGTCGTAAGTGAAGTGAATCCCCAAATAGCTGGCCTCTGAGGGAGGCGCAGATGGAGCAGATACGGTTGAGCGCCCTTGGGATGTAGCCGTGCTCTCAATAGTTTCTATCGAGGCAACAGTTGGCCGATCCTCTGCGGTTGGGCCTTCGCTGCAAGCGGCTAGTACAAGAAACAGAGACAGCAGGAGAAAGCTATACTTCATGGACCTTGCGGACCAAGTAGGCAACAGTTTATCCTCTTCCATACTTGTTTGCCTTCCAGGCGCAGCAAAGCGCATGAAATAGCACACAAAACAGAATTATAACCACAACAATCAAGCAGTGATTAATAATCTCAGATTTAATTCACAGAACAAACAGGACAAATCGATAATTGTTCCGATTCTGGCAGACAATTATCGAAGATATGGGAGTCCGTAGGTTCTAATACCAGAGATATGGGAGTGATTAAGTTGACATAATGCTTGTTGTGGTTTATTGAGTTGCGGCCATCGTTCAACAATCAATTCTGAAGCACTACAACCACAAATTTTGATGCTAGAGCAGGTAACGGGACTCGAACCCGTGATAATAGCTTGGGAAGCTACTGTGATACCACTTCACCATACCTGCATTGTTATGAGTTTCGGCTATTACATGTTTTGTCGTTACACAATAGCCGCATGTGACGTGCATTATAGCTTGGTAGATCAAGGTGTCAAATTGCCATGTGTCTTGGTTGCTACACTGGCAACTGGAATAATGCAATATGCAACCAGGTTTGTGGCCGATACAAGGGCGTCATCTTACATTACCTTGTGACTGAAGCCTACGCACAGAATCAAACACGGTCACAAGAAGCGCGAGAAGCAACCACCAAAGAAAACCGGGGCGTGCGCCCAAGGCGATAGCATCGAGGATTCCAAAAACCCAGCCTGCTGTTAAGGATCCGCTCAACCCGACAATTAGAACCCGATCGGAATGCCTACGGCTATTTCGCCAACCTATCCACAGTAAAGTGAGGCTTAAAATCCAAATTCCCAGGTAAGCAATCAGGCCAATTATGCCTAGGTCGAGACCAGCCTGAAGCAAATGATTGTGGGCATGCCCCAAATCGAAGTCAAGCGCGATTGTAAATAAGGGGTAAAGGACATGTACAATCTGGCGGAAACCATTCATGCTCATGCCTGTAAGAGGGAAATCAGCTAATCCATACAGCGCCCGTGACCAAATCTCGAGGCGGCCTTGTAAACCGAGATCGGCAGCCGTTTGCGTATCTCCTAGTAAGAATGCGCCTAGGTCCAGATAGAAACCCAGGGCGATGCTTGCTGTGACAATGACTAGAAGAAGCCAGCGTCCCCATCGGAAACGAACGGCCAGCATGACTATGAGCGCCACACATATACTCAGCACGCCTCCTCTAGATCTCGTAGCCAGTAAAACCATGGCATTAAATAATAGCATGGCTACCAAAATCAGATGCAGCAGGCGAGGCCACCAATGCCCGGAACGCCACATAGGACGCCAGAAACCAATTGTGCTGGCCAGGAGCAAGGGTAATAACCAGCCGAGCACGCCGGCTAGTTCATTCGGATTCACTGTTCTGCCGAGGATATTACTTAGTGCTGTCGAGGGAACTGCGGCTATGTCTGCAAAGGAAGTGATTGAAATAATGCTTAAGAATCCTACCAAGGCCATTCCAGTACCAGCAATAAAGATCAAACTAAGGAGATGATATTCGCCTTCATGATATTGCCGCGCATGTTGGACTCCTCCGTAGAAATAAGCAATTCCAAGAATAAGGCCTGCGATTTTGGGGAAGCTCAGATTGATGTCGAAAACTGCGGCGAGACTGATCAAGATGGTTGCCATCATAACCAGCACGGCCGTGTCAAATGGAGTTGGTGGCACGAAATGCCCGATTGCGAATTTGCGCAATATCCAGAGTAAGGGAATGATCAACAGAACCAGGCCACGCCACCCAGTTGGAAAAAGTAATATGGGTAAAAGCAGTAATAGAAATAACCACTCCCAGTTGATGACAATTCTGGCGAGGCGACGCATTCATACTCCTTTGAGCGATTGCTAAAATCATAGCCATGATGCAATGGTCTGACAAGCTGCTACTGCAAGCGACTTTAGAATTTGGGTCAGAATTCGGTTGCAGGCTCAAGGATAGGCTTTATAATG
>JAACFF010000113.1 GCA_009937635.1 Chloroflexota bacterium
TCTCTTCAGCCGCTTCTTCCGGTTCCGGAGTAGCCTCTTCAACCGCTTCCTCGGCGACTTCTTCTACTTCCTCAACGGTCTCTTCGACCGCCTCTTCTGCTTCTTCGACAACTTCTTCGGCCGCTTCTTCTACTTCTTCAACAGCCTGTTCCGCTTCCTCTACTACTTCTTCAGCCGCTTCTTCCACTTCTTGCTCAGCCTCTTGAACTGCCTCTTCCGCCTGCTCAACAGGGGCCTCGGCCGGCGTACCGCAAGCAGCCATGACAAAAGCAGCCAAGAGAATCAACAACAGCACCACAGTGACTTTTCTCATTTCATCTTCTCCAAAAATAATAGCTGTCAGCTTTCAGCCGTCAGCTTCCAGACGGTTAACTCTTGAATATTTCTTCCCATCTCTTCACAAACAATCGGTCCCATTATGCTAGCTATTGTTTATCTGTCTCTCGCATCACCTCCCACATTTAGGATCCTGTCAAGACATCTACGGCTCGAAATAATCTTTTTCCGGCAAAACCACGGTTAGCGCGCGAACGGCCGTAAACGCCACGCCGCTTTGATCAGAGACCAACGATGAGCCAGGCCACGAGGCTCAAAGATGAGGAATAGGGCCAGGGCCAGGCCAAATATTAACGGCCGCAGCGCCGCCGCCACACCGGATGCATTAGAAGGCACCAGGCTGATCACTGTTGGCGAAATAACGGTGGCAAATTCCTCCAGCATGATAATTAGGATAGTGCCCAAAATCGGTCCAATATTTGTTCCCAGACCGCCGACAACCAGCATTCCTAAAAGCAAAATTGAGTCACTGAGATTGAGCGTCTCAGAATTGATATGGCGCAAGTTATGGGCCAGCAGCCCACCGGCGATGCCGGCATACACGGATGCGAGAAAGAATGCTCGCAGCTTGTAGTGAAAAAGGTTGATGCCCAGCAGTTCGGCCGCCAGGTCGTTGTCGCGAATAGAGATGAAAGCCCGGCCTAAACGGCTGCGCGAGATGTTAAGCGCGATGACCGTTGTGAAGATCAACATGACCAGGGTTATATGAATAAATTGCGACGGCGTAGCAAAACGATAAGCGCAAGCGGCCAGATCGGGATCGAAGGTCGTCCCCAGGAAACATTGTCCAGCGACTATGGGAAGCTTGATCAGAGGAACAGGTACATTCACGCCTTGCGCACCGTCAAGCACATCCTTCCAAAGATTGCGTGTGATCCAGGGTATGATAAATTGAGCGCTGAGCGTGGCCATGGTCAAATAGAAACCTTTGACGCGCAGCGAAGGTAAACCAAAGATCAAGCCCACCACGCCGGCGCCAAGGGCAGCCACGGGCAGCGCCAAAAAGAAATTCCATCCGGACAAGCCAACCAACAATGCTGAGATATACCCACCGACCGTCATAAAAGCGGCCTGACCAAGCGAAATCTGCCCTGTGTAACCAGTCAGGATATTTAGACCTTGCACAGCTATGATGAAAATGCAGATGCGATTAACCAGGGAAACGGTGGATTCGGATACGAAATAGGGCAAGGCAAACAAAAGAAACAAAAAAAGCAGCAAGGCCACATTCTGCCAGCGCCGGCGTATCACGGCCATATCTTGTTTGTAAGTGCGATCAAAGTCGCCGGCCGGTCGCATGATAGCCATTAGCGCACCCTCACTAATTCCCGAACCCAAGAAACCTGGTTGTTAGCGAGCACGATGCAGTTCCAGTTAAAGTCAAAAACCGGGTTTCTAGATGGGTTCTTCATACGCAAACACGATCTCTTATGTTGCCAATAATCAGTGATTCTAGATTCGTTCTATACGCTTGCGGCCAAAAAGGCCATCGGGCCGGATCAGCAAGACAATCAGCAAAATAACATAGGGCACAATGGCGGCCGAACTACGCATGGCCTGGGCTGCTTCAGGTCCGAAGACGAAATTTTCATTAGGCAATGCGGCCAGTCCCTGAGCTGTACCTATGATCAAGCTGCCGATCACAGCTCCGGGGATCGAATCAAGACCGCCTAATAAGACAGCCGGCAGCGCAGCCAGTACAATAATCGGAAAACTCAAGTCCAGTCCGCTTGCCGTGGCAATAAGGATGCCGCCTATGGTGGCGATGACGCCCGCCATGGCCCAAGAAAGGGCGAAGACCCGGTGAATGCGTATACCGACACTTTGGGCTGTCTCATGATCTTCGGCCGCGGCGCGCATGGACAATCCGGTCCTGGTGTATTGAAAGAAGAGCCACAATATGATGACACAGACCATGGCGATGACGAAGGACCAGACCAGGTTCTGTTTAAGGATGACGATGATATTGTTGTCATTGAATGTAAAGGGAAGAGAGATCTTATAAGGGTTGGTAATGTCGAATATGACTGGGAAATTCCGTTGTGTCGTGCCAAATATAAGAATGGCCAATCCCTGGAGAAATTGGCTCATAGCCAGGGTCATCAAGATAATGGACAACAACGGTTGTCCGGTCAGCGGTCGCAAGGCGAGACGTTCAATGAGTAAGCCAAGGAGCGCGGCCGTGGCCAATCCACACATAACGGCCAGCCAAAGAGGCAAACCAAGCCCCTCCTCGGCCGCAAACCACCAGGTTGCCAGTGTACCTAGGAGTAACATCTGCCCTTCGGCAAAATTGAAAATCTCCGACGACTTATAAACAAGGACGATGCCCAAGGCGATGAGGGCGATTGGGCCACCGTTCAAAAAGCCAGTTATGGCGAATTGTGGAAGTAGTTGCCAATTCATAGGTTAATCTCATGGTAGATTGGTCCGATCGCGAAGATTGGACCAATCTTAGGCGGAAGCAATACGGATCGATGTCTCCACGCTGCTTTCTGTACCATCCTGGTAAACTACAGTCGCTTTGACTTCAACATGATCTTCTCCTGCATACATAGCCTCGATGATGTCGCCGTACTTTTCGTAAAGAACGCCGCGGCGTAACTTGCGAGAACGTGTCATTTCCGCCTCGTCTGCATCAAACTCCTTGTGCATTAACACAAAACGGAGCACGCGTCCGGCCGGAGGCAAGCTCTCGTTCACCTGAGAGATAGCCGATTGCACCAATTCATACACTTCCGGTTTCTGAGACAGATCAATGAATGTTGTGTAACCTAAGCCACGTCGTTCCGCCCAATTACCAACATTACCGTAATCCATGACTACCAGGGCCACGACTTTGTCTCTTTTTGGCCCACCGGCAGCCATGACATCACGGATATAGGGACTGAACTTCAGGCGTCCCTGAATAAACTGTGGCGAAAAACGTTCGCCGTTAGCAAGGGTTATCATGTCCTTAACACGATCGAGATAGATGAGATGGCCATCCTCGTCGATGTGGCCCGCGTCACCGGTACAGAACCAGGTACGGCCGTCTTCGCTCTCCCACAACGCTTCTTCCGTAGCCTCCGGATTTTTATAGTATCCCTGGAAGAGGGTTGGACCTGTGAGCCTGATCTCGCCGTCCTCGGCGATAAATACATCAGCTCCTGGAGCGGGTTTACCGACACTGGCAAATTTGATATCTCCATCCCTGTGTAAAGTCAGCCCGCCGGTTACTTCTGTTGAGCCAAATACTTGCTTCAGGTTAACACCTAAGGCATGAAAAAAGCGCATAACGTCGGGGCTCAAGGCTGAGCCAGAGGTATAGGCTGTGCGGATATTTGTTAATCCTAACTGGTTGCGTAGTGGCGCGAATACAGTCAAATCCCCAAGCCAGTATGCAAAACGGAGGAATAAACCAGCCGAATCGCTACTCATGCGTTTGTCAGCCATCCTGTAACCTATAGGCAGGAAAAAGTCGTGCAATTTGCGATTCAACCAGGTCGAGTCGTTAATGCGAACCTGGATGATGCCCACCAGATTTTCCCACAGACGAAAACTATATAAAATGCCCTCCGGTGCTATCTCACGCACATTCTCGCGCACGGTTTCTGGCGCTTCCGGGAAGTTCATGATAATTCCCGCGTAGACATGGGGGGCAATCCCCAACGCGAGTTCCCCGATCCATCCCATGGGCAGCAAGCTCACATGATTATCTGTATCGTATCGCTCGTCGATTTGCTGGAATAAATCGACACTGGTTATGAAATTATCATGGCTGAGCATGGCTCCTTTAGGCAGACCAGTCGTTCCCGATGTGTAACAAAGCACGGCCGTTTCAACCCCCTGACCCAACCTCATCTCGGTTTCAAAACGATCAGGTTCTTGCTCATCTAGCTGGCGGCCCAGTTCTTGCACTTCTGTAAAGGAGATCAACCAGGGATCATCATAATTCCAAAGCCCTTTATCATCCCAGAAAATCACCTTCTTGATCTGGGGAACCTGGTCGCGAATCTCAAGCATCTTGTCACATTGTTCCTGGTCCTTGGCCAGGGTAAATGTGGAATCGCTATGACCGGCCATATATGCTATCTCATCTGGTATTGCGTCGGAATAAATGCCCACCTGCGTCGCACCAACAGCCAAAAGGCCCAGAAAACCCCAAAGATATTGGCGATCGTTGTCACCAATAGTGCATATTTTATCGCCGCGCTGCACGCCAAGGCTGATCAGTCCCAAGGCGAACAATTTCACATTCTCATAAGAATCTTGCCAAGTGTACTCTCGCCAAATACCAAACTCCTTCTGGCGCAGCGCAATTTTATTGCTGCCATACTTCTGCACCTGCTGCGAGAAATATTGTGGTAAGGTTTGCGCTTCGTACATCAGTGTAAAAATCGATTTGGTTCAGGAATCCTGGGCCAAGTGGTTTCGCACCTGATCCAAATCATGCCTCTCCAAGATAGGCCTGGATTACCTTCTCATCCTGCCTAATATCATCTGGTATGCCATCGCCGATCTTCACGCCAAAATCAAGAACGACGACCCGATCCGAGATATCCATCACAAGCCCCATGTCGTGCTCGATTAAAACGACGGTAATACCACGGCGTTCGTAAATATCAAGGATAAAACGGGCCATGTCTTCCTTTTCTTCAACATTCATACCTGCCATTGGCTCATCTAACAATAGCAGCTCCGGCTCCATGGCCAGCGCACGGCCTAACTCAACACGTTTACGCAATCCATAGGGCAATGCACCAACAATAGCTTTGCGGATCTGTGCTATCTCCAGAAAATCAATAATCTCCTCAACGACGACCCGGTTCTGAACTTCTTCGCGCTGAGCAGAGCCCCAATATAACATACTTTGCAAGCTATTCTGCTTCATATGGATGTGACGGGCAGCCATGAGATTGTCGAGCGTGCTGAGTCCGGTGTAGAGAGCGATGTTCTGAAAAGTCCTGGCCAGACCCAAGGTAGCAATGACAGGCGGGGCCGTTTCTGTCAGATCCGTATTGCCTTTAAGGAGAATACGCCCCGTTTGTGGCCGGTAAAATCCACTGATGCAGTTGAGTATCGAGGTTTTACCTGCTCCATTGGGGCCAATAATGGCGCGGATTTCCCCCTCCTGCACATCAAAACTAACATCGGATAGCGCGGCGTTGCCGCCGAAACTAAGCGAGACGTTCTCAACAGTTAGCATTATAGAAGTTGAACTCATGTCACCGCAAACCAAAAGGGGTTAGTCGCCAATCCGATGCCTTAAAGGCGGTATCAGAATGTGTTCACTGGTGATTGCCGCTATCATCATACGAAAAGGTAGCACATGCAATCTGTAAACGCAAGAAAACGGGGGTTTTTCCTTGAGGCAAGTCTGGGCAATCGCGCATGTTTGTTTGTCTACATGATGCTTGTTACAATTCGTGCCATCTTGCTTAGGCTAAAACGGTTGTGGAGCGACTATGTCATTGCCCGATATAATTGAACAGGAAACGAATACATTGGGCGCCTCTGCTACGAAACATGAAGCAAGCCGTAGCGCGAAAGGGTGGCGCGGTATCTTGAGTATGCTGGTCGTCCTTTTTAAACTTCGTGTCGTCTTCCTGCTGGTTGTGGCGGCCACTGGCGGCGCATTTTTGGGAGCCGGCGATTGGCCTGGCTTGAACCTACTGTTGCTGACCTGGGTCACTGGTGGTATGGCGGCTGCGGGTTCTTCTGCTCTGAACCAATATTGGGAGCGCAGATCAGATGCCTCCATGAGCCGTACTAGTCAGAGACCATTGGTCACCGGCGAGATATCCGACCCCCGCTGGGTGCCCATTGTAGGGCTCTTACTAATCTTTATCCCAGCGCTAGCTGTAATTTCCTTCAATCCGGCATTGACTTTCTTCTTACTGCTCGGCGCTTTCATTTACGTGGTCATCTACACAATGTGGTTGAAACCACGAACATTGCTCAACGTGGTCATCGGCGGTCTTGCCGGTAGCGCGGCCGTTCTTTGCGGAAGTGCCGCTGCCGGCATGTGGAACGCGCCTGGGGCACTGCTTCTGGCCGTGATCTTATTCTTCTGGTCTCCTTTCCACTTTTGGAGCCTGGCTATGATCTACCGTGACGAATATACCAGGGCCGACTTCCCCATGCTGCCGGCAAAAACGACACCTCAAAAAGCTGCCTGGTGGATCTTCGCTCACACCCTGCCTACGGGGATCGCCGGTCTACTGCTTGCGCTTCTACCGTTTTTGGGCTGGGCTTATTTGGTTCCAGTGTTATTGGCAACCGTCGATCTATTTTGGCGATCCTTAAGACTCCTACGCGATCCGTCTCGGCAAAACGCGCTCGGCCTTTTTATATCTTCCAATATCTATCTGCTGGTTCTTCTGCTTGCCGTCTGCGTGGGCACTGTGCTTCCTTTTTAGGAAAGAAGCGGATACGTGAACGATTTACCCAATCGTTCTACATTTTCTGAAAACGACGCGCGCCGTGGCAAACCGCCATGAATGAAAACTGGAACGGAGTAATGACTTCAGTCATCTCACCACTTAAGCGGATACTCCATCGCAAATTCGAAGGAGCGAAATATGACCAATCGCCTGGTTCTAGTTGCCGGAAATATTGGCACAGGCAAGACCTCAATAACGGAAAGAATCGGTGCTAAATTAGGTTGGCAAACCAGCTTCGAGTCTGTATCCGACAATCCATATTTGCCCGATTTTTACCGTGACATGGGCCAGTGGTCTTTCCACTTGCAGGTATTCTTTTTAGGACACCGGGCGGAACAGCATCTGGCCCTGGCGAATAGCCCTCAATCCGCCATAGCAGATCGCAGCATCTATGAAGATGCTCACATCTTCGCTCGTGTACTGCGGCACATGAATAACCTGAGCGAACGTGACTTCCAGGCTTACCGCACGTTGTTTGACCTGGTTGTCCAAAACTTGCCCCGGCCCGATCTCTTGCTTTATTTGCAGGCCCCAGTTCCAGTTCTTTTACAGCGCATCCATAAACGTGGCCGGCAAATGGAAACTGGTATTACAGCCGATTATCTCACCTTGCTTGATGCCTTTTATCAAGAGTGGCTGGGGATCTTCGATTTATGCCCGGTACTTACTATCCATTCGGCCGACCTGAATTTTGTAAAAAACCCCCATCACCTGGATATCGTTGTGCAGCGTATCCAGGACAAGTTATCGGGCAAAGAAGAAGTTATCTTCTGAGCCAATCTAGCCGTTTTTGGAAACATCCGAAACCTAAAAGTGTAGATTCACTTGCGTAGTACTACGTATGAGCTTGGCGGCGCTATTTAGAGAGCTAAGGCGAAAGCGGCACAGCATAACCAGTCATTTCAATATATCCTTGCGCCTTGACGGATCGCCCGGCGTGGTTTCCTGCGAACGCCACCGCCCCTTCCCAATAAGTGGTGGATACATTCAATTCCTGATTGGGCATCAGAGCCTGTCCCTCTAGAGAGAGATCGGCTTTGGGGATCAGCAAGCGCCAGGCCACAGGGTATTCAGCCCCGCTGGTGGGGCTTGTCCATTTGTCTAACATTTCCAGCTGCCAATCGTCCTTGCTTAGGCGCTGCACGGAACCATCGGCATGGATGAAGCTGCCACTTGAAGTTGGTTCAAGAGAACCATCTTGGCGACGAATCTGAAACAACATCAGCGCGGCACCATCATCAAGTTGCAAAGAGAACCAATCCCAACCGGTGGACCCTGGGCTGAGAGCGCTGGTAGAATACTCGTGATCCTTCCAGCTTAAACCAGTGACCTCGAAACGTTCTCCCTCAATCGTCACGGTTCCTTCCGTTTCCTGATGGACGATTGAGTAATAGTAAGAGGCATTTCCAGGTTCAGCCCCCTTCTGGCTCAAACCCCCTTCTCCGTGCAGTACGGGAGGTACAGTCTCTCGTAAGCTTAGATCCAGGGTGACATCATCGGTTTGAGCCTGGAGGCGAATCTGCCCTGGTGCGATTTGCTCGGCTGCCCAATTCTCTAGCCAAACCTGATAAGGTATCGCACGCGCACCAGCGAGGCCGCCAGCTTCCCTGCTTATGCGTTCGGCCACATAGAACTTTTCGTTGGCAATGTCGCTGATGGTGAAATGGGCCAGGTAAACTTGGCTGCTACGCCACTCCGATGTATTGTCAGAATCAGGCATCTCCTGAGGTGGTACAAGCGAACGACGAAAGATGGTGAACTGGAAACCAAAGAGGCGGTCAGGGTCTGTTTCCAGGTTGCCCGTATAGTACCACCACTCCGTCTGGTATTCATCATGAGGCCCCAAGTCGCGAGGGAATTCTATGTGGTTGGGAGTCAGCGCTCTGGCAAATAAATCCGATGTCTGGCCTTGATCCACGAGCAAGGTTTCCAGTGAGGCATTGGTCGAGACGGCCGCTGGCAAAGGGCGCCAGGCCAAAAAAGCGGCGAGTGCCAGCATAACAATGAAAATCAGGATCAAAGCGCGTTTCATTACCACAAACCTACAACACCTTCTGTTTACTCTTCCCGTATCGCCGTCGCCACCACCATCTTACCCAGGCGATAGGATGGGTACACGCCAGCCAACAGGGCGGCCACAACTGCCACGGCAAATGCCTGCAAAAAATAAGCCGGTTCCAATTGCATCTGTAAGGTCCAGCCGAAAGAACGCACATTAATGACATAGATCAGTATCCAGGCCAGCACATATCCAACGGGCAAGGCAAGCAGGCCGGCTGTACCGCCCATCAAGCCCGTTTCGATTAACGTCAATGACCATAGCTGGCGGACTGTCATGCCGGTCGCCCGCAGCACACCCAGTTCCCTTGCTTTTTCCAATTGCAGACTCATTAATGCGCTGAGAACGCCGATAAAAGCAACAACTACGGCTAAGAGACGCAAGGCGGAAGTAATGGCAAAGGTACGATCAAAGATCTCCAACGAACTGCGGCGCAGGCTGCTGTTAGATTGGAAGAAAAGATCCTGCCGCCCCTGAAAATGATCTTGCATGGCTGCAACGACTTCTTCCACGGGCTGTCCAGGCTCTATAAATAGCCCCATGGAGGTGACAGAAGTATCCTGCCAGAGTTCCTGATAGAGACCATTGTCCATGAATATGGTGCCCTGATCGGAAGCATAATCATAGAAAATGGCCAGCACAGGGAAGACACGTAAACCAGCGGGCGTTTCCAGCGTAATGGGCTGTGGAGGGACAGCCAGATTTTCCTTGAGCGCCAGGGCTTCTGAAATAACGATCCCTTCAGCAGCGGATAATTGGAGCCAGGGATCAATCCCTTCATCACGGATCCAGGCATAGGGCCGGTTGCCAAGTGATACATCACCATCAACGGCCACCAGACGCACCTGACGGCCTATTTCGGGCATCCGCACATCAGTGGCAGTGGACGTGACAATCTGCTGAATGCCGGGCCACCTTCGGATTTCGGCGACGACATCAGGCGGCAACTTACCCGTCACACGGTTGGCGGTAACGGAAGGCGGAGAGACGTAGATATCCGCTTGCAACGTTTGATCGAGCCATTGCACAACCGTATTGCGAAAGGAGCCAATCATGATAGAAACGCCGACGATGACGGAAACGGCGGTCATCAAGGCCGCAATGGCCACCGAGGTTCGGCTCAGAGAACGCACAATTTCACGGGGCGCCAGCCGGCCTAACACTCCCAGCAAGCGGCGTCCTATGGGGGTCACGACGCGCATGAATAAAGCGGTGAGCGGTGGTGTGAGCAGTGTGGTGGCTATGAGAATAGCGAACAAGCCGGCAAACATGATCACCAATCCGGCACGGATCCAGAGAAGCAAAACGCCCATAATGGTCAACCCAACCCATGTAAGCCAGAGCCAGGGCAGGACTTGCCGGACGCGACTTTCCAACATCGACCTTTGCAGCGTGCTTTGGGGAGATGTACGCGCTGCTTCAATTGCGGGAACGAGCGCAGATAGCAACGCAGCTGCCACGCCGACCAGAATTCCTTTCACCAGGGTCAAGGTGGGCAATTCCACGTTCTGAACATTGACAATAAAGTAGAAGTCATTGATGGTCTGGGTGATCAGTTGCACCATGCTGCGTCCTAGAAGAATACCAAGCCCCACACCTAAAATGGCTCCCAAAAAGCTCAGCGTGACAGATTCGGCAATGATTAAGCGAAATAACTGCCCTCCGGTAACGCCGATACAGCGCAAAACACCAAAGAGCGGTCGTCGCTGTACGACACTAAAGGTCACGGTGTTATAAATGAGGAACATGCCTACGATAAGCGCTAACAGGCTAAGTGCTGATAGGTTCAGCTCAAAGGCAGCGGTCATCTGGCGGATAGCATTCTGTTGGGAAGCGGCCGTCTCTATATTCATCCCCGGCGACAGCAGCGCTTCAATACCTGCCAAATCAGCGATATTCTCGACAATCAAGTCGACGTGGCTCAATCGCCCCACCATTCCAAACAACTCTTGAGCCGAAGCAATATCTGTAAAGATGATGTCGTTCAACGCCCGATTGGTTACATCGTCGGTGGGCTGAAGCAGCCCCACCAGACGCACTGGGGCTCGCCTGCCAGAAATAACGAGGAGTAGCTCATCTCCCAATTCTAAACCACCTGCCTCTGCCAAATCCCCAGCCATGATGATCGCCCCCGGTTCAGTGAGGAACGGGATCAATCCTTCAAGGGTCCCGCCGGTATCGCTGCCAAAATAGTTGCGAAAAGGCGGCTCGGCAAAGGGATCAACCCCAACCAGCCGTAACGGCCGTTGGCCAAGCTGCTCGGCCAGAACATAGCCTTCAACTACTGGTGCAGCTAGAGAAAAGCCCAATTCGCGGCGCAGCTGGCGATAAACATCCTCATCTAGCGCATTGGGACCTCCGGGCACAATTCGATGGGTGGTCTTTCCTGTAATGGCGTCCGTGGAAAGTTCAAAGGCCCGTTGGGCGGAAGCGTTGGCCAGATCGATGGAGACCATCATGGCTACGCCGATAGCCACACCCAAAATGAGAAGGATCGTCTGCAAGGGCCTGCGACGCAGCCGACGCAAAGACAGTCGCCACAGAGGTGCGCTTGAAACAGCAGGCGATCGGTCAGACATGCTCTACTGTTTTTATTCTTTGTTCTTCTTGAACAATGCCTTCGTGAACACGTAAGATGCGGTCTGCTACGCGGGTGATCTCCGGATTATGGGTCGCTAATAACAGTGTTTTTCCCTCGCGACGCGTGAGTTCGAGCAATAGATTCAGCACGCGCTGCCCGGTTTCTTGATCCAGATTGCCGGTAGGTTCATCGGCAAGGAGCAACGTCGGATCATGGATGAGCGCACGGGCGATAGCCACACGCTGTTGTTCACCACCAGAAAGCCTATCAGGAAACGTGTCGCAACGATCCGCAAGGTCCACTTGCTCCAACAACGCCATAGCCGACTGTCGTAACTCACGGCCGTTTCGCCCGGCCAGCTCTTGGGGAAGGGTCACATTTTCCAGCACATTGAGCGTAGGGATCAGATTGAAGAATTGAAACACGAAGCCGATGTGATCACGACGGAACAGGGTGCGCTCTCGCTCACGAAGTTTAGTGATCTGGACGTCTTGGATCGAGATCGAACCGCTGGTTGGTTTTTCGATGCCGCTGATGAGATTGAGCAAGGTACTCTTGCCACTGCCACTATGGCCCAATAAAGCGACAAACTCCCCGCCTTCAATTGAAAGATCGATCCCATCAAGCACCCTGCGTACACGACCAGCTTCTATAAACTCCTTGCTTAAGGCTTGCAATCTGACCACAGGGGCTCCTGATGGTACCAGAGGAGCGGGTCCACTACGGTTTCCGCGAATCAGCGTCAGCTGGGAAAAGATCTGTTGCATTTTTTGTGAGATCATCCTTGAACCTACGAGCCCATTTTATAACAGCAAACCAGCCCGAATGGGGCAACATACAGACAGGACTAATCATCTTGACAACTCAAAGAAATTGGGGCCAGATCTAGACATAACAATCTTGCCAACCCAACCTGACTGTGCTACTATCTCTTAAACCCTGCTGTGTGCGTGATGGGTTTCTAGCGTTGAGCCAACGCCACATGAATGGGATTTGAGATGCGTAGAGGGGATGCAGTAGCCGATAAGGCCAGGCAGTATCCTTGCGATAGGAATCCCACCTGCGTAAGCAGGTTCAAATGACTGATCTCACACGGCATGGCGGGGCTTCGTTCTATCATTTGGCCCCAAAAAAAGACGTAAATCCAGCCTGAATCAAATCAAATAATTTTGACCGACTGTGCCGCTTTGTTGGCAGGTGATAGCAAAGATACTTTGCCTGGTAGGATCTTGTAAGCCGCGTCCATTTCCGCTTCTGAAAACACTTCCCCATCCGCATGCAGCGGCGTGCCTGGCTTGCTACTGAAAACCAAGCTCGTCGTACGGGTAAAGGTAACCAGGTCATGGTAGACATGGGTGCCCTGCATGAGGCGCACAAGCAATTTTAGCAGCGTAAGTTTAGGCACTTCTGGCGCCAACACGATGTCGAATAGTCCATCGTCTATTTCCGCCCCGGGCGCCATCGTAAAGCCGCCTGTGCGCGGGCTGTTGCAAATAGAGAGCAAATAAACGGGGCCATCATAACTGCCATCATCCCACTTAATGTGCATTTGCCATGCCTTTATCTTGAGAATCGCCTTAATCAAGGCTACGATATACCGTATCTCGCCCGACAAGCGTTTCATACGGATATTCTCCAGGGTCACCATGGGTTCCATTGCTGCTGCGCTGTTGTTTATAAAGTAGCGGCCGTTCACTTCTCCGGCGTCAATTTGTCGCGTTTTACCTTGGATCATAACGGCGGCAGCATCAGCCAACGAAGCGGGCAACCCAGCCATCAAGTAAAAATCATTAGCGGTTCCCAACGGCAGTATACCAAAGGGAACGGTTGGTCCATCGTCTGCCGCGCGAAGCAGGCCGTTGATCACCTCGTTAATCGTTCCGTCACCCCCAGCGGCAATTACTGCTTCGAAGCCATCGGTAACGGCCGATTGTGCAAGGTTTATCGCTTCTCCAGGTCTTGTGGTTTGCACAAGATCGTAGTCAAGATTTGCGGCCGTCAACGCTTGCTCCACCTCGGCGACTCTTTCCTGAGCGCGCCAGCGGTTGGAGTAGGGATTAAGAATGATCTTGGTCCTCATGATGTCCGCTCCTCTAGCTATCGAGCCATATTCGGCAGGAAATCTCAAACCGGGTTTATTGGGTGAGGTGCTGGCGAATAAACTGTGGCTTGTTGGTAATAACGCCATGAACGCCTAGCTGAATAAGCCGGCGGGCTTCCTCTGGATCATCAACTGTCCAGGCATGGATACGATAATCCCGCTTTTTAGCCCGGATCATGTATTCTTCATCAACCATAGAAAAATGGGGATGCTCTGCCTCACCATTGGCCAACCAAAATGTGTATTTAAAGAACCCTTTCATGCGCAGCAAGGCAACTGGAACGGAACGGTGAAAGGTGCGCCGTGCCCTGCGCACAGACCAGGGGTTGAAAGAAGAAATCAAGGCTAGATTGTTCAGGGCAAACGATTCAACACGATCGGCCACGGCCGTCTCCAGTCCACTATCCCGCCAGCCCATATTTTTCAGTTCGATGTTATATAGAAACCGTGGTCCCATCATCTCGAACAACTCATCCAACGTAGGAACGGTCTGTCCCTCTCCCAGGTCAAGTTCCTTCAACTCCGCTAATGTTAGATCAGATATCTTCTGTTTACTGCCATTAAACTGTTCCAGGGTAAAGTCATGATAGATAACGAGTTGACCATCCGCCGAAAACTGTACATCTAACTCAACACCATCCGCACCCTCTTCATCAGCCAGGGCAAAAGCTGCCAACGTGTTATCTGGTAGTTCTGCGCTGGCACCGCGGTGGGCAATCACCAAAGGAATCTCTGCTAAAAACCAATTGTTATTTGCTCTCATCAATTGCACCTAGCTCGCCATTACTCGTGATACTGTGAACCTGGATTAAATTGGTCGTCGCCTCTCGGCCAAAGGGCACACCGGCGGTAATCACAATCTTATCGCCCGGATCAAGGTTAAACGGCCGTAACGCATTGACAGTTGCATCCAACATAGCATCTGTATGGTAAAAACTGCGGACCAAGAGACAATCGACACCCCATACCAGGGCCAGCCGGCGCTGCGTCTGTTCTGATGGAGATGCGGCCATGATAGGCATTGGCGGGCGATGACGGGAGATTTGCCGGGCGGAGTAACCGGATGTCGTCGTGGCAACAATCGCACGTGCCTCAACTTGCTCTGCGACATCGCAACTGGCAGCGCTGATAGCCTGGGTAACTGTCGCTTTCTGTGTTGCTTGGGTCTGACGCCTATTGCGCCAAATCTCGTACGGAAACCCTTTTTCAATATTCTCGGCGATCTGTTTCATCGTCAACACCGCCTGCACGGGGTATTTGCCAGTGGCCGTCTCATTGGACAGCATAACGGCGTCCGTGCCATCTAAAATGGCGTTGGCCACATCGCTTGCCTCAGCCCTTGTTGGTCGTGGATGATTGACCATGGATTGCAGCATCTGGGTGGCTGTAATGACTGGGATGCCAACTTCGTTGCAAATCTGGATGATCCGTTTTTGTAATAGCGGAACTTCCTCAGCAGGCATTTCAATGCCCAGATCTCCCCTGGCGACCATCATACCGTCGGCGACATCACGAATCTCTTCCAAGTGTTCAATAGCCTCAGCCTTTTCAATCTTGGCAATAATCGGGATATCACAATTTTTGGCAGCCATAAGCTCGCGTAATTCCACTATATCGGCTGCGGCACGTACAAATGATAGGGCCACGTAATCAAAATCTAGATCGCGGATGAAATCAAAATCCAATCTATCTTTCGACGTCATGCTAGATACACCCAGGTTCACACC
>JAACFF010000114.1 GCA_009937635.1 Chloroflexota bacterium
GAATACAAATTTGCTACACTCTGTACAAGCCCCAAATAGGTGCAGTAGCGGTGTAGGTCGTCCAGACGGTTGGGCCGTATAACTCAAGATCGGGCAGCCTCCGGTGTGGTGGGGTCTACGCGACGGCCGCCTACACCGTAGAGGGCAATTTGCTCCGGAGCGGGGACAATTTCCTTCTCCGGCTCTACATGCCGTATCTGGAAACCAGTCAGAGCATAGGCGAAAGAGATAACGACGTTCGCCAAATTGAAGAAGCAAAAAGGAAAATAGGCTAGCGTGGCAATGCCCAAGGTGGCGGCCATGTAAGCACCGCAGCTATTCCAAGGTATGAGTGGAGACGTAATTGTGCCCGTGTCTTCGATTTCGCGTGACAGCGTTTCTGGAGCGATTCCTCGTTCTTCATACAGTTCGCGGAACATGCGACCAGGGAGAACGATGGCCATGTATTGGTCTCCGGCAACGATATTCATGCCGATGGAGGTTAAGCCTGTTGCCGTTACAATGGATTTGTCAGACTTCGCCCGGTTCACTATGGGCTGCAATAGTCTATCCAGGAGGCCTACATACTCCATAACACCACCGAAAGCCATGGCACTGATGATGAGCCAGATAGTGCCCAACATACTGGCCATACCGCCGCGCGAAAACAGCGAATCCAACCCTTCGTAGCCGGTATCGATGGCGAATCCAGTTGCCATTGCTGACCACACACCCTTCAACATAGCCACCAGTGTACTTAGCGCAGGATCATTAACAAATTCGAGTACGATGTCCGGCTGCAGGATTACGGCCGTAAACCCGCCTACCAAAGCGCCAACCATAATAGTGGGAAAGGCTGCTATCTTTCTAAAGGACATGATCAGAACCACAATCAATGGAATGAGTGTAAGAAGGCTGATATTGTAAACACCTTCAAGAAGGACCAAAACTTCAGTCAGATCTAAAGGCACGTCCGGTACCGTTCTCAGGCCAATGACGCCAAATGCGATGAGTGCGATCAAGATGGAAGGGACGGCCGTCCACATCATCGCCCGGATATGTGTATACAGGTCCGTACCGGCCACGGCCGGGGCCAAATTGGTTGTCTCTGACAAAGGAGACATCTTATCGCCGAAGTAAGATCCGGAAATGATTGCGCCGGCTGTCATCTCCGGAGAGACGCCAAGGACGCCGGCAATGCCCATTAGGCCTACGCCCAAAGTACCGGCTACCGTCCAGGCGCTGCCAATGCTCAAGGCCAGAACGGCGCAGATGATCAAACAAGCCGCGTAGAACCAGTTCGGATCTATGAAGCTAACACCAAAATGTACGATTGTGGCAATCGTGCCCGACATCATCCAGGTGCCAACAAGAGCCCCTACGGCGAGCAGGATAAAAATAGCCCCCATTGCCGTGGAGATGCCTTCCACAGCCGCGTGGCCCATATCTTCCCAGCGATGCCCATTTTTAAGACCGATCAGACCGGCAATAAGCGTGCATAGTATCAAGGCGACCTGGATTGGTCCCGACACGCCTTCATCGCCATAGATGACAATCGCCAGGGCCAGGAGAACAATAAGGGATCCTATGGGAATAAGGGCATCCAGCATTGTTGGCGGTGTGATTTCGCGTTCCGTTTTTTCTTTTTCAGTCATCGGTTCATCCTCAATCTGGAAGACTCAGACGGCCGCTTTTTCGAAAAACAGCCGTCCGAGTGTACAGCAACATGCCCGGATAAGTAGTCTCTGTTACCAAAGAGACGAATCTAGACTGGATCGCGTAATACTGGGCAAGTCATACAATGCCCCCCGCCCCGTGCTGGGGCCAACTAGGTCACACGTACCAACCCACCCTCTGTGCTACAGGTTCAGGTGCTTCAGGAACTCGAAGACCAGGGTGGTGTACGCATTCAGGCGGATCATCGGGCGCCCCGGAAAGAGCTCCTCGATCGTCGCGAGAGTGTCGCTATGTTCGCGGTTGTGCCAGAAGGATCCGCAGCATTCGGTCTGCACGTAGCCATCAAAATCGGGGGGGATCTCCCAGTTGGTCGACTCGAAGGCCACGATGGGGATGCCCGCCTGGTTGAAGGCCGTGTAGTCGCTGAACCAGTCAGGTGTGAAGCCCGCGGGGTAGTGGGGGTTCAGGCCAGGCTGCATCTCGATAGGCAGCTTGCGGAGGCTGATCAGGCGGAGCATCTCGTCGCGGGCCCAGGTCTTCCCGTTGGAGCCAGCGTGGATATAGAGCTTGTCTCCCACGATGAGTGAGTCGAAGTTGATCATGGCGATGGCCCGGTCTATGTCCGGCGCTGACATATTCTCCACGTAGTGAAAGGACCCATGGAGCCCCGCCTCTTCAGCTCCGAAGGCCACGAAGACGAGATCGTACTCCTGCTTGTGGCGGGCTATGCGCTCGGCCACCTCCAGCATCACTGCGACCCCGGAGGCGTTGTCGTCGGCCCCGAGGCCACCGCCGAGGCCTGAGTCACCGGGAACCGAATCGTAATGGGCGCCCACGATGACGAGCGGCGTCGGGCGCGTCTTGGGCTTCTTGGTAGCCGCGCGATTGGCGATGACGTTCTGTGAGGCCTGGCCGCCTGCGAAGGTGAAGGGCTGCAGCTCGGTGTCGTAGCCAGCGGCGGAGAAATACTGCTCGATCATCTTAGCGGCGGCGAACTCCTCCTGCGTTCCCGCCACCCGCGGGGCGAAGGTGAGCGCCTCGATGTACGAGTAAGCTTTGCTCCCCACTTCGTCGGACACCAAGGGCCTGTCTGCGAGGGCCACCGACGAAAAGACGAGTATGAGCATGAACAGAATTAAGATTATGCTGAGTAACCTTTTCATCACTTTTTGTCTCCTTACTAGAAAATATTATGCGAAGTAACCTGCATTTTTCGGCAAACAGTAGCGAGAAATTTTCTGACTACTACGCCATTGGCACCACCTCCTATACTAAAAAATGGGAACGAAGGCTTTACTTTATTCTTATCGCCAGGTCTTACGGCCGCAACAAGGTTACCCTGGACTCACAGCCTCCGGTAAGGCTAGTATGCATCTAGACTGGATCTCGCAATACCGGGCAGGTCATACAGTGGCCACCACCGCGACCACGACCCAGCTCGGATCCTTCGATGGCCATGACGGTGATCCCTGCTTTGCGCAGCCGGGCATTGGTCCATTCATTGCGGTTGTAGGCCACGACCACGCCGGGCTGTAGGGCGACGACATTATTGCCGTCATCCCATTGTTCGCGCTCTTGCTCAAAGGCATCGCCACCTGTCGGAATCACGCGTAGCTCTTTTAGACTCAAGGCCTCTTGTACCACGGCGACCCAATGTTGCTCCTCGACGACAACATCGAGCGTGTCCTCTTGGTCGCCTGGGTAATAGCTGATAGGTTGGATATTGTCGACTGCCGGCTCATAGATCGTCACCAAGTCACGATCGCAAAAGCTGAATATGGTATCCAGATGCATGCTGGCCCGATCAGGCGGCATCTTGGCAGCGATGACACGCGTCGCCGCGCCATGCTTGAATAACTGCTGAGCCACCTGGCCGACGGCCTGGAATGTAGTGCGTTCGCCCATACCGATCAATGCGATACCTTTACCGATGGGCATGACATCACCACCCTCCAGTGTGGCCATGCCATGATCGATATCCGGGTCCCCCCACCATATCTTAAAGTCACCCGCCTTAAAATCCGGATGGTACTTATAAATTGCCGTGAGATGCAATGTCTCCTTCCGCCGTGCCGGCCAAAACATAGGATTGACAGTAACTCCACCATAAATCCAGCAGGAGCTATCCCGCGTAAACAACTGATTTGGCAGAGGGGGCAGCACAAATTCATCACCGCCCCACGCTTTCTTTGCAAATGACCGTAATTCACCGGGAAGTTCATCAACAGTGACACCACCGATGAGGTGGCTAACCAGTTTGGAGGATTCCATCTCGTCCATCCAGGCACGCATGACCGGGACCCCTCCCACGCCTACCTCATTCGGCGTTAATTTGCGATCGAGAATGTAAGCACGACCTAGAGGATCATCAACCACGTCTTGCAGCAATTCATGGACTCGATAGACTGTAACCCCAAATTCTTCGCGCATCAGGTCGACAAAAGCATCATGCTCCTGCCGTGCTCTGCGTGTCCAGATGACATCGTCAAAGAGTAATTCCTGACAGTTAGTTGGCGTCAAGCGCCGCATTTCCAGTCCGGGACGGTGGACAATTACTTTTCGTAGTTTTCCAACTTCAGAATGTACGCCAAATTCAGACATTGTTTTTCTCCGTTTATTACCCTTTCTCAACATTGGTGCCGGCTTCTCCGGCGACGATGGCTTCAATATCGGCCAGGGCGCCGATGGCGGCGCGCCTGCCGGTCACACGGGCGAAGGCGCAGGCGGCTGCAACCTTTGGTCCCATGGAACCAGCGGCAAAGTCGTACGACTCTAGCTCTGTGTGTGTGATGCGATCTATCTTTCGGGCATCCGGCGTTCCCCAATCGAGGTAGACGCCATCTATATCGGTGGCCATTATGTACAGGTCCGCTTCCACATCCCTGGCCAGCAGAGCAGTACAATAATCTTTGTCGATGACGGCTTCAACCCCGATTAGTGTGTTTTTCTTTTCCAGGTCATACATAGTAGGGATGCCGCCACCGCCGGCGCAGATGACGATAGTTCCTTTCTCCAACAGCCACTTGATAGGCCGGTGCTCGAAGATTTGCCGCGGCAGTGGTGAGGGCACCACTCTGCGCCAATATTGGCCATCTTGCTTAATCGACCACCCCTTCTCCTCAGCCAGCCTCTCAGCCACTTTCTCATAAACCGGCCCGACGAACTTGGTCGGGTTCTGGAAGGCTGGATCATTGGGGTCCACCTCCACCATGGTCAACAAGGATGCGAATGGTTTCTCGATGGGCAGCAAATTGCCCAGCTCTTGCTCGATCATGTAGCCAATCATGCCCTGTGTCTGCGCCCCAAGTACATCCAATGGATAAGCTTCCACTTCTTTATAGGCATCTGACTGTAATGCCAGTAAACCTACTTGCGGTCCGTTCCCGTGCGATAGAACCAACTCGTGCTCGCCGGCTACCGGCGCCAGGGCACGGGCGGCGATCTTCACGTTCTCCCGTTGTACATCGGCCGTCATCGGCTCGCCTCTTTTGAGCAAGGCGTTCCCGCCTAAGGCAACTACTACGCGCATAAGATTTCTCCTAGTCTCCCAAAGTGGCGACCATAATGGCCTTGATCGTGTGCATGCGGTTCTCGGCTTCATCGAACACGATAGATGCCGGCGACTCAAAGACCTCTTCGGTCACTTCCATGCCATTCAGACCATACTTCTCGTACATCTCTTCGCCGACTTCTGTATCTCGATTGTGAAATGCCGGCAGGCAGTGCATGAATTTCACATCGGGATTGCCGCTAAGGGCCATCGCCTCGGCATTAACTTGATAAGGTTTCAATAACCCGACCCGTTCTGCCCAGACTGATTCGGGTTCGCCCATACTTACCCAGACATCGGTATAGAGATAGTCGGCGTCTTTGACGCCATCAGCTACGTCATCGGTAAGAGTGAGGCGGGCGCCGGTCTCGGCTGCGATTTCCTTGCACTGTTCAACAAGCGACTCTTCCGGCCACTGATGCTTTGGACCACAGAGGCGCACATCCATTCCCAATTTGCACCCGCCTACCATGAGCGAGTTGCCCATGTTGTTGCGCGCATCGCCCAGAAAACAGTAGGCTATTTCAGGCAGATCCTTGTAGGTGTGTTCGGTCATCGTCAACACGTCGGCCAGGATCTGGGTGGGATGGTATTCATCCGTCAGGCCGTTCCACACCGGCACGCCGGCATAAGCGGCTAGTTCCTCGACGGTCGCCTGGGCGAAGCCCCGATACTCGATGCCGTCGTAAGTGCGCCCCAGCACGCGGGCCGTGTCCTTCATGGTCTCTTTATGGCCTATATGGGAGCCAGCTGGTCCCAGGTAGGTCACATTGGCCCCTTGGTCGTAGGCTGCAACCTCGAAAGAAGTGCGCGTGCGCGTCGATGATTTTTCGAAAATCAAGGCAATGTTCTTGCCGACCAGACGTTGAACTTCATAGCCGCCGTATTTGGCTGCTTTTAGGTCGGCCGAAAGTTTGAGCAGGAATTTGATTTCTGCCGGGGTGAAATCGAGAAGTTTTACAAAGTTGCGATTACGTAAATTGAATGCCATTTTTTACCTCCAATGGATTTGAAATTGAGATTGGTCCAATTTCCGCGCGGCGGAAATACCCGACGTGGCGATCGAAATTGGACCAATCTTCGCTAAAAGGCAAAGCTGCCAGGGAAAAATGTGCCGATACTCAGCACAAGGGCATAAACAATGAACAGTGCGATGAGCAGCGGTATGGTGAAACGCAGCCACTTGTCGAAGCGAACTCTGCCCAATGCCAGCCCGCCCATGACGACGGCAAAGGTCGGGTTGACCAGGTTCAGCAGACCGCTGGCTGATTGGTAAGCTGTGACTACCAGACTGCGATCGACGCCGGCCGTATCCGCCAGTGGGGCCATGATGGGCATGGATACCGTGGCCAGACCGGAAGACGAGGGAATGAGAAAGCCCAGCGGAAGGTAGAGCAGGTGAACGAGATTGATAAAGGCCAATCCGCTCAGACCGCCGACAGCACTCTCCGCCCAGAAAAGGACAGTATCGATGATCAGGCCATTGGTCATGATGACGCTGATGCCACGCGCCAGGCCGATGACCAGGGCCACGCCCAGCATATCGCGTGCGCCGTTGATAAAGGTTTCAGAGATGCCCGCTTCACCCAGACGGCCGACGATGCCGATGACGATAGCAAATCCCAGGAAGAGGGCCGTAAATTCTCCGAACCACCACCACCATGTCGGAAAGGGCAGTCCCAGATCTTCCCAGGGGATGACGCTGTAAATCATGATCAGGAAGGCCAGGATGAAGAGAACAAGGATGATTTTGCGGCGGCGGTCGAAATCAGGCATAGCGTCTGCCCCTGCACTGCTCAAGAAACGCCGCTCATTGTCCTCCTTCTGGTCAAAAACAAGGGATTGGCTGGGATCCTTCTTCACCTTCTCGGCGTAGCGCATAACGAAGATTATGCCGATGATGGTTCCTATCACCAGGATGATGAGGCGGGACACCAGGCCGTCGGCTATGGAGACGCCGGCAAATCCTGAGGCGATGCCGGTGGCAAAGGGGTTCACGGTAGATGCCAATACGCCAATTCCAGCCCCGAGCATGACGATGGCTACCCCAGTCAAGGCATCATAACCGGCTGCGATCATCACGGCGATTATCAGGCCGTAAAAGGCCAGGGATTCTTCAGCCATGCCGTAACTGGTGCCACCCAAAGCAAAGACGATCATCAATATGGCGATCATCCACTTTTCCCGTCCTTTCAGGGCCGAGGTAATTTTGCCGATGCCGGCATCAATGGCGCCTGTGGCCATTGTCATGCCCAAGAAACCGCCAATGACGAGGACGAATAGAGCCACATCGATAGCTCCATACAGACCTCCGGAATTGTAAACACTTACCGAGCCATCCTCGCCTTCGATTCCGTACATGCCGTTAACAGGCGCCATCAGGCCATCGGCAATGATCTTTTGCGGATTTTGCTCAACCTGATGGTAGCTGCCGGGGATGGGTTCGCCATCCTCGTTCGTCTCATATTGTCCTGCTGGAATGATCCAGGTGGCTATGACCACCAGGATAAGTAGTAGGAATAGAACGGTATAAGCAGTAGGGAACTTAAAGCCCCCCTTCTTTTCCTCTGCCGATGCTTCGTTATTAATTTCTTCAGACATATGTAGGTCCTCCTTTTGCGTAGATTGGTCGTCCTAACGACGACGGCAGCTCACGTTACTGATTTTGTCAATCTCAGTTGCCAGTATTAATGCCTGTCTCCGAACAATGGCGGCTGCTTCGCCCAGAGTAGCATCGCCAGAAATGTCGTTGATTGCCTCCTGGGTGTTCTCCCAGGCATTTTCAGCGCTGCGGATCCGCGCTTCACGCAAATCTACAGCCGCATCTCCAACGGCATCGCGGGCATCGGACACGTTATCACGAGCTGCCTGCAGTTCTTCTACGGTCGTGCTGTGGTTGACGTTTTGCAGCGCTTGCACCGCATCACCATAGGCCACGAGAGCCTGGCAAAAGTCAACCTGCGCTTCTTCCAGCGATTTGGAGATACAGCCAGTGACCACGAACATCGAGAGCAGTAATATTGCGATTGTAAATCTGCTTTTCATCATACCTCCTTCTACCTGGTTACTAATCAAGATACGATTTCCGTTGACCACTATTGCAAAAAAAGCTCAACCCGATCACCTAATTCACAATGTCATTTCCTTAAGCTTCCTCCTTCGTATTGTCCTTGGGGAGATTTGTATCGGGAAGCATACGTTCGACAGAAACAACGGTATGCCCTGCGTTATAGAGAGCGTTAATGATGCCCACCAGAGCTGCCTGGTCAGCGACTTCCCCAACCAATGCTGTTTGTTCCGGCTCACCAGTTTGTTCAATAGGACTGAGCTTCATTCCCCAATATCGTTCTGCATAATCATTATCAATGTCGCCCACGACACAAATGCGATAGGTGGCAGGCATATCCATTGGTAAAAGCGGGAATTGCTCCATAATAAAACCTTCTATGTCAACAAACAGCCGTGGACTTCACATAACTTTACAGCATAAATCGGACACTTGCCCTACTTACATGATAAGGCAAGGAGGCAGGGAGCAACAGCACCTGGGAGGTGTAGACGGGGTGTATTTTTTCTGTCTGCAGGGGGTGTGAGAAAAACTGGTTAAGGCAGAGGAAGTATGCCCAGGATCCTCGCCGCCTCAACCGCTTCGCGCCTGTCGTGGACGTTGAGTTTTTGGTAAATATTGATTGTATGGCGTTTAACCGTCGCGTGGGTTATGACAAGCTCGTCGGCGATCTCCCTGTTGTCGAACCGTCTCTCCAAGTAACCAAGTATCTCCAACTCGCGGGCAGTGAGCGGCTCGATCAGTTGTTCGTTTCCGTTCGATTGTGATACAAGCTGCGACTCTTCGACAAATGCACGGAGGATAGACTCGATGTAGCCAGCATTTGGGCTGCAGTTCTGCAAGCGCTGCAGTAAATTAACCATCTCGGGTCCTAGGTCAACATAAAGCCGTATAAAATCTCCGGGCTGGGCCAGCGCCAACGACTCTTCCAAAACTATTAGCGCCACTTCTTCGTCATCATTTGCTCCATGAAGCAACGATTCAAGGGCCAACACTTCAATCAAAATCCGAGTATGGTGCGTGGATTCACTATACTCATGCAACTGTTGCAAGCAATCTGCAGCCAACCTACGGGATTCTGCTGTTCCTGCAGCCAACAGCACCTTAGCAATGGTTAGCTGTGGGGTATAGAACGAATACATTGGTGTAAGTTGCAGTTGTGCGTACGCCTGCTCTGCCCACTGGATATGTTCGTTTGCCTGACCTTGCATCACGGCAAGTTCTACTTGAAAGGACTGCACCAAGAAAGTGAAGGGCATACTGCGCAGTTCCGTTGCAAAGTCAAAGGCCGTCTTGAGCATTTCGCAGGCCTCTTCCGGCTTACCTTTTGCCTGAAGAATCATGATCAGGATGAATGCACTATCAACATTGGCAGTAGGGTAATAATATCTATTGCTGAAGGTTTGCTCAGCATAGTGCTTAGCCCTTTCCAGGTCATTGCGCTGGTAATAGACGGACGCCAGATAATGGTTGGCCCAACCTTGCGTTTCCCAGTAACCACCTTTTGGCGTATTCTCTAGAACGAACTCGCCAATATTGTGTAAAGCCGTCAGGTTGGCGGCTATCCAACACACGATTATTTCTGCTAATGCATTTCGTGTCCTGGGACCATCACTGACTGCCAGGTCCTCCCGTCGGCCTTGTTTAATCCAACTAGATAAGTCACGAAAATTACCCATCAATTGCAGCGCTACAGCGCCGTATACCCAGCAATAATTGCGTTGCACATACCAAATTTGGGGCAATATCTCCAAGGCTTTCCTGAGGCTAACAAGGGAGGTCTCGACGTCCGTGTAGAATAATGCAGTCCCGCGAAAAGCATTGTTCTCGGCCAAAAGAAGTTGCGCCTTCCGTGGTTCAAGGTCCAGATGCTCGAGTAGAGCGTCGATCTTTCCAACAATTTGGTACAATTCGACGATGTCAAAACGAACTGTCTGGGCCAAATGGGCATCAATTAGCAGCAAGTCAGGGGATTCCTCAATTACCTCTCGTGGAAACATCTGAATCCAGCGTGAGAGGTGACGGTAGCTTTCCTGATTAATCAACTCATTCCGGTTCGCAGCCACGATTTTCACTGCTCTTTCCATGTCATTGGCGGCCATCGCATGGTGCAGTGCTTCCTCAATGAAACCATGCCCCGCAAACCAGTCACTAGCCCGGCAGTGCAGCGCAGCGATTACTTCGGATGAATTACCTTCGCGAAGGCGAATTTGCAGGAACTCGTCAAACAGATGGTGATAGCGGAACCATTGCTGCGAGTCGTCCAACGGTATCATGAAAATATTTGCGGCTTCCAACGCCAGTAATGTCGATTGCGCGTTTATGATAG
The DNA here is from genome assembly GCA_009937635.1 of Chloroflexota bacterium. Lineage (GTDB taxonomy): Bacteria > Chloroflexota > Anaerolineae > Promineifilales > Promineifilaceae > JAACFF01. The sequence goes on from JAACFF010000114.1 coordinate 10,603, forward strand.
GGCTTTCCAGCATAATCACAGCCTGGCACAGGGATGCGCAAAGCTGGTCTAGGATCGACGTCTGTAAGAGGAACAGTTGCGTTTCGGCCGGCAAGCCAGAGAGAACCTGAGAGGTCAGGTAATCCCTGATATACGCGTTGCTGCCACCGATCTTGTCGACATGACCCGGAAAATCCTCAATGCGGGAGGCAGTTAGGATCGCCAGGCGCAGACCCGCAGCCCACCCTTCGGTCTTGGCGTTCAGAGCGGCGATCGTCTCCTCGTCCAGCTGCACATTTATCGCTCGCTGCAGAAAAGTTCCCGTCTCTTCTAACGAAAAGCGCAGATCAACAGACCGAAATTCAAGAATCTGATCTCGAGCACGCCACTCATTTAGCGGCAATGGGGGGTCGTAGCGCGTGCCCAGTACAAGATGAAATTTAGGATACGGGTGCTTCATAAGCTCAGTAATGAGCTGATGGACATCATCATTGGTGATGACGCCATAATCGTCAATCATTAACACAATGTCGTTTTCTATTTGGCCGAGCTCCCTAAATAATATTTCGACGAAAACTGGCGTCGGGGGTAATCTGCCACCAGCAATTGCTTCCGTCAATCCCTGGCCAAACGACGGAATCACACTTTGCAACGCAGCGAGAAAATAGCTCTCAAATGAACCTAGATCGTTGTCATTCTCATCAAGCGACAGCCAGGCACTGTGACAGTCGCATTGCTCAGACCAACTACTCAAAAGGACGGATTTTCCATAGCCGACGGGGGCGCTGACAACGGTCAAAGGGTATCGTTTTACTTGCTGCAGCCGTTCGAGCAGATACGGCCGTTGCACATGGTCTTTCGAAAGCGGAACACGGAATAGTTTCGTTTGTAGAATTGACGGAAGATCGCCAGCTGCGGTCATACCAATCCCAAGGTTCTGTTGTAATGAGTCTCTGCTTCAGATAGCCTCTGTCTTTTCTTAATTATACAGAAGGGCGACGATATGGAAAATCCGTTCAAATGACAACCACACCCTCTTCGGTGACCGCAATGTCTAACACGGCGACTTCACCTGGGGCAGAGACGACCTTGCTGGCCGCGCCCCTTTCTCGGTCAGGACCATAGCCATCAGCCCGGCTGCTGATGTTGGCGTTATGTGGGCGGGATGCCGGCATTCTCACAAAGGCGAACGAGTTCAGCTACGGATTCGACCTCAAGCTTCTTCATGACCCGGCCGCGATGGATCTTGACCGTTTCCTCGGAAATACCCAATTCCGCCGCGATCTGCCTATTCAGCATGCCGGTGATCACATAGATCATGACTTCGTACTCACGCGGCGTCAAAGCTTTGATCTGCTCGCGAATGGTGGCGATTTTGGCCCTGTGCGCGCGGTTCTCTGCGTCTTTGGCCAGCGAGGCATAAATGGCTTCCAAAAGATCATCCCGGTCAACGGGCTTTGTCAGAAAATCAACAGCGCCCTTCTTCATGGCCTCGGCCGTTATCTCAACATCTGCGTGTGCGGAAAGGAAAATAATCGGCATGCTGTACTCGACCTCGACCAATTCCGCCTGCAGTTCCGGACCCGTCATATCAGGCATTCTTACATCAAGGACAATGCAGCCAGGACCGTCGTAATTGCCAGAATCTAGAAAATCTCTGGCCGAAGCATACGATTTCACGTGCATGCCGGCCGCTTTTACAAGACGTGTGAGTCCCCGGCGGGCGGATGGATCATCGTCCATAATGGAGACTGTTGGTACGCTCACGCTTCTTCTTCCTCTATCGGCACGGGGAGTGTAAAGCCCACACGGGCGCCTCCCTCAGGCCTGTTCTCCGCCCACATTCTTCCACCATGGGCTTTGATGATCGAATTGCTGATCGCCAGGCCCATACCCATGTGGCCTGGTTTCCAGGTTACCAGCGGCTCGAAAATACCATCAATCACATTCGGGTCAATTCCCGAACCATTGTCTTCTACCCAAGCTTTGACCTCGCCGGCAACGGATGCCGTGGCGATATCGATTTGCCGGTCTTCGCCAGCCTTGTCATCCATGGCCTGGCTGGCATTTATGACGAGATTGAGCAGGACCTGCTGGATCTGGATTCTGTTACCATTCACCCATGGCATCGATGAATCAAATTGCGTCGTTAGCAAGACACGCTGGATGATAAACTCGCTGTGGAGCAATTTTGTTGTTTCATCCACAATAGCGTTGATATCGATGGGCAAGAACTCCACTCTCTGTTTACGAAAGAGCTGGCGCAGATTGCGAATGACATCCCCGGCGCGTTTCGCGTCCGCTACGATGTCGGCCATGATCTCTGATATTTCCTCTTTTTCCCAATGGCCGCTATCGAGCATCATTTCCGCAGCTTGCGCATTGCTGAGAATGCCGGTCAGCGGCTGGTTCAGTTCGTGGGAAATCGATCCGGTTAGCTGCCCCATGCTCGTGGTGCGGTCTACCCGCGCCAGCGCTTCCCTTTGTTCTTGTGTCTCCTGCTCGGCCCGCTTGAGTTCTGTAATGTCCATGTAAATATTAACGACGTGGGTAATCTGATCAGTGGCATCTTTGACTGCGTACAGGTGACATTGAATCCAGGGCGCTTTCGGCTTTATATGTTTCAAGCCCAGTTCTTCCACCGTTCGGCTGGCATCGTATTGAAAGGGCGGCAGGACGACATGCTGTCCTGAGAAGGCTTGCTCAACCAGTGGCATAATACCTTGATCTACAATCTGACTGTCACTGAGCATGTTGTACTGCGCCAGCACTTCTTTGGTCTCTTCCTCATTGACGCCATAGAGACTCATCCAGGCAGCATTCACCTGGCTGATATGTCCATCGGGATTCAGTATCTCGATAGCTAATGGAGAGCGCTCCATGAGGCTGCGGAATTGCTCCTCGCTTTGCTTAAGTTCTTCTTCAACTTGCTTGCGCTCGGTGAAGTCGGTCATAGAGCCAGACATGCGCATGGCTCTGCCATTTTCACCCCAGATAGCGTTTCCTCTAGCATGAAACCATCGATACTCTCCAGATTTGGTTTGGAGGCGATAATCAACCTGGAAAGGCACCCGTTCTTCAAGATGTTGGTCGATAGCCTGCCGCGTGGTCTGGTAATCATCGGGGTGGATCCGGTTCCAAAACTCATCCAGTGAGTCCGATAATTCCTCAGGTACATAACCCAAGAGCTCTTTAAAACGATCAGAATAATACACTGTGTCAGAGAGAATATCCCAGTCCCAGAGGCCGGCGGTGGATCCGACAACGGCCAGTTCGTAGCGTTCTTTACTTTCTTGAAGTTCCCCGACCATTGCGTTGCGACTATTGTAGAGAATTGCATTCTCCACAGAGATGGCGAACTGGGCAGAAAGGTGTTTGAGAATGCCTACAGTTTCGTGAGTAAAAACATCGGCCGTTTGGCTGTTTTCAAGATACAGCATAGCCTGGAGTTGCCCCTGGCTCAAGGCAGGGAGGCAGGCAATCGATCGGACCTTATTTTTGACCATTCGGTCCTCGGCGAAACGTTGATCTCGTTGCGCATCCCCCAAGACCAGCACATCTTTCGTCCTCTTACAATAATTGAAGACCGATTCTGGGATGATTTCAGTCTCGCGGTCAGTCGGATTGAAGGGCTTATGCAAAAGATCGGTATGTTCATCGGTTGTTATATCTTTTCGGGTCTGTATGAACCATTCATTTTCTCGCTTCAATAACAGCACTGCTTTTTTTGCGCCTGAGTTGGCCATCAGCAAACCCATCATTTTGTTGCAAAGTTGCTCGAGATTGGTTTCGGTAGCGAGTATCTGCGAAGCATTGGTGATACTTTCTAAATCAAATTGGATTGAGGAAATGAGTTGGGTAACCGTTGTTAGTATCCTGCCGGTTGAGCTCTGCAACGACAACCCTGAGGTTTCTAGAAGATCTGTAAATCGGTGGCTCAGGTTTTCGACAAGCGCATTAGCGCCCAATGTCGCCAGGCCTGTGCAACCTGTTCTAAGTTATGAAAGGCTGCCTGGTGCAGGCCAAGGTCTTGAAAAAACTCAGCGGCGAGAGCATGGGCCAACCCGGCTTCGCTCGGGTAGCCGTTTTCCCTGGCTCCCTGGCTGGCTTTTTCGTAAGCCTGCATGGCCAATAAGACTTCTCCCCGCGCGCGGTGCACTTCGGCCCGCACGAGCGAGAGCTTGTGTGCGAAGTTTATCGGTGCGTGACGGGCGCTGCGTTCTAGGAAATCGATGTACTCCCGAAGTGAATGCTCGCGATCGGTATCCGCAGGGAGTTCGCGGAGCTCGCGGGCACGACGAAGACCAAAGACGAAGGCGACAATGGCCGCGTCCAGCGCCCCGGTGGCCGCCTCGAGGTAGGGCTCGACCTGATCGGTCTGCTCCTCAACACTGGAATGATCGTCGAACAGCATAGCGAGCCAGGCCTTTGTGGAGTGCAGGTAAAGGGGACCAATTCGGTCGCCAGCCTCGAGGAGGGGTGGCAGATCTCGCTCCTCATCGAAGAGCGTTCCCCGCCACACTGTCGAGAAACATACGGATATGAAAGTATTTGGCGTATATTGCAGGATGAAGGCATCCCTTGCGGAAAACACCGGGTACGGCGCTTGATGCGCCA